>PLFA01000103.1:0-14467 GCA_003136615.1 Caulobacteraceae bacterium | reverse complement strand
CTCAAGGAGCTGCACCAGGTCTCCCAGAGGGTGGCGGGTGTGCGCCGGTTTGGGGCGGCGGCCCTTGATCTCGCCTGGGTGGCGGCGGGCCGCTTTGACGGGTTCTGGGAGCG
The DNA here is from genome assembly GCA_003136615.1 of Caulobacteraceae bacterium. Taxonomy (GTDB): domain Bacteria; phylum Pseudomonadota; class Alphaproteobacteria; order Caulobacterales; family Caulobacteraceae; genus Acaudatibacter. Next base: position 14,354 of record PLFA01000103.1, on the reverse strand, counting down.
CGATCTGTCCCCCTGGGACATGGCGGCGGGCCTGCTCCTGGTTCTTGAGGCGGGCGGGGTCGTCAGCGACGCTGATGGCGGGCCAGACCCCTTGGCCACGGGATCTGTCTGTGTCGCGAATTCGGCCCTGCATGCGTTGCTCTTAGAGCGTCTCGCCGCCGCTGCCTGATAGAGCGAATCTCGGCCTTGGGCGTTAGACGACAGGTCGGCTAAAGTTGAGGACGACATGAGACAGTCCCGCCGCCGGTTCACGATCAGCGCCCTCGCCACCGCCCTGGCCACCGTTGGCCTTCCGCTACGCGCCGAGACCAGAGCCATACCACCCCTCGTCATCGCCCGGGGCGCCGCCGCTGGTGGCCCGGCGCTCAGTCGCGCCGCCTATCTGACCGCCATCGACCAGGGCGCTGATTTCCTGGCCGGCGGCCTTGTGAGCTCTAAGGACGGCGTGCTGATCGTCCGCGAAGATGATGAGCTTTCCGGGGCCACGGATGTCGCCGCCCATCCCGAATTCGCCGAGCGGCGCACCACGCGGGTCATTGATGGGGTCACGCGGGAGGGCTGGTTTACGGAGGACTTCACCCTCGCCGAACTGAAAAGCCTGACCCTTTCCGGCGGGCCGCGCGACAGACGCCCCGCCGCCGCAGATCGCCCCACTGTTCTGACATGCGAGGAGCTTATCGCCATCGCGCGGGCCGGATGCGTTAGCCAAGGCCGGGTGATCGGCGTGCAAGCCAGCCTCGCCCATTCCACCTATTTCGCCAATCTTGACCTGCCGCTCGAGCCGAAACTGGCCCACGTCATTCATGCCCAGGGGTATAATTCGCCAGCCGCGGCCATGCTGGTGGCGAGCGATGACCCCCGCGCCCTCAAGACCCTCGGCCAATTGACCACCGTGCGCCGCGTGCAACGGATCGGGGTGGGTTCAGGACCGACCGGAGCGCCGGGGGTGGGCTGGGCGGATATGCTCTCACCCGAGGGTCTTTCGAGCCTCGCCCGTCAAGTTTGGGCGGTGGCCCTTCCTGCCGAGGCGATTCTTGATCTCTCCAATCCCAAGGCGCCTCAGGCGACGGGGTTTACGGCCGCAGCCCACATGGCGGGCCTCATGGTCCACGCCTTGGCGGGTTCCGAGCAGGCCGCGTTTCCGCCGCCCCCCTTCAAGGGGGGAGATGCGCGCCGGCTGCTCGCTGACCTCTTCGCCGCGGGCGTAGATGGGGTTTGCGGGGATCTGGCCGCGCCGATAGCGCGAGCCCGCAACGACGCTCTGAATGCCCGCCGAGGCTGACGGTTCGTCATAAGAGTCCGAAAACCGCGAGACAGACGAGCCGGCGCGGACGATGATCGCGCCATGGACCTTGATCCCGACGCCTGCTACCGCGCCCTCGCCACCCGCGACGCCCGCTTCGACGGGCGCCTTTTCGTGGGGGTGAAGACCACGGGGGTCTATTGCCGGCCGATCTGCCCCGCCCGCACGCCCAAGCGCGAGAATGTGACGTTTTTCCCGAGCGCCGCCTCGGCCCAGGAGGCGGCCTTTCGTCCCTGCCTGCGCTGCCGACCGGAATCCGCGCCGGATCTGGGCGCTTGGCGGGGGGCATCCAATACCGTGTCGCGGGGCTTGGCGCTCATCGAGGCGGGGGCCCTCGACCGCGGGGATCTTGAAGGCCTAGCTGATCGGCTGGGCGTGGGAGGCAGGCATCTGCGGCGGCTGTTTCACACTCATTTAGGGGCCTCGCCCATCGCTGTGGCGCAGACCCGCAGGGTGCTTCTGGCCAAGCAACTCATCCACGAAACAGCTCTTCCCATGACCCACGTCGCCCTGGCGTCGGGGTTTTCCAGCGTGCGGCGTTTTAACGAGACGTTTCAGGCGCTCTATGGCCGCCCGCCAGCTGCGCTGCGTCGGACCCGGGCCACCGCGCGCCCAGCCGCGAAGGATGGCGTCCGGCTGAAGCTGCCCTATCGCGCGCCCTATGACTGGGACGCCATGATCGCGTTCCTTGGGGCCAGGGCCATCGGCGGAGTCGAGGTCGTGACGCCAAGCCGGTACGTGCGCGCCATTACCTTGGAGGGTCAGATCGGCCTCCTGGCCGTGTCGCCTGACTCAGGGCAGCGGCTGGACGTGGTGATCCGCTTTCCGCGCCTTGCAGCTCTACCCGCTATCATCGCCCGGGTGCGCCGGATTTTTGATCTGACAGCCGATCCCAGCGCGATCGCGGACCACCTGGGACATGATCCAGACCTGGCCGCGCGCGTCACCGCCCGGCCGGGTCTCAGGGTTCCAGGCGCTTGGGACGGCTTCGAGCTCGCGGTACGCGCGATCCTCGGCCAACAGATCACTGTCGCCGCCGCCACCTGCCTGGCGGCGGGCCTCGCCGCTGATTACGGCGCGCCTTTGAACGCTGGTCTGGCGGGTCTCGAGCCGGGCGTGACCCACGCTTTTCCCACCCCCCACGCCCTGGCGAGCGCCGATCTCAGCAACCTGCCGATGCCCAGGTCCAGGTCATCCGCCCTCGCGGGCCTCGCCCGCGCCGCCGTCGCCGACGCCGGTCTGTTTGACGCGCCAGGAGACCCCGCACAGGCCATAGCGAAGCTGATGGCCCTGCCCGGCATTGGCGCCTGGACAGCCCATTATATCGCCGTTCGCGCCCTGCGCGATCCTGACGCCTTTCCCGCCGCTGATATCGGCCTGCAACGGGCGCTGACCGGGGCAGATGGGATCAGACCGAGCACGACCGCCCTGGAGGCCCGCTCCCAGGCCTGGCGACCATGGCGCGCCTATGCCGCCCTCCACCTGTGGACCACGCCCAACCTTCTCGATCCGAACCTCCCCAACTCTGGAGTCGATCATGACAGACGCGCAGCCTGACATCCTCAATCTGGACCGACTTGAGACCCCGATCGGCGAGGCGCTTGTCGTCACCGACGAGAACGGCGTCCTCGCGGCCTTTGACTGGAGCGACCACCAAACGCGCTTGCGCCAGCTCCTTCACCGCTATTACGGCGCGAACGTAAGCCTGATCGAGGGGGCCGCTCCTCCCGCCGTCCGGGCCGCGCTCGCCGCCTATTTCGCCGGGAACCTCGCGGCCATCGAGTCGATCCCCTGCCGCCGGACAGGCACGGCCTTCCAGCGGACAGCCTGGCAAGCTCTACGTAACATTCCCGTGGGCGAGACCGTCAGCTACGGCGAACAAGCCCGGCGCATGGGCAAGCCCAAGGCGGTGAGGGCCGTGGGCCTGGCCAATGGCGCCAATCCCATCGGCCTCGTCATCCCCTGCCACCGGGTCATCGGCGCCAACGGCTCCCTCACCGGCTATGGCGGCGGGCTTGAGCGCAAGCTCTGGCTCCTGCGCCACGAAGGGGCCATGGCTTGACCAATGGGAAACACCCGGGTCTTTAGGCCGCCCTGGGGCCGAACTGCAGCTCTGCCAGGCCCGCATAGAGACCACCCCGGGTAATCAGTTCGGCGTGGGTCCCCACCTCCACGACCCTCCCCGCGTCCATCACGACGATCCTGTCGGCGGCCAGCACTGTCGCCAAGCGATGGGCGATAACGAGGCTGGTGCGTCCGACCATGGCGTCGGCCAAGGCATGCTGGATCAGGCGCTCATTTTCGGCGTCGAGCGCGCTGGTGGCCTCATCAAGGAGCAAGATTGGCGCGTTCCGCAGGAGGGCGCGGGCGATCGCGAGGCGCTGACGTTGACCCCCTGAGAGGGTCTTAGCGCGCTCGCCGAGCGCCGCGTCCGGCCCACCGGGCAGGGCGGCGAGGAAGGTCTCCGCCTGGGCGGCCTTTGCGGCGGCGGCAAGATCGGCGTCGCTGGCCTCCGCCCGCCCAAAGCGCAGATTATCCAGCGCCGTACCGGAGAAGAGCGGCGCCTCTTGAGAGACCAAAGCCATGCGAGCCCGCACCTGGGCAGGGTCGGCCTGGCGGATATCCACGCCATCCAAACGGATGGCCCCGCCTTGGGGATCATAGAAGCGCAGGAGCAGGCGCAGCACCGTGCTCTTGCCCGCCCCGGAGGGTCCGACGAGCGCCACGCGTTCGCCGGGCCTTACCGCGAGGTCGAAGCCCGAAAGCGCGGGAAGATCAGGCCGTCCGGGATAGGCGAACGTCACCTTGTCGAAAACGATCTCGCCGCGCGCGGGGCTCGGGAGGGGCGTGGGGTGGAGCGGTGCGGAGATGGCCGGCACAGCGTCCAGGATCTCGCCGATCCGCGCCATGGCGCCGGCGGTCTTCTGAATATCGCCCCAGGCCTCGCCTAAGGAGCCCACCGAGCCCGCCGCCAGAATGGCCAGGAAGACGAATTGCAGAAGGGCGCCAGAGCTCATATCGCCTCTGACGAACACATCCAGGGACGCCTGCCACAGAACAAGCCCGATGCCCCCCGCGGCGAGGATCATTACCAGCACCGTCATCGCGGCGCGGGCGCTGATCCTGGCCACCGACACCTTGAAGGCGGTCTCCACCGCCCCCTTGAACCTGGCCGTGACCGCGGCCTCCCGCCCGAACGCCTGAACCGTCTCCAGGGCGTCCAACGTCTCCCCCGCATAGCCCACCGCCTCGGCGAAGCGGGTCTGGGCCGCCACGGAGAGGCGCCGTACGCGGCCGCCAACCACGAAGAGGGGCGCGAGGATCATGACGACGATGAGCATGACAAAGCCGGTCAGGGCGGGATTGACGATAACCATCACCGTCAGGGCGCCCACGACGGTAAGGAAATTACGAATGGCGACGGCCACCGTCGCCCCCACCATGGTCTCGACGATGGCCAGATCCGTGGTCAGGCGCGATAGCACCTCCCCGGTGCGCACTTTCAAGAAATAGGCCTGATCAAGCTTGACCACATGGCCGTAGAAGGCGGCGCGAAGGTCGGCCACCACCCGCTCGCCCAGCTTGTTGACGAAATAGAACCGGGCCCCAGTCGTCAGGGCCAGGGCCACGGCTACGCCGGCCAGGATCAAGAAGGCGCGGTCGATCAGGGCCGCGGCGTGGGTCGCCAAGCCCTTGTCGGCCATGAGGCGCAACGCGAAGGTGAAGGCCAGGGTTGAGATGGTGGAGAGGGTGAGGAACAGGCCTGAAAGGGCTGCGTCCCCCCAATGGGCTTTCACGAAGGGCGCGAGCCGAGCCAGCGGCGAAAGATCACGGCGGGGTCGGGAAGCGGCGGCGTGTGGCGCGCCGGCTCCGGACGAGACAACGTCAATCGAACTCATACTTGGCGGGAACCCTTGCTCGATGCCGATATGGTCGTATATAGCCCGCCGTTCAAACGCCCGCCGCTATGGCGGGCTTTTCGTTCGCCCCTTTCACCGTCGCCTGGGCCTTGCGTCTCGGGAGGCGCGCGCAGTGAAGTCAGACAGGTCATGAAACAAGACACCCATCCCGACTACCACTTCATCACGGTGAAGATGACGGACGGCACGACTTATCAGACCCGTTCAACCTACGGCAAGGCGGGCGCGTCCCTGACCCTGGATATCGATCCCAAGACTCATCCGGCCTGGACCGGCGGCAACCAGCATCTGGTTGACCGCGGCGGCCGCGTCTCCCGTTTTACGGCCAAGTACGGCGGATTCATGAAGAAGTAGGTCGTTGCAGGCCTTCGACCGGGCGTTGTTTTCTATTTAACGCCGAACCTTTAAGCTTGTCTCTGGAGGCTCACTCAACGTGCGCACGCCCCAGATGACCCAACTGGCTCCCCGCCAGACCGCCTTACGCGTGGCGCGGCTGTATCTGGCGCCGCGCTGGAAAGCCCTGACCCTCGCCCTCCTGCTGGCGGCGGTTTTCGCCGGCCTCTCGGGCCTCGTGCTTGAATTCCTAAAGCCCGCCGTGGATCAGGTGACGAGCCGCGTGGCGGCCAGGGCTATATTTCGCCTTCCCCTGATCATTATCGCCCTGGCTCTCGCACGAGGCCTTGCGGCCGCCATCCAGGCCATGCTGGTCAACCGGATGGGCAACGGCATCGTCGGCGACGTCCAGCTTGAACTGTTCCGCAAACTGGTGCGCGCCGACCTCGCGCGCCTGCGCGCGGCCCACACTGGCGGGTTCGTCGCCTCCGTCATCTATGACTCAGGGCTGATCCGCGAGGCGGCGACCACGGGCCTGGTAAATCTCGTCCAGAATGGGCTTATGCTCATCGCCGCCCTGGTGGTGATGGCGTACAACGACTGGCGCCTCACACTTTTGGCCCTCACGGCCGCGCCCCTTACAGCCCTGATCCTGCGGCGCTTCATGCGCCAGGCCATCAGGGCGGCCAAAGGGGCCATGAACGCCACGGGCGCGCTCTCCACCGCCATCATGGAGGGGCTCGACGGCGTTCGGGTCGTGAAGATGGAGAACCGCGAGGCCTATGAGGAGGCCCGGGTGGCCGCCGTGATCACCGAACGCCAACGCCACATCGTCAGCGGCGACGACGCCCGGGCCATCGCCACCCCCGCCTCGGATACTCTGGCCTATATCGTGGTGGCGGCGGTCCTCGCCTATGAGGCTTGGCGGGCAAGCGCCGGTCATGCCGACATTGGGGGTTTTATAACCTTTTTCGCCGCCCTGCTGATGGCCGGGCAGTCGCTGCGCCAAGTCTCCAATCTCAGCACACTCATCGGCCAGGGCGTCACGGCGGCCCAACGCCTGTTCGCCGCCCTCGACGTGGAGCCTGAGGTGCGCGACGCCCCAGGCGCCCCGGAGCTGCGGGTCCCCGCTGGGGTTATCCGCCTTTCGGGTGTCTGCTTCGCCTACGGCGAGGCTCAGGTTCTCACCAACGTGAACCTAGAAGCGAGACGGGGCGAGGTTGTGGCCCTGGTGGGTCCTTCTGGGGCGGGAAAGACCTCCCTGCTCAATCTGATTCCGCGATTCTACGACGTCACCGACGGCGCCCTGACCATCGACGGCCAGGATACCAGCGCTGTCTCCCTGGCCTCCCTGCGACGCGCCATCGCCCTGGTCACCCAGGAGCCCTTCCTCTTTGACGACACCATCGCCGCCAATATCGCCTATGCGCGGGCGGGCGCCTCGCAAGCTGAGATCGAGGCGGCGGCCAAGTCGGCGGCCGCCCACGAGTTCATTCTCGCCTTGCCCAAGGGTTATCAATCGCGGGTGGGCGAAGCGGGCGCGCGCCTGTCCGGCGGCCAGAGGCAGAGGATCGCCATCGCCAGGGCTTTCCTCAAGAACGCGCCAATCTTGCTGCTGGACGAGCCGACCAGCGCGCTCGACACCGAAAGCGAAGCTCAGGTCCAGACCGCCCTTGCCCGCCTGATGGCCGGCCGCACCACCTTGATCATCGCCCATCGGCTATCCACCATCCGCGGCGCGGACCGCATCTATGTTCTGGAAGGCGGCCAGGTGGCTGAGATGGGCGACCACCAGAGCTTGATGGCCAAGGGCGGGCTCTATGCGCGCCTCGCGGGCGGTCAAAGCCTTTTGGATGCTCCGGACGCGGCGGCGTGAAGGGACTGATCGGGGCGCCCTGGATTCAAGTGCTGCTGGGCCGCCTTATCGCCTCCTATGAAGAGCTCGTCATCTCCACACTCCGCTGGCGCCTGGCGGATTTCGAGGCCGCGCGCTGCGCCATCGCGGCCGATGAGGGACTGATCGGCCTTTTTTGGCATGGCCGCATCGCCCAGGCGATCGCCTGCCGCCCTTTGCTAGGGGCCAAACCCCGGCGGGTGATGATCTCGCATTCCAGGGATGGCGCCTTCATCGCCCTGGCCGCCGAGCGCCTGGGGATCCCCACCATTCGCGGCTCCACGGGGCGGGCCGAGGACGCCCTGGCCAAGGGCGGCGCGGGCGCCTTTCGCGCGGCCGTGAAAAGCATTTCCGAGGGCGGGGCCATGCTGCTCACCCCCGACGGCCCCAGGGGCCCCGCCCGGGTCATGCCCGCGGGGCCTGTCCATCTGGCCAGAGCCGCCCGCTGCCCGGTCTTTGCCCTCGGTCTTGCCGCCCGCCCGGCCCTGGCCCTGAACACGTGGGACGGCGCCCGCATTCCCCTGCCGTTCGCCCGCGCTGTCCTGGTGACAGCCGGCCCGTTTCACGCCCCCGTTCGCATGGATGAGGCTTCTTTGGAGGCAGCCCGCTCGGCCTGGCAGGACGCCATGAACGCCGCTCAAGGGCGGGCAGAAGCCATTCTGTACGCGGGGACAGCGCGCCGCACGCTCGGCCTGCATCTCTACGCCTTAGCGGGACGCCTGGTCGCGCCCTTGGCGAGCGTCTGGCTACGCCGCCGCATCGGCCAGGGTAAGGAAGACCCCGTCCGCTGGCGCGAGAAGCTGGGCGTCGCATCCGCCCCCCGCCCACCGGGGCGCCTGGTCTGGCTTCATGGGGTGAGCGTGGGCGAGAGCCTGGCTCTGCTGCCGCTTGCCCAGGCGGTCATGCGGGAACGGCCCGGTACAGCCTTATTGGTCACCAGCGCGACTCGCGCCTCGGCGGCGTTTCTTGGGCCCCGCCTGCCCCCCGACGCCGTGCACCAGTTCGCGCCCCTCGACACCCCGGGGGCCGTTCGCCGGTTCCTGGCCCATTGGCGCCCCGACCTGGGCGTTCTGGCGGAAAGCGATCTATGGCCGAACCTGATCCTCGCCGCCAAGGCCGGGGGGACGGGCCTCGCGCTGCTGTCCGCTCGTCTTTCGGAGCGCAGCCTCAGGGGTTGGCGCCACGCTCCGGGCGCCGCCCGCGCGGTTCTGTCCAGCTTTGACCTGATCCTCGCCCGCGACGCCTCGGCGGCCGAGGGGCTGAAGAGCCTGGGCGGCAGGGTCGATGGGCTGGCCGACCTGAAATTCGGCGCCGCGCCCCTCGCCGCCGATCCTCGTGAGCTGGGCTGTCTCAAGCACGCGCTGACCGGGCGGCTCTGCCTCCTCGCGGCCAGCACGCATCCTGGGGAGGAGGTGATCGTCCTGGACGCCTTTCAGGCGGTGCGCGCCCATGTCGCCGAAGCGCTTCTGATCATCGCGCCACGTCATCCCGAGCGCGGCGTCGACATTGAGGCCATGGCGGCGGCGCGGGGCCTGAGAGCGGGGCGCCGAACGACGGGCGCGGACCCTGCCCGCCTCGAAATCTATGTGGCCGACTCGGTGGGAGAGCTTGGCCTGTTCTACCGCCTGGCGGATCTGGCGGTGATCGGCGGCAGCCTGATCACGGGCGGCGCCGGCGGCCACAATCCGCTAGAGCCCGCCCGCCTGGAGACCGCCTTTATCGCCGGACCCCATGTGGACGCCTGGCCGGTCTATGCTGAGCTCGCGGACGCTGGCGCGACGCGCCTTGTGGCGCCAGGCGAGGTGGCGGAAGCTTTCCGATTGGCTGGCCGCGATCCCAACGGGCTGCGAAAGATCGCGGCGCGCGCCCGGGCCTTCGTGGAGCCCAGGGATGCGGCGGCGGCCGGGGTGATCAAGCCGGTTCTCGATCTTCTCGGTCCATGACACTCCGCACGCCCAAGGACTGGTATCGCCGCGAGGGCGCCGGCTTTCGCGCCGGGCGCTTGATTCTCATCCCTCTGTCCTGGCTCTGGGCCGGCCTAACCGCCCGGCGTCTTCGGCGCGCCCGGTCTGTTGAACCTGGCGTTCCCGTGATTTGCGTCGGCAACCTGACCCTGGGGGGCAGTGGCAAGACCCCGATCGTCCGGGCCCTGGCGGCGCGCCTCTCCGCCGAGGGCCAAGCTGTTCACATCCTCATGCGCGGACATGGGGGCCGCGCGCGCGGCCCCCTGCGTGTCGATCCCGCCCTTCACGACGCCGCGGATGTGGGCGACGAGGCCTTGATGCTGAGCGGCGAGGCGCCGGTCTGGATCGCCCGGGACCGCCTCGCCGGCGCCCGGGCGGCCGTCGCCGCGGGAGCCAGTATCATCATCATGGATGACGGCCATCAGAACGGGGCGCTCGCTAAGAGCTTGTCCATTGTGGTCGTGGATGGCGAGACGCGGGATGGCGAATGGCCCTTCGGCGATGGATCGGTCTTCCCCGCCGGCCCCATGCGTGAGCCCCTGAGCACAGGCCTCGCCCGCGCTGACGCCGTAATCCTCCTCCTCCCCGCCGACCTTCCCGAACCCGATCCGCGTCTCTTCGCCGCCCTGGCCTCCAAGCCCGTCCTTATCGCGCGCCTGGAGCCGAAAGCTAAGCCACCCCCAGGCCCCCAACTCGGCTTCGCCGGCATTGCAAAACCCTGGAAGTTCGAGCGCGCGCTGCGCGCTGCCGGTTGCGATCTCATCGACTTCGCCCCCTTGGCCGATCACGCGGCAATCCCGGAGGCCACCTTGCGCTTCCTCGCCGCCCGGGCGCGGGCGCTCGACGCGGGACTGGTGACGACAGAAAAGGACGGGGCGCGGCTGCCGCCCATGTGGCGGGATCGGGTGGCCGTTTGGCGAGTCGGGGTGAGATTTTCAGACGAGAGCGCCGTGGCGAGCCTTCTGCCAAAATCATAGCCACGAGCCCAAAAGAACATCTTGTGAACATCTCAGCTATATGTTTATGCTTTGTTCCTGTTCAGTGCATCGGGATCAATTCGTTCGGCATCACCCGCGCGGGCGCCGGAATCATGGGATAGGAAGGGCTGAAGCAAAATGTCGGGAACCATGGCTTTGAGACTTGTAGGCAAGGAAGAGGGCGACAAGCAGCGGGCGCTGGAAGCAGCCCTGACCCAGATTGACCGGGCGTTTGGCAAGGGCTCGGTGATGAAGCTGGGCGACAAGGGCAAGGTGGTGGAGATCGAGTCGGTCCACACCGGCTCGCTCGGTCTCGACATCGCGCTCGGCATCGGCGGTTTGCCAAAGGGCCGGGTGGTGGAGATTTTCGGGCCGGAAAGCTCGGGCAAAACGACCCTCGCCCTGCATGTGGTCGCCGAGGTGCAAAAGGCCGGCGGCACCGCCGCCTTCGTGGACGCCGAACATGCCCTCGACCCCTCCTACGCCCACAAGCTGGGGGTCAATCTGGATGACTTGCTGGTGGCTCAGCCGGACACCGGCGAACAGGCCCTGGAAATCACCGACACCCTGGTGCGCTCCGGCGCCGTGGACATTGTGGTAATCGATTCCGTGGCCGCCCTAACCCCCCGGGCCGAGATCGAGGGCGAGATGGGCGACAGCCTGCCTGGTCTTCAGGCGCGTCTGATGAGCCAGGCCCTGCGCAAGCTCACCGCCTCTATTTCCAAGACCCACACCCTGGTCATCTTCATCAATCAGATCCGGATGAAGATCGGCGTCATGTATGGCAGCCCCGAGACCACCACCGGAGGTAATGCCCTGAAGTTCTACGCTTCGGTTCGCCTCGATATCCGCCGCACCGGCTCGGTGAAAGTGCGCGATGAGATCATCGGCAACAATGTCCGGGTCAAGGTGGTGAAGAACAAGGTCGCCCCCCCGTTCCGCGAGGTGGAGTTCGACATCATGTATGGCCAGGGCATTTCCAAGCTTGGCGAAATCATTGATCTCGGCGTCAAGGCCGGGGTGATTGAGAAATCGGGCGCCTGGTTCTCCTGGAACTCGACGCGTATCGGTCAGGGCCGCGACAATGCCAGGGAGTTCCTCAAGGCCAATCCCGATATCGCCGCCCAGATCGAGGATCAGGTGCGTGGCAATTCCACGCGCATCGAAGAGGAACTCCTCATCGGCGCGCCGGAGCCCGGCGAGGAATAGGATCGGCGATCACGCTTCCCCCGCTCTTCCGGAGAAGGATGGGCGGGGTGAGGGGTCCGGGATCAATTAGCCCCACCCTTTTTCCCGCATCGCGGCGATGATAGAGCGCCCGCCATGCCCAGTTCATCCAAGATAGATTTGGGGAAACCCAGCCTGAACGATATCCGCGCGCAGTTCCTCGGCTACTTCGCCGCCCTGGACCACGCTGTGATTCCGTCAGCCCCGTTGGTTCCCAAGAGCGATCCCAGCTTGCTCTTCGTCAATGCCGGCATGGTGCCCTTTAAGAATATCTTCACAGGCGCGGAAACCCCGCCCTCGCCCCGGGCCGTGACATCGCAGAAGTGCGTGCGCGCTGGCGGCAAGCACAATGACCTGGACAATGTGGGCTACACCGCCCGCCACCTGACCTTCTTCGAAATGCTGGGCAATTTTTCTTTCGGCGACTATTTCAAGGCCGAGGCCATCGAGTTCGCCTGGAATCTCACCACGCGGGATTTCGCTTTGCCGAAGGACCGTCTCGTGGTCACCGTATATTCCGAGGACGAGGAGGCCGCCGGCCTNNCGATAATTTCTGGTCGATGGGCGACACCGGTCCCTGCGGCCCCTGCTCAGAGATCTTCTTTGACCACGGCCCCTCGGTCGCCGGCGGACCGCCTGGCTCTCCGGATGAGGACGGCGACCGGTACGTGGAATTCTGGAATCTCGTATTTATGCAGTTCGATCAGGCTGCCGGTGGCGCGCGCACGCCGCTCCCCAAGCCTTCCATTGATACGGGCATGGGCTTGGAGCGGATGACCTGCGTCCTGCAGGGCGTCCACAGCGTCTTCGAGACCGACCTCTTCCGCACCTTGATCGGGGCTACCGAGGCGACTCTTCATCGCGCGTCTGACCCTGAGTCCAGTGGTTCTTACCGCGTTATCGCCGATCACCTTCGCTCCACCAGTTTCCTTATCGCCGATGGTGTGACGCCCTCCAATGAAGGGCGTGGCTATGTTCTGCGGCGGATCATGCGACGCGCCATGCGCCACGCCCATCTGTTGGGGGCGGCGGAGCCTCTGATGCACCGGCTCGTTCCCACGCTGGTGGCGGAAATGGGGACGGCCTATCCCGAACTGCGCCGCGCCGAGGCCGCCATTGCCGAGACACTGCGCCAGGAGGAGGAGCGCTTTCTGCGCACGCTCGGGCGCGGCATGGCCCTGCTGGAGGAGGCGACGGCAGGCCTTGGGGAAGGCGACACATTGTCTGGCGAGACAGCCTTCAAGCTTTATGACACCTATGGCTTTCCCCTGGACCTGACGCAGGATGCTTTGCGCGCCCGGGGTATCGCGGTGGATCTGGACGGTTTCGACGCGGCCATGGCGGCCCAGCGCGCTATGGCCCGGGAAAACTGGGCCGGCTCGGGTGAAAGGGTGCAAGGGGCGGTCTGGTTTGCCCTGCGCGACCGCTTCGGCCCTACCCTCTTCGAGGGCTATGAGAAGATCGACACGGCAGCCAAGGCCCTCGCCCTGGTGCGCGAGGGGGCAGAGGTCCCAGAATCCGTCGCGGGCGAAACGGTCAGCGTCCTCTTCGATGTGACGCCTTTCTATGGCGAAAGCGGCGGCCAGGCCGGCGACCGTGGGACGGCCATCTGGGACGGGGGAGCGGCCGAGGTCATCGACACACAGAAGGAGGCCGGTGATATCCATATCCACGCCTTGAAAATCGCCACAGGGACCCTCACCCCTGGGACTTCCGTCACCCTTTGTGTGGACGCCGCCCGCCGTGCGCGGACCCGGCTCAATCACTCCGCCGCCCACCTGGTCCACGCGGCCCTGCGCCATGTGCTGGGCCCCCACGTCGCCCAAAAGGGCCAGCTTGTCGATGGCGACAGGATGCGCTTTGACTTCAGCTATTCTGGCCCGCTCACTGGAGCTCAGATCGACGCCATCGAGACCGAGGTCAACGCGGTCATTCGCCAGAACGTCCCTGCGGAAACCACGGAAATGGGGCCTGACGAGGCCATGGCGGCCGGCGCCATCGCGCTCTTTGGCGAAAAATACGGCGACAAGGTCCGCGTCCTCTCCCTGGGCCACAGCCTGACAGGCGAGGGCGCCTATTCGGTGGAGCTGTGCGGAGGCACCCACGTGGCGCGCACTGGTGATATCGCCCTCTTCAAGATCATCTCCGAACAGGGCGTGGCCGCGGGGATTCGCCGCGTGGAAGCCCTGACCGGCGAAGCTGCCCGCCGCTGGCTGCTGGACCAGGCCGCTGCCGCGCGGGCCATCGCCGATCAGTTGAAAACGCCGGTGGCCGAAACGCCAGCGCGCATCGAGGCCCTAGAGGCCCAGCGCCGTCAACTGGAGCGCGATCTGGCCGAGGCGCGGCGTCAGATCGCCATGGGCGGCGGCGGAGTCGCCGAACGCCCGCCCGAGGATATCGGCGGGGTGAAGTTCATCGGCCGCGTCCTACAGGGGGTGGGCGGTAAAGACCTTCGACCTATCGCCGAGACCTATCGAAAGCAGATCGGCGACGGCGTCGTGGCCCTAAGCGGCGTCGCCGACGGGAAGGTCTCAAGCACGGTGGTGGTGGCCGGAGCCGCTCAGGATCGCTTCAACGCGGTTGATCTGGCCCGTGCGGCGGTCAGCGCCATGGGCGGCCAGGGCGCGGGAGGCCGGCCCGACTTCGCCCAAGGCGGCGCCCCCGACCCCGCCCGGGCCCAATCCGGCGTCGACGCCGTGCGTGAGGCCCTCACGGCCGCATGACCGCATGACCGCA
>PLFA01000178.1 GCA_003136615.1 Caulobacteraceae bacterium | reverse complement strand
GCCCTTCGCCAAGGTCGGCGACAAGGTGGCTCTGGGCCAGACGTTGCTCCTGGTGGAAGCGATGAAGACCATGAACCCCATCGCGGCGCCCAAGGCGGGTGTGATCACGGACTATCTGGTCATCGACGGCCAACCGGTTGAATACGGCGAGCCCCTCGTCGTCATTGACTGATTTTTTCAGGCTGGCGGAANNCGCCAATCGCGGCGAGATCGCCTTGCGGGTCCACCGCGCGTGCCAGGAAATGGGCATTCACACCGTGGCGATCCATTCGGAAGCCGACGCCAGCGCCATGCATGTTCGCCTGGCCGATGAAAGCGTCTGTATCGGTCCCGCGCCGGCGTCCAAGAGCTATCTGAACATCCCGGCCATCGTCTCGGCCTGCGAGATCACCGGCGCGCAGGCCGTCCATCCGGGCTACGGATTTCTGTCGGAAAATGCGCGCTTCGCCGAGATCCTGGGCGCCCACGGCTATGTGTTCATCGGCCCTCGCCCCGAGCACATCAGAATTATGGGCGATAAGATCGCCGCCAAGCAGGCCGTCCGCGAGGCCGGGATTCCCGTCGTTCCCGGATCCAATGGCGCCATCACCAGTGAGGCCGAGGCGATCTCGGCCGCCGACGAGATCGGCTATCCCGTCCTGATCAAGGCCGCCGCCGGCGGGGGCGGCCGGGGCATGAAGGTCGCCAGGGATCGCGACGAGGTGGCTGAAGCCTATGCGACAGCCCGGGGCGAGGCCAAGGCGGCCTTCGGCGATGACGCGGTCTATATGGAGCGCTATCTCGCCACGCCCCGGCACATCGAACTTCAGGTGGTGGCCGACGCCTATGGCGCGGTCTGTCACCTGGGCGAGCGCGACTGCTCCCTCCAGCGACGCCACCAGAAGATGATGGAGGAAGCCCCCTCCCCCGTGATTGACGCCAAGGCTCGCGCGGCCATCGGCAAGGTGGTCGTCGACGCGGTGAGGACCATTGGCTATCTGGGCGTTGGAACCATTGAATTTCTTTATGAAAACGGCGAGTTCTTCTTCATCGAGATGAACACCCGCCTGCAGGTGGAACATCCCGTCACCGAGGCGATCACCGGCATCGATCTCGTCCGCGAACAGATTCGCATCGCCGCGGGCCTGCCGCTCTCCTTTACGCAAGACGAAGTGGTCTTTGAGGGGCATTCCATCGAGTGCCGGATCAATGCGGAAAACCCCCGCACCTTCATGCCCTCACCGGGCCTTGTCACCGATTTCCACGCGCCTGGCGGCCTCGGTGTACGGCTCGATTCGGCCCTCTATGCCGGCTATTCCATACCGCCCTACTATGACAGCCTCGCCGGCAAGCTGATCGTCCACGCCCGTGATCGGCCCGAGGCCATCGCCCGCATGCGCCGCGCCCTCGCAGAGATGGTGGTGGGCGGCGTCGAGACCACGATCCCCCTCTTTCAGGACCTTCTGGTGGACCCCGACATCGTCGCCGGTCGCTACGATATCCACTGGCTTGAAAGGTGGATCAAGGCGCAGGCGGGCTAGGATCTTCGCGCCTTGCGCGGGTTCACAGCGGACGATCTCATCGCCTGCTACCAGCGCGGCGTCTTTCCCATGGCCGATACGCGCCACGACCGGCGCATCTTCCTCGTCGAGCCCGCCCGCCGTGGCGTTCTCCCCCTGGATGGCCTGCGGATATCCCGACGGCTCGCCCGGACCGTCCGCTCTGATCTCTACACAATCCGCGTCAACACGGACTTTGCCGGCGTCATCGCCGGCTGCGCCGCCCCCTCGGCCGGACGGACCGAGACCTGGATCAACCGCACCATCGAGGAGCTCTGCCTCGAACTCTTCGCGAGGGGGCTCGCCCATAGCGTCGAGGCCTGGCGGGACGGCCAGCTTGTCGGCGGCCTCTATGGGATTGCGCTTGGCGGCGCGTTCTTTGGCGAGAGCATGTTTTCCATCGCCCGCGACGCCAGCAAGGTGGCCCTCGTCCATTTGGCCGCGCGATTGCGGGCTGGCGGATTTGTCCTTCTCGACACCCAGTTCGTCACGGATCATCTGACCCGCCTTGGCGCGGTGGAAATCGACAAGGCCGACTATCTTGGGCAGCTCGCCGGGGCCCTAAGCCGGACCGGAGACTTCCTCGCCCTCCCCGCTCAGACGCCCGGCGCGCTGGCGATGCAGGATTCCAGCCAGGCGTCATAGATGGGGTGACTGAGGAGGTGGACGCCGGGCGCCTCCGCGAACATCCAGCCCTTATAGATCTCCTGGCTGGCGCCCCTCGCATCGGCGCCGCCGGGATCTGAGTCGATCATGACATAGGCGGAGGCCCGCGGATCCGCCGTGCCGACGCCCCATGTCTCGCAAGCCTTAACCTCGAAAACCAGGCTCTTGTACCGCACGCGGCGACCCACCGGCGCGGCGAAGCGCAAGGTTTCGGCCGTGACCTTATCCAGCACCCGCAGCACCGCCACGGGGCTGCGCTCAGGCCGGGGCGGACCCCTGGGCGCTTCAAGCGTGGGATGGGCCTCCTGGACACCCGCCGATGGGGATGGCGCGGTCTCGATGTCCGGCGGGGGCGCCACGACGGGGCCCACCGAAGGCGGGGGCGGCGGCGCCTGTTCCAGAGGCGGTGGGAGTTGCGCCTCGGCGGCGCTGAAGGCCAAGGCGAGACCGCTCGCCATCAGAAGACCCAGGGGCCTCCTCCAGCGCCCTGGTCGACGCCCTACTCGCCCGTCCAAGGCTCGTAATCGCCGCTGGCCGGCGCCCGCTTTCCCCCGCGCGCCAGGGCGCCTTTGGGCCGCCAGGCCCAGATGGTGCCGGTGAGATTGGGCTGATGATCCTTTTCCCAGGACCGGCGGAGCAAGGGCTCCCGGGTGGGCGGCTCGGCGAAGGTATGATGCAGCCAGCCGTGCCATTCGGCCGGAACCTTGGAGGCGTCGGCATAGCCCTTATAGATCACGAACCGGCGGTTATGCCCGTCATACTCAAAGCGCTTCTCCACGCTCTCATAATAGGCGTTGCCCAGGTCATCATAACCGACCAGCCTGGCGGACTTATGAATCTGGTTCCGCGCGCCGATCGTCGCGCCAAACCACCATGTGAAAATGTCCCTGAGCACAGGGCGTCTATAGGCGCGCGGGCCACCCGCGTCCAGCATCGGACAGGCGCCTGGGATGGCCCGACAATCCACAAGATGTTGGGGGCAAAGGCGCGAGGCGCCGCAACATCTATTGCGAGGATCGGGGCCTTCCCCTAGCATCTCGGCGCGCGGGAGTTCTTCATTGATGCGTTTTCAAGCCCTGGCGACAAGCCTCCCTAATCCGCCCGCCTATAGCGAACGCGAGATCGATGGCGCCGCGGGGCTCATACAGGTCCTCGCTCCCACGTCCTGGCCCACGGCGCGGGTGGAGGCTTGGCTGGGTTGGGCCTCTGGTCTGCCCCAGGATTTTCCCGCCGGGGACCGCTCCAGCGGGGCGGATCTGTTTGACCGGCTGCTGGGCGGCGGCCCCGCCCACTATGCCCGCCGGCAAGCCGCCTGGGGATTGGCGCTCGGCTATTTCAAGTCGGGAGCTGACGCCGAGGGTTTTCGCGGGGCGCTCGTCAAGCTGCTGGCGCTGGGGATTGTCGCGCCCGGCCCCACCCTCCCCTTTGGCGTAAGGCTTCATCCCACCGCTCATGATCCCGCCCGGGCCCCCGCGTCTGAAACGCCGACTCTGGCGGAAATCCACGTCCAGAAACGGACCGCGCCCCCGTCCGCCACCGCGACCGCCCGCGCCCTCACCCTCGTCGCCGACGCCGTTCGTCGCTGCCAGGGATCGCCCGCGGCCTGCGCCGATCCCCTGGCCAATGAGGTCCTCGCTCGGGCGGCGCGCGCCGCCCTGGACGCCGGCGCGAGCGAGGCGGCCATCGCCGAGGCCATCGTCCTGGGCCAGGCCCAATGCGATGAACCTGCGCCAGACCATCCCACCCTCGCCATCGCCAAGCCCGCCGGCCTGATCCAGGGTCAGGACTGGGCCCTGACCGGCGCCCTTCTCGGCTGGCGATTTGGCGATCTCGATATCGTCGCCTCCGAGGCCGACGCCCTGGCTCTACGCCGATGGCGCTCAGGCCCCCGCGCGGCGATCGATGTGACCGCCGTAGGCGATGACAAAGCTCTCGCGGCCATCGCGCGCCTCATGACCGTGTGCCTCGATATCGAGATCTCCGCGGGCTTCGCGCCGGACGCCATCGACGCTCATCTGCGCCGGGATTATCGGCCCATCGCGCTCTCCCTGGCGGGCGCCGCGGAACGCCTGGTGTCGGAAGGCCTGGCCTTCGACAGCGCGACCGGTCGCGAACGCGCGGCGCACTGGCAGCGGGTCCTGCAGGACGCAGCCCAGGCGGCGTCAAGCGATCTGGCGCGGCTCCTCGGCGCCTTTCCCGCCGCGGCGGACGGCGACCTACGCAATGCTCAGGTCACCGGTCCCGCGAGAGACAAGGACATGGCCCTACGCCTGGGCGGCCTCTCCCTCGACGGCGCCCCCTGGCAAGGTCCGGCGCAGTGGGCCGAGACGGCCGATGGCGAAATCCTGCCGGCGATGAACGCCGCCGCGATCGCGGGCCTGGAGCGAATGGGCGCGGATGTCGCGGCGGCGAGGCGCCATGTCATCGGCCGACGCACCCTGGCGGACGCCCCGGGCGTCGATCACGAGGCTCTCGTCAGACGGGGCTTCACCGCCCATGAGATCGACGCTGTCGAGGGCGCGCTCGGCGCCGCGCTGGACCTCCGATCCGCTTTCGCGCCCGCGATCATTGGCGCGGGCTTTGTGCGGGATGTCCTGGGCGGGCCGGAAGCGGCGCTTCAAGACCCGAATTTCGACACCCTGGCCCTGGCCGGCTTCAGCCCCGAGGCCATCGCGGCGGCTGAGGACCATGCCCTGGGCGTCCAAAGTCTTTCCGACGCCGCCTTTCTGGACGCGGAACACCGCCTGATCTTCCGCGGCGCCGACGCGACGCCCCTGCAAGCCCACCTCGCCATGGTTGCGGCGCTGGAGGCCCATAGCGACGCGCCCATCATCGCGCCCCTGGCCCTCGACTTCACCGCAACGCCGAACGACGCCCAGGATCTCCAGATCGCCGCCGCCGAGGCCGGCCT
>PLFA01000146.1:4033-22682 GCA_003136615.1 Caulobacteraceae bacterium | reverse complement strand
AGCTTCGTCGCCAGCGAGAGCGCCTTCGCCTATTTCCAGGCCGCGCGGGCCTATCTGGAGGACCACGGCAAGCCCATCGCCCTCTACAGCGACAAGCATTCGGTCTTTCGCACCAACAAGCCCGAGCAGGCCGAAGGCGGCATGACGCAGTTCGGCCGCACCCTGCACGAGCTCAACATCGACATCCTTTGCGCCAACGCGCCCCGGGCCAAGGGCCGGGTCGAGCGCGCTCACAAGACGCTGCAGGACCGCCTGGTGAAGGAGCTGCGCCTGGCCGGCGCGAACGACATCGAGGCCGGCAACGCCCTGCTCCCGGCTTTCATGGCCGACTACAACCGTCGTTTCGCCAAGCCGGCCCGGAACGACAAGGATCTACACCGGCCGCTCGCGCCGCACGACGATCTCGACGGCAGCTTCGCCTGGCGTGTCGAGCGCACGGTCACCAACTCGCTGACGGTCCAGTACGACGGGGTGATGTTCATCCTCGAGCCCAACGAGATCACCCGGGCCCTGGCCCAGCAAGAAGGTCACCGTCTACGACTTCCCGGATGGCCGGATCGAGGTCCGCCACCAGGGCCTGGCCCTGCCCTACCGCACCTTCGACCGGATCACCCGCGTCGATCAGGGCGCCATTGTCGAGAACAAGCGGCTCAGCGAGGCGTTGGAGATGTGCCGGGCGATGCAGGCGGAGTTGCCGCCGAATCTCAGGAGCCGGAAGGCGCCAGCAAGAACGGCCCAGGCGGAGCACATGTTCGGCGTCAGGTGAATCGAACTGCCATTGCCGCGGTTCGATCTGTCTACCATGCTTGCACTAACGTCGAGGGGGCTATGCAAGCTACATTCTTTGCGACTGACGAAGACCTTCTTGAGGTCGCCGGCTGGCTCCTTGCTATACCTGGGATGTCGTTGTTCGAGGTAGCGTCGCGTCCCGACATGCCCATTCGGCAGTTCAAATCCACGGTCGAGGTCGCTGAGACATTCACTGAACCGGGACGGAGTTTTTCAGCTTGGCTTGAGGCAACGGGCGTACCGCCGGTTCTTCGCCAAATTGAGTTCAACCGGGAAACCCAGCATAAGCTTAAGGCAAAAGGACGAACGGAGCTGAAAAGCCCGGCAATGATAGGGATTCGCAGCAATAACTATCAATGTGGTTGCCTCGCAAATTCCACTATTTCCTGCTGGAATGAGAAGGGCGCTCGGCAACGGTCTATGTATGACCCGGCAGTTTTAGACCAAGTTGATTGGAAGCTGTTGCGGTCAACGATGACTGGGCTTCAACGAAAGCTCATGAAGGCCGCGCCAGCCAAATTGGGTCGCTATCCGATCATGGAAACCGCATTCGCCAAGATGCGTGCCGGAGAGCTGCAACTCTGGAATTGGGGATCGCCATGCGCATTCCCTTCACCGCTCGTGACGGTGGCTTAATCCGATCGATCTACGTGCCTCGCGCGCCTGACGGCGCACTCGGAAAACAAAGNNGGGCTCCGCGCCCGCCCGCCGCCCCGACCCCGGGCGTCTGTGTCATCTCTAACGGTGACAGAAAGTGTCTTCTCTAACCGGCGTAGACAACTTCTATATGCGTCGGCCGCGTTGCGTGCGCGCCTGGCGGCAATCACCGGCTCTGGATATCACTGGCGCGGGTCGACAACGGTCCCTAAGCCGGTAACCGAATGGTCACCGCCGTACCCACGTCAGGCGTCTTATGTGTCTCAATTTGCGCGCCAATTTGAGTGATGAGCGAGCCGATTATCTTTGACCCAAGACCGCCATTCCTCGAGGGCCGAGAAGTTCCGACACCGTTGTCGCCGACTCTCACAACAACATCGTCGTGATCCCGCAGCGCGTTCAACGTCACCGTGCCAGATCGACCTTCGGGAAACGCGTGTCGCAGAGCATTTGTCATGAGTTCGTTGGCGACGAGGCCAAGCGGAATCGCGCGATCCGCATCCATCATCAGTGGCCCGTCGATATGGCAGTCGATGTCTGCGTCTGGGTGAAACGCCGTGAAGTGAGAGCAGAGCTCCTTCAGCACTAACGCGAAATCCACCGTCTGAAAGTCCTGACTGCTCTGCAGCGCCAGATGGCTCGCCGCAATGGCTTGAACGCGGGCAATGGCGCCCTTCAAGGCCTCGGCCACGGGCGTGTCCTCCAGACCCCTCAGTTGCATTCTGAGCAGGCTCGTCACCAGCTGAAGCGAGTTCTTGATCCTGTGATCGGCTTCACGAATGAGGATCTCCCGGTTCGCCGCGAACGCTCGCAGATCTTCCTCCCTCTCCCTCTGATCGGTGATGTCCTGAATAACGCCGACCAGTGTGGACGATGACGGCAAGTCCCCATCGATCATGATACCCTTTGAAATCACCCATCGGACTCGTCCGCTGGCATGCACGACGCGGAATTCGATTCTGTAGTCGCCCCCCGCCGCCAAGCCCGCGTTGTGTTCGTCCCAGACACGCTCGCGATCATCCGGGTGTATGGAGTTGCCAATCTCCTCGAGTGTTGAGTTCGAAAGGCGAGGATCGAGGCCCATGGTCGCCGCATATCGGGAATCAATGCTGGAGACCCCCGTGTCAGGGTGAAATTCCCACACCGCGAGGCCGCCGGCCTCCAGGGCCAGACGCAGACGCTCTTGCTCCCTCTCAAGCGCTTTCTGGTTCTTGATCTGGTCCGTGACATCCACCAGGGCGCAGACCAACCGCCGCTCGCCCCCGGTAGAGACAACCCGCGCGCGGGCGTTGATCCACCTCTGGCAACCGGCCTCGTCCGCGAGGCGATAGCTATAGGCAACCTCTCCACCCTGCTCCACAGCCTCCCGCAACCTCTCGCGGGCCAATTGTAAGTCCTGGGGATCGATGCCGCGCAGCCAGTCTTCGGGCGCGCTACCTTGACGGCCTTCAGCCATGCCATGCAGGCGATATGCGGAGCCCGAAGCCTCGATACGACCTGTATTGAGGTTGTATTCGAATGACCCCATTCCCCCCACATCCTGGGCCAGCTCCAGCGCCGCGCGCGCAAGGCCCATCCGGTTGAGCTCGGCGCGAAATCGCGCGGTCGCCCAGACAACGGCGCCGGAGGCGAGGACAAAAAGACCGGCCGACAGGAAGCCCGCCATTTTTGCGTGCGGCAGGGCCGGCCGGTAAGGCAGCCACAAGCCGAGCGCCGCGACGGTGGCGCAAACAACCGCGACTGAGGCGGCCACGGGTCCGCAAAGCAGTCCCACCAAAAGGATGGCTGGAAACAGGGTTATGAAGGGCGGCGTCCCCGGAAGCACAGCGCCCAGCGCGAGACGGACCCCTAGGGCCAAGGCCATGATCAACGTCGCCACAACGAAAGCCTGAAGACTGACCGTCTTCGCTATCAGCGGGACGCGACGCGGCATGTCAGGCGACTATGTGAGAAGGTCGGCGATATGGCGACATTGAGATTCCATGGCAGCCACGGGGCGCCCCTCCCCTCCTAAATCATCAAGCGCGACAATGGTTTCGTTCAATGACGCAAAAAGAAGGTCTTCGGACCTAATGATCTGAAACCAGCGACGCCTTGTAGCTCTCGACCTGGCGCATGACGCGCAGCACGTTTCCGCCCCAGATCTTGGCCAGATCGTCGCGGTTATAGCCTTCTTCCATCAGTCTCTGCGTGATCTTCCAGTAGCCCGAGACATCCTCCAGACCGACGACGCCGCCGCCGCCATCCATATCAGCGCCAATTCCCACGTGGCCTACGCCGACAACCTGCAAGGCATGGTTGAGGTGGTTCATGAAGTCCTCAAAGGTGGCGCGCGGGACCGGATATTTAGCGTTAATCGCCTTGAACGCGGCCTGAAGCGCGTTCTCCTTGTCCGGGGTCATCGGTCCCTCCCCCGCCTGTTTCTCCAGCGCCGCCATGGCGGCGTCACGATCAGGGTTCTTGGGTGAGGCGATAAGATAGCTTGAGTAGGTGTTGATCTGGATCACCCCGCCTTCCGCCGCCAGGGCTTTAAGCCGGCCGTCATCGACATTGCGCGGATGATCAAAGACCGCCTTGCAACCGGAATGCGACAGAATGATCGGCGTCTTGGAGAGCGCCATCATCTGATCCAGCACGTCATCCGAGGAATGAGATGCATCGAGCATCATGCCCAGACGGTTCGCCTCGGCGACGAAGAGTTTGCCCTTAGGGCTGAGCCCATGCCACTCGGGCGTATCGGTGGCGCTGTCCGCCAGGTCGTTGTCCTTGAAATGCGCCGGACCAATCAGGCGCACACCGAGCTTCTGGAACGTCGCCATCAGGCTGAGATCGGCCTCCACCGGATAGCTGTTCTCAATGCTCATGAACACGAAGCGCTTGCCCTCCGCGTTGATGGCTACGGCGTCATCCGCCTTCAGCGCCAAGGCGAAGACATCCCCGTGTTTGGCGACCATCTCGCGGATTTCGACGGCGCGAATGAGAGCGGCGTCGCGGGCATTGCGATCGCCAGCTTCCGTTCGGGGACCCTGCGGCGTGTAGATCGCGAAGAAGCCGCCCTTCAGGCCGCCTTCCACCATGCGGGGATAATCGACCTGGGAGCGGTCCTCTATCCTGTGCCGGTCCATGATATCCCAGCCCGCCCGCGCGAAATTGGCAGGGGTGTCGAGGTGGGTGTCCAGCGTCACCAGGCTGTTTTGCATGGCCTTGGCGTCAGCTTCGCTTACGGGTGCGGCGTTCGCCGACAAGGCGACGCCAGCCGCGGAGAGGACCATGAGAGCGCAAATCGCGGCGCGCAGGAGAGGTCGGACAGGAGGAGGCATGGTTCATGTTGTCGCTGAAGCTTATCGACAGGTCCAACAGGAATTTCAGACAGGCGTCACCAAACCCTCGCGCGCTCCGCCTCCGGCACGAACAGTGGGTCGCCAGGGCCAATGTTGAAGGCGCCATACCAGCCGTCCACCTCTCGCACGGCCTCGTTCACACGGCAGGGGTCAGGGGTGTGTGGATCCGACAGAATGTCGGCGCGCACGGCCGCGAGACGGCGCTTGTCGCGGCGCGCGGTGGCGAAGGCGAGAAAGAACCGCTGATCGCCCGTAAGTCCCTCAATGACCGACGCGGGGCGACCGCCCAGAGCGCTGTGATAAGCGGCAAGAGCGAGTTGCAGGCCGCCAATGTCCGCGATGTTCTCGCCCAAGGTCAGTCTGCCATTCACCCGCAGGCCAGGCGCCTCCTCGCAAGCTGAGTAGCGATCAACGACACTGTGACTGAGCGCTGCGAAGCGCGTGTCATCCTCTGGGGTCCACCAGTTGCGAACCCGGCCGCTCGCGTCGAAATGGCGGCCTTGATCGTCGAAGCCATGCGTGAGCTCATGCCCGATGGTCGCGCCGATGGACCCATAGATCGTGGCGAGATCGGCTCGCGGGTCAAAGAAGGGCGGCTGGAGTAAGGCCGCGGTGAAAACGATCAGGGAAAGGGCGCCTTCGTTATAGGCATTCACAGTCTGGGGCGTGATTTCCCACCGGCCATGGTCCACGGGCTCGTCCAGGCGAGCGCGGCGCGCGGCCCAGTCGTGGGCCGTCACCCGCGCCACATCTCCATAGAGATCATCATCCCGCAGAACGATGCCCGCATAGCTGTCGCCGCGCGCCGGGGCGCCAATCTGAATGTCATAGGCGTCCACCTTGCGCAGAGCCTCCGCCTTGGCGGTGGGCGACATGCGACCGGAGGCCGCGATCCGATCACGCAGCGTGGTCTTCATCTGTTGAACCAGGGCGGCCAGGATCGCGCGGGCTTGAGGATCGAAACTGTCGGCGACGTAGAGCCTCCCCACGGCGTCGCCCATGGCCCCCCGGCTATCATCGAGGGACTTCCAGCCGTCGCCCGAGACCTGATTGAGCGCGCGACGCCAGCGCGGGGGCTCGGCCTGGGCCCCGGCCAACACGCGCCCATGTAGCTCGAACCAGGCGTCAAAGAAGGGTTGGGATAGGTCCGGCGCGGCATTGTCGGCGAGGTGAAACGCCGCCCAGGCCTTGAGGGTCGCGACCGGCGTCGATGCGAAAATCTGCGCCAAGGCGGTCACCGCCGAACGCTCCCGCACGACCACCCGTCCCGGCCCAAGCCCGGCGGTGGAGAGGTAGGTCGACCAGGGAAAGCCCGGCGCGTCCCGCGCGAGAGCCTCGGACGTCGTTGGATTGTAGATCAGACGCTCATCGCGCCGCGCTTCTGATTTCCAGCTCGCCTTGGCCAGATGAGTTTCGAAGGCGACAACATCAGCGGCCGCGCGGCTGGCGTCCGGCCAGGCCTCCAGCTTCAGCAGGCGTCCAACATAGGCCTGATAGGCCGCGCGGAGAGCTTCGTCCCCTTCCGCAAGATAGCTCTCGCGGTCCGGCAATCCGAGCCTTCCCTGGCTGATATAGACCGCATAGCGTGCGCTTTGATGACTATCCTCATCGATATCGAGGTCGAAGAGAGACCCTTGAAACCCCGCTTTCGCTTGGCCCATCAGCCGGGCGAGTTCGTCACGCGTCCGCGCCGTTCGGATGGCTGCCAGATCTGACGCGAGGGGTTGCCCGCCCAGACGATCAACCAGCGCCTTGTCCATAAAAGCCCGATAATAGGCGCCGACTTGGCCACTCTCGCCCCCCGCCGAACCTGCCGCCGCCGCTTCTAATAAGGCGCGAACCTTGGACTGAGCCGCTTGGGTCAGAATCGTCGCTGTCGAAAAACCCGCCCGATCCGGAGGGATTTCCGTCGCCGCCGTCCAGCCCCCATTGGCGTAGGCGTAGAAATCCGCGCCGGGGGCCACGGAAGGGTCCCCGCCCAGCCAACGCGGCGGAGCGCCGGCGGCCGAAGTCTCGCCGACGGAAATCAGGAGGAGCGCGGCGACCACACCGCCCGGAAGGTGTCGAGCGATGGCCGGGCCGATCCAACTCACCTCGCGATCACTTGCTCTTTTTGGGCGCCGGCAGGGCCGCGGCCGATATAGCGATCAGGCGGGTCAGCCATTCCGCGTCGTCCCACTGGTCGCCGGAAATGAGCAGGCAGGGCCTGGCGCCGGGATAGGGGGCGCCTTCCTCGCAATCCCCCACAAAGGTGCGTCCGGCGTCGGAGGGCTTGACGTAAAGCTGATCGTTGCACACCAGGGCGACCATCTTGCCGTGGCAATAGACGCCGTATTCGCCAAACATCTTCTTGGCGTGGACCGCGCCCGCGCCGTGGATCTGATCGAGGATGAAATCGACGGTGCTTTGCTGTGAGGCCATTCTACAACGTCTCGGTGAGAAAGCCCTTTAGCGTCGCCCAGGCTCGCCCGGCGGACAAGGCGTTATATTGGATTCCCATGGCGGGCATATTCGCCTCTTCCATCATGAACCCATGCATCGTTGAGCCATAGGCGTGGAGTTGCCAGTCGGCTTTTGCGTCGGTGAATTCCTGACCAAAGGCCACGACCGATTCCGGCGGCGCCATGGGATCATCCCAGCCGTGGAAAGCGATGATGCGAGGCCCGATGGGCGTCGTGGAGGTCAGGCCGGGTGGTGTAAACAGGCCATGGAAGCTGGCGACGGCCGTCACAGGGGCGCCCGCGCGCGCCAGATCGAGGACGCAAAGGCCGCCGAAGCAGAATCCGATGGCGGCGATCTTGCCCTCATCGACCTCCGGCAAGCCGGCCGCGGTCGCCACGGTCTCAAGTAGCAACGCGCGCAGGCGCACCCGATCCGTGACCAGGGGCGTCATCAGGGCCTGGCATTCCTCGGTGCTCTTGCCGACAATGCCCTTGCCATAGAGGTCCACGGCGAAGGCGTTATAGCCCAATCCAGCCACCCGATGGGCCATGGCGTTCATGGCCTCGCCCCGACCGTCCCAGGCGTGGAACACCAGGACCGTCGGCGCCGGCGCCTTGGCCGCGTCATCGAAGACCAGGAGCCCCTGGTGCGGCTTTCCTTCCAGGGAATAATCGACAAGGCGTTCGCTGAGCATGGTCCTCTCCAGATCGGGGCCGAGCCGCCTAAAACAAATGTCGCGCCGCCCTCGTCAAGGCGTGAAGCGCCTGTTGCTGGCAAATCCCTTTGGCGCGAGCCGTCCGCCTGAGCCCCTGCGCCCTGACCATTCACGCCATTCGGGCCAGGCGCGCCTGCGACCGCCGCCGTCGATCCAGGAGGCCCCCTCCTCCGCGGTAAAGACCATGCCGTCTCTTAAACCCCCTTCGCGATAGGACTGCAGCTTCACGCCCTTGCCACGGGGCATGGTCGGCAGGTCACTGACCGGGAAGATCAGGATCTTGCCATTGTCGCCGATGAGGGCGAGCTGATCGCCGCTTGCCTCAAGGCACAGGGCCGCCTCCCCCGGAGCGACGTTCAGAACCTGCTTACCGGCCTTGCGCAGGGCCACGGCATCGTCTTCTGCAATGACGAACCCGTACCCCGCCTTGGAGGCTACGACGCGGGCGCGGCCAGGCTTGTGGGCGAAGACGCTGACGATCCCTACCTGGTCATCCAGCTCGATCATCAGGCGCAGCGGCTCGCCTTGCCCCCGCGCCGAGGGAAGCTTGTCGCAGGCCAAGGTGAAGAAACGGCCGTCGGAGGCGAAGATCATCAGTTTGTCGATGGTCTCGGCGGCGACGGCGAAGGCCAGGCGGTCGCCCTCCTTGAAGGTCAGGGAGGCGGGGTCCTCAACCCGGCCCTTGGCGGCGCGGATCCAACCCCGTTCGGACACGATCACGGTGATCGGCTCGCGGGGAATCCGCGATTCGATGGCGGAGGCGCTATCGATCACGGGAGCGTCGCCAAAGGTGGATCTGCGCCGCCCCAGCGCCGTGTCGCCGCCGAGGCTCTTGCGCGCCTCGGCAAGGCCAGCGGCCACCCGCTTCCATTGCCGCCCCGGCGTGGCGATGAGCCCGGTCAGCTCATCCCGTTCCTTCGAGAGCGCCGTATGTTCGGTGCGGATCACAGCCTCTTCCAGCTTGGCCAGTTGGCGCAACCGCGTGTCGAGGACAGCGTCGGCCTGGATGTCGCTCAAGGCGAAGGCGGCGATCAGCTGGACCTTGGGTTCATCCTCATAGCGGACGATCCGGATCACCTCGTCGAGGTTCAGATAGACGATCAGCAGCCCATCCAGCACATGCAGGCGCCGTTCAATACGCGCCAAACGAAACTGCGAACGGCGGATCAAGACCTCGCGACGGTGGTCGAGGAAAGCCTGCAAAGCTGACTTCAGCCCCATCACCACGGGCGCGCCCCGGGCGTTGAGCACGTTCATATTGACCGAGAACCGCGCCTCGAGGTCCGAGAGCTTGAAGAGACTCTCCATCAGCACCTCGGGCTCGACCGTCCGCGCGCGGGGCTCGAGAACAAGGCGGATATCCTCCGCCGACTCGTCGCGCACGTCCCCGAGCAAAGGAACCTTCTTCTCCTCCAAAAGAGTGGCGAGTTGCTCGACCAGATCGGCCTTTTTAACNNGCGCCCAACGGGCCCGGACCCGAACGCCGCCTCGGCCCGTCTCATAGGTTTCCGCCAGTGAGGCCCGCCCCTCGACAATGACCCCGCCAGTTGGAAAATCGGGACCCTGAACATGCTCCAGCAGATCCGCCGTCGACGCCGACGGCCGCTCGATCAGCAGCAGGCAAGCCTCAATCAGCTCACCGGCATTGTGCGGCGGGATAGATGTCGCCATCCCCACGGCGATGCCTGAGGATCCATTGGCCAGGAGATTGGGAAAACCAGCCGGCAGGACAACGGGCTCTTCGTCCTCGCCATCATAAGTGGCCCGCAGATCGACCGCGTCCTCATCAATACCGTCCAGGAGAAGCCGCGCGGCCTCGGTGAGGCGACACTCGGTGTAGCGCATGGCCGCGGCGTTATCGCCGTCGATATTGCCGAAGTTTCCCTGGCCGTCGATAAGCGGATAGCGCTGGGCGAAATCCTGGGCGAGGCGGACCAGGGCGTCATAGACGGCCACATCCCCATGCGGGTGATACTTGCCGATGACATCACCAACGACCCGGGCGGATTTCTTCGGCGAGGTCTGGGGATCGAGCCGCAGAAGCCGCATGGCGTAGAGCAGCCGGCGATGGACCGGCTTTAGTCCATCCCGCACATCCGGCAGAGCCCGCTGGGTGATCGTGGAGAGGGCATAGGCGAGGTAGCGGCGGGACAGGGCGTCGCCGAAGGATTCATCAAGGATCCGGCCGCCTTCGTCGGGATCGGGCGGCGTCATGTCATTCATGCGTCTGCTTCAACCCGAGTCCCCTCACCCTGTCGAGTCGGCCGGAGTCACAGCCGCCCCGCCGCCTCCAGCGCCGCGATCAGGCGCGCCCGGGCGGGTGGCAGGGGTCGATCCACCAGGGCGAAGACGAAGGTTTCCAGAAACCGTCCGGTGATCGCCAGGCCGGCCCGGATATCGCCGGGCGCGACGGGCTGTTGCGAGGAGATCAGAAAGGGCGGCAAGGCCAAAAGGCGGTCGCGATAGGGCTCTCCCGCCGCNNCCCAGGGTCTCCAGGAGGCCGGCTTCGAACCGCACCAGAACGGCGGGCCACAAAGACGTGGCCGCCAGGGCCTCAAGCAAGGCCTCCAGGGCCAAAAACGCCCCGCGATGGGGCTCGCGCTCAGGCAAGGCGCCCGCCAGGATCGCCGCCGCGGCCGATAGCCCCGCGAGCGCCAGGGGATCGTCAAACAGGGCTGACGCCCCCTCACCCGTCGCGTCGAGCTGGGCCGAGCCCAGTTGCTCTGAGATGCGCGCTCGGTAACGGAAACGCACCCGCGCGCCAGGCTCCAGGGCGGAGCGCATTTTCCGCGACGCGCCTCCAGGCACATGGGCCGCCCACTTTCCGTGCTCCAGGGTCAGGGCCTCGACGATGGCGCCGGCCTCGCCGTGGGGGCGGGAGGCGATGACAAAGGCGTCGTCCTCGAATTCCATCCGGCTCTAGACGTCGAAATCCAGCCCGATGTCCCGGAAATAGGCGCGATCCTCGGACCAGTTCGACTTCACCTTGATGTGCAGGAAGAGGTGCACGGGGCGGCCCAGAAGCTCGGCCAATTCCGTGCGCGACGCTTCGCCGATGGATTTCAAGGTCTGCCCACCCTTACCCAGCAATATGCCTCTCTGTCCGTCGCGCTCGACGAAGATGGTTTGCTCAATCCGCAAGGACCCGTCGGGCCGCTCCTCATAGGCGGTGGTCTCGACGCTGGCCGCGTAAGGCAGCTCCTCGTGGACCCGCAGGTAGACCTTCTCGCGAGTGATTTCCGCCGCCAGGAGCCGCACCGGAACATCCGCGCTCTGATCAGCCGGATAGAGCCACGGGCTCTCGGGAACTTCAGCGGCGAGACGGTGCTTGAGGTCGTCGACCCCCGAGCCATTGGCGGCGGAGATCATGAACACTTCGCCATAGACCCCGGTCTCAAAGAGGATGCGCGTAACCTCCAGGATCTGATCCCGCTTGATCAGATCGATCTTATTGAGGGCGAGAAAGGCGATCCGGCCAGATGTCTTCAGGCCCTTTATGATGGAATCGACATCCACCTGCGCCTTCCGGTCTGCGGAAGTTCCGGCGCCCTTGGCCACGTCAATCTGGGCCTTGGCGTCCACCAAATGAAGCACCGCGTCGGCCTCCCGAGCCTGTCCCCAGGCGGCGTTGACCATGGCCCGGTCAAGCCGGCGGCGGGGCGCGAAGATCCCGGGCGTATCCACCAGAACCATCTGACTATCGCCTTCGATGGCCACACCCCGGACGGGAAAGCGGGTGGTCTGGACCTTTTGCGTGACGATGGAGACCTTCGTCCCTACCAGACGATTGACCAGGGTCGACTTGCCCGCATTGGGCGCGCCGATCACCGCGACAAATCCGGCCCGAGTCATACGTG
This sequence comes from Caulobacteraceae bacterium, assembly GCA_003136615.1. GTDB lineage: Bacteria > Pseudomonadota > Alphaproteobacteria > Caulobacterales > Caulobacteraceae > Acaudatibacter. Next base: position 10,881 of record PLFA01000146.1, on the reverse strand, counting down.
GCCCTCGCGTTGGTTAAGCAGACTCAAGGCGGCGGCTTTCTGAGCTGCTTGCAGGGATCCGCCCTCCCCTTGCGCGCGTGCGGCGTCGCCGATGGTCACCGCGACCCGAAACGTCGGTTGGTGATCGGGCCCGGTCCGCGAGACCAACTCATAGACCGGAGGGGCATGGCCTTCAGCGGCGGCCCACTCCTGAAGCGCCGATTTGGGATTGGTGGCGGTGAGATCCACGGTTTCCTCAAGCAAGGGCGCCCAGAGGTCCAGAACGCGCTGCGCGGCGCCGGGATAGCCCAGTTCGAGATAGAGCGCCGCAATCACCGCCTCGCAAGCGTCGGCGATGATCGTCTCCTGATCTCGCGCGCCGCGGCGGGTTTCGCCCCCTGCCAGACGCAACGCTTCTCCCAGCGCGATGGACCTCGCCACCCGCGCGCACGCCTCGCGACTAACCAGTGTGGCGAATCTCTTGGCGAGAGCTCCAGCGTCCGCTTCCGGGTCTCGGGCGATCAGGGTCTCCGCGATGACCAGACCAAGAACCCTGTCGCCAAGAAATTCCAGCCGCTCATTGTCCGCGACCCGTGCGCCCCCGCCACTGGCGCTGGCATGGGTGAGGGCCCTTTCGAGAAGCGCCTTATCGGCGAAGTCGTGGTTCAGCCGGTGCTGGAGGGCGTCGATGGCCCAAACCCGCCTATTCATGACAAGCCGGCTTCACTTGAGCCAGAGAAAGAAACGGCTGGGCCGAATGTGGGTGAACCAGGTCCAGGGCTTGAAAATGGAAGCCCCCGCCGACCACGAGATCAGCACCAGGCGCGCTCGCCCGACCAGGTTCTCCTCGGGAACGAAGCCAACCCCGATATTGTACTGGACGGCGGCGTCGAGGCGGCTATCCCATCCGCAGCCACCCAGGCGCGGGTCCTCGGGCGGCAGGCCGGGGTCGAAACGACTATCAGCGGAATTGTCGCGGTTATCCCCCATCATGAAATAACAGTGCGGCGGGACCACATAGACCCCCGTATTGTCCGCCGCCTCGTCCGGCCCGTGCGTCTGAATCAGATACTGCCGGCCTTCGGGATTGGTCTCCCGCTTGATCTCAGCCTGCTCCGCGCGACCCCGGTCATCGGTCTCGATCTGGCGCACGGGCTGCTCGGCCAGACGCTTGTTATTAATGTAGAAATCGCCGCGCCGCACCTGGATGTGATCGCCCGGCAGGCCGATCAGACGTTTGATGTAATCGGTGTGCCCGTCCCTCGGCAGCTTGAAGACGATGATGTCGCCACGCTTTGGGGGCGTGAACAGGATCCGCCCCGCGAACAGCGGCGGACTGAACAGGATGGAATGGCGACTATAGCCGTAAGACCACTTGCTGACGATGATGTAGTCCCCCTGATAGAGGTTTGGCTCCTCGGAGGCGGACGGGATCGTGAAGGGCTGGAACAGCAAGGTTCGGATCACCAGCGCGATGAGCAGCGCATAGATGATCGTCTTGACGGACTCAAAGCTCTCGCCGACCACCCCGGAGGGGGCTTTGCGGGACGTGCGGCTTGGGGATCTTGCCATGAGGCGGCGGCGCTCTTTTTCTTAAAGCGAAGGGCTGCGGTTGCTAGACCCCGCCGCTCACCGGAGCAAGCGTCGCGGAGATGGACGCCAGATCCGCCGCCACGGCCTCAATAACCACAAAGGCCTGGGCGTAGGGATGATCGTCGGTCAGCGACAGGTGGATGACGGCCCGCGCGCCCGCTGGTGTAAGGGCCGCGAGGCGCTCGGCGGCGCCTCCCGCAAGAACCAGGGTGGGCTGGCCTGAGCGCGCGTTTTCCACGCCCATGTCTCGCCAGAACACGCCCCGCCGCAGGCCCGTGCCCAGGGCCTTGGCGCAGGCCTCCTTGGCGGCGAACCGCTTGGCGTAGCTGGCGGCCGGGTCGAGTTTACGCTCCGAACGCCGCCGCTCGGTCTCGGTGAAGATGCGCTGGGTGAAGCGGTCGCCAAACCGGTCAAGCGTNNCCTTGGGCGACGGCGCGGGCCGCGTCCATCAACCGCCGCATACGCCGAATGGCGGCGTCGAGTCCGACGAACACAGCCTCCCCGATCAGGAAATGACCAATATTGAGCTCCGCCACCTGTGGGAGCGCCGCGATCGGCCCCACGGTCTCGTAATCGATCCCGTGCCCAGCATGGACCTCAAGACCCAAGGCCTGGGCCTGGGCGGCGCCGGCCTCCAGCGCCGCGAAATGCCCGTTGGCGGTGGGACGACCCTCCCGAACGGCGAGGCACCAGGCGCCTGTGTGAAGCTCCACGACATCCGCGCCCACCGCCTGTGCGGCGGCGATCTGGACAGGATTGGCCTCGACGAACAATGAGACCCGCACCCCAGCGACCTTGAGGTTTCTCACCACGGGCGCGATACGGTTATGTTGCCCGGCGACGTCGAGCCCGCCCTCGGTGGTCACCTCCTCGCGACGCTCCGGCACAAGGCAGGCGGCGTGAGGGCGATGCGCCAGTGCGATCGCCTCCATCTCGGGCGTCACGGCCATTTCGAGATTGAGCGGCAGGCCGCGCTTTCGCGTCAGGGCGGCCAGAACCTCTATATCGGTGTCGGAGATATGCCGACGATCTTCGCGCAGGTGCGCGGTGATCCCGTCCGCGCCGGCCATGAGCGCGATCTCCGCCGCCCGGGCGGGATCGGGATAGCCCTCGCCGCGGGCGTTCCGGATGGTGGCGACATGGTCGATATTCACCCCAAGGCGCAGACGGCTCATGCGTAAAGCCTCCGGCTGCCTGGGTCTTCGGTCGGCAGGGCGGCGAGCTCGGGCGGCAAGGCGTCGGCCGCATAGGCCGGCACATCGAGCGTTGTCAGGGCGATCAGCGGCGCGCCCGTCTCCGCACGCCCCCCTGAGCGATCCACAATGCAGGCGGCGCAGACCACCACGCCGCCCGCCGCTTGAATGGCCTGAACGCATTCCCGCGATGAGAGTCCCGTGGAGACAATATCTTCCACCATCGCGACGCGCGCGCCACGCGCGACGCCAAATCCGCGCCGGAACTTCAGCGCCCCGCCTTCGCGCTCCACATAGATCGAAGGCACGCCGAGATGGCGGGCGGTCTCGTAGCCTGGAATTATTCCACCCACCGCCGGGGAGACGCAGACATCGACCTCACCCACCCGCGCGCGGATCAAGGCGGCCAGGGCGCGACACAGACGCTCGGCGCGGTCCGGATGCATGAAGACCAGGTTCTTCTGCAGGAAGAGCGGCGAGTGCAGCCCAGACGACAGGATGAAGTGACCCTCGCGCAGGGCGCCAGCTTCGCGAAATTCATCCAGGACATCGTCAGGGCTCATGAGCCCGCTGCTTACACCGCTCGGGCCCTGAAGGCGAGATTCGCGAGGCGGGGCTCTCAGCCTTGCACCCGCTCCACCGTCAAAACACTGGGGCAGGCGCGAAGGGCGGCCGCGGTGTGAGTAAGATGGCGGGCGTCCTTCACCTCAACGTCAAAGTCCACGTCAAAGAAGTCGGTATGGCGGTGGCGCATATTGACCCCGATGATGTTGCCGCCCGCTTCGCCGATGATCGTGCAGGCTTGGCCGAGCACGCCTGGCGCATCGCGGATCGTCGCGTGGAGGCGTGTCTCTGAGAGCGTGTTGCGTTCCGCTTCCGCCGTCCATTGTAGGTCACGCCACAGATCCTGCTGATCCTCATAGGCCGCCAGTCGCACGCAATCGACGGTGTGGATCGCCACGACCCCATCGGGCTCCACGATCCCGACGATCCGATCACCGGGCACCGGCCCGCAGCAGGGCGAAAGGCGCAGACGCGCCTCTGGGGTCAGGCCGCTGCCGCGGAAGTGGACGGGGGCGACATTCACATCGATGCGCGTGCGCGCCGTGGCGGCCGCCTTGTCCTGCTCGGCGAGGCCTGGGAACACGGCCTCCAGCACCTGATTGGGGGCGATGCGTCCGCGTCCCACCTCCTGAAAAAGGTCGGCTTCAGTCGGCGCGGCGAAGCGGTCCAGACCGGGCCTCAGAGACACGCCCGCAAGGGTCTTCCCGGCCTTGGCGAAGGTGTGTTCCACGGCTTCGCGCCCCAGGCGCTGATACTCTCCCCGCTCGGAGAGACGAATGCGGCGGCGAATGCCGGATCGCGCCCGGCCGGTCACGGTGAGACTTTGCCAGTCTGGTAGGGGCCCCGCCGCGGCGCCGCGCACCACCTCCACCACGTCGCCATTGGTCAGAACCGTCCGCAGGGGCCGCAGCTCGCCATTCACCTTCGCGCCGATGCAGGTGTCGCCGATATCGGTGTGCAGGGCATAGGCAAAATCCAGCGGCATGGCGCCGCTCGGCAGACTGATCAGCTTGCCCTTCGGGGTGAACACGAACACCTGGTCGAGAAACACCTCAAGCTTGGCGTGTTCGAGAAGATCGGCGGCGTCCCCGCCGTGCTCCAGAACCTGAACCAGCTCGCGCAGATTATTGGTGGGGTCGGCGCCGCCTGAGGCGGCCTGAGCCTCGGGATCGAAGGCGTAGGTCTGGTTCTTATAGCGCCAGTGCGCCGCCACGCCCTCCTCCGCCACACGGTCCATATCCTCCGTGCGGATCTGCATCTCGATGCGCATGCCGCGTGGCCCCACGACCGTGGTGTGCAGCGAGCGATAGTTGTTCATCTTGGGGTGGGAGATGAAATCCTTGAACCGGTCGGGGACGCAGGGCCAGGCGCGGTGGACGATCCCCAGGGCGCGGTAACAGTCCTCCTCGGAGCCGACGATGACGCGAAAGCCGTAGATGTCCGAGAGCCTGTCGAAGCCAACGGACTTGCGCTGAAGTTTGCGCCAGATCGAAAACGCCGTCTTTTCCCGGCCCACGACGCGGCAGTCGATTCCGGCGGCGCTGAGACGGTCGGTGATCTCGGCGCTGGCCTGGGCCACGGCCTTGCCCTGGCCCGCGCGCAGAACTTCAAGGCGGCGGAATATGGCGTTGCGGGCGACCGGATTGAGGTGCGCGAAGGCCAGATCCTCAAGTTCCGTGCAGATGCGGTGACAGCCGATGGACCGCGCCAGGGGCGCGTAGATTTCCAGGGTTTCCCGCGCGATCCGCTCGCGCTTGGCGGGGTTCTTGAGGAACTGCAGGGTGCGCATATTGTGCAGCCTGTCAGCCAGTTTCACCAGCAGGACCCGCACATCCTTGGAGACGGCCAGAATGAACTTCTGAAGGTTCTCGGCCTGGCGCTTATAATCGGCGGTGATCTCGAACTTGGAAAGCTTGGTCACCCCTTCCACAAGTTCGCCGACCTCGGCGCCGAAAAGCCGGTCGATGTCAGCCCGGGTGACCTCGGTGTCCTCGATCACATCATGCAGGAGCGCGGTGACAATCGTCGCTGTATCCAGACGGTAATCCGTCAGAATCCCCGCGACCTCGATCGGATGGGCGAAATAGGGATCGCCGGACGCCCGGGTCTGGGATCCGTGCATCCGCACCGCATAGACATAGGCGCGGTTGAGAAGGGCCTCGTCCGCGCTGGGATCATAGGCCCGAACGCGCTCGATCAGCTCATATTGGCGCAGAAACCGCCGGGAGGCCGATTTGGTTTTGCCGCCTTGAAGGGCGCCCGCCGCCGGAGCGGCAGGAGAAAGAAGAGGGCTTTGAACGTCCTGGACGCTCAGTAGCGCTCCTCCTGGCCGCCATCGCGGTCGCTTTGAAGGGCGCGAACCAGCTCCTGCTCGCTCATCTGCGCGTGGCTGGGATCTGCGAGCAGAGCCAGAGTCTCGGCCTCTTCCTCGGCTTCCGAATGTTCATCCACCCGTTGCAGGCTGGCGACCAAGGATTCACGAAGTTCAGCGGGGCTCACCGTATCATCGGCGATCTCGCGCAGGGCGACGACGGGGTTCTTATCATTATCGCGATCAATGGTGATCGCCGAGCCGGCGGCAATGGCGCGGGCGCGGTTCGCCGCCAACAGGACGAGGTTGAACCGGTTAGGAACCTTTTCGACGCAATCTTCAACAGTGACGCGGGCCATGAATTCTCGTTCGCAATTTTTCGGGAAATAGCCTTTCTACTTAGATTATCGCCCCGCCTTTGGCAATGAGAGCTCCCATCCCTGCGCGCCAAGCCAATGTGGCTTTTCACCACAAAGCCCACAAAGATCACAAAGGCGACACGAAGACAGCCAGGCGGCGGCCCTTCGTGAACCTTTGTGCGCTTCGCGGCCTTTGTAGCGAAAACCGGCTCGTCAGGTTTCCCTCAACGTGGGAATGGCAATTGAAGCGGCGGGCGAGATGCACGCCATCGGGATTTAAGCTCTCCAGGGCGCCGANNCCAGTTTGGCGCGACTTCGGCCAGGGGGGCCATGACGAAAAGGCGTTCGTGAGCCCTGGGATGGGGCAGAACCAGATCCGGCTCATCCATCACCCATCGCCCAAGGGCGATAAGATCAAGATCCAGGGTTCGGGGCGCATTGGCGAGACCGCGACGGCGCCCAAAGGCGCGTTCAAGATCCAGCAGGGCCGCCAGAGCCTCCCGCGGCGCAAGGGCCGTCTCGACAAGGGCGACGCCATTGAGATAATCAGGGTCAGTGGGGTTTGGCCATGCTAAAGACCGCCACCAATTTGAGACTTTAACCACCGTAAACCCGGCGATGGGCAGTTGCGAAACAGCCGCCTGAAGCAGGGCCAGTGATGATTCATATTCGCCTTGAAGATTTGAGCCCAAGGCGACAATTCCGATGTCGTCCAGAGATATCATAAGACTTCTAATTTCAAGGAATCACAGTGACCTTTTATCCAACGGATAGGCTTGCCCTCTTCATTGACGGACCAAATCTCCACGCCGCGGCGAAGACATTGGGCTTCGACATCGATTTCAAGCG
>PLFA01000146.1:0-4010 GCA_003136615.1 Caulobacteraceae bacterium | reverse complement strand
CGCTGGCGGGGCGATATGCATGTGGAACTGGCGGTCGATATGATGGACCTGGCGGGGCGCCTTGATCACGTGGTCCTGTTTTCGGGAGATAGCGACTTCGCCCCCCTCGCCGCCGCCGTCCAGCGGCGCGGCGTTCGCGTAACCGTGGTGTCCACCATGAAGTCACAACCCCCGATGGTGGGCGATGATCTTCGGCGCCAAGCTGACGTTTTCGTGGATCTCGCCGATCTTTCCGAGATCATAGGTCGTTCGGCGCGGGAACGGTTGCCCCGCTTCCTTCAGGAGACTCCGGGCGCGCCGGCGTGAGCGAGGCCGAACCGCCGCGCGATTGCCCGCTCTGCCCAAGACTCTGCGACTATCGGGCCCGTAATCGCGCGGAGCATCCAGACTGGTTTAACGGTCCGGCGCCCTCCTTCGGCAACCTCGATGCGTCGCTCCTGGTCGTGGGCCTTGGGCCCGGTCGCCAGGGCGCCAACCGCACCGGCCGCCCCTTCACGGGGGATTTCGCCGGCGTCCTTCTCTATGACACCCTGAGGGCCTGGGATTTCGCCCGCGGAACCTATGGCGCGTCCGTCGATGACGGCCTCGTTCTGAACGACTGCATGATTACCAACGCTGTCCGCTGCGCGCCCCCGGGTAATCTCCCGACGCCTCTGGAAGAATCGACCTGCCGTCCCTTTCTCGCGGCCCGCATCGCCGCCCTCCCCCGTCTCAAGATTATCGTGACCCTCGGCGGCGTCGCGCGGCGAAATGTCCTTAAGGCGCTGGGTCTCAAGTCGAGCGCGGGTGAAACGGGGCATGGCGCCGAAATGGCCGCCGGGCCCTATCGCCTGATCAACAGCTATCACTGCTCACGTCTGAACACGAACACCGGCAGGCTCACCCCTGAGATGTTCTCCGCCATCTTCGCCCGGGCCCGGAGCTTGATCGATGAGCTTGAAGCTACCCCGTCATCCCGCACGAAGCGCAGCGAAGATGCGGGACCCAAGTGACTGGACCGGGCCTCAAAGAGCGTGAACCGCGGCGATGCATCAAGTCCCCTGGCCCCCGGATCGTCCCTTTGGGCCGTCCGCGGTGACGATTAGGGCCGCATAGGTTCAAACCGCGCTCAAACTCTCAGCTTCCGCCTGAACCGCCGCGCCGCTGGCCAGAAGGGCGTCGATTTCGCCCGGGGCATAGGACGCCTCAGCGAGGATCTCTCGGGTGTGGGCGCCTAGGCCAGGCGCCCGGCGGGCGGGCCCGTCCGCCGCGCCGGGGAAGCGGGCGGGTGACGCGGGCGCCAGGAACATCTCGCCGTCCGCGCCCTCGATATCCACGAAACAGCCCGCGGCATGGGCGACAGGGTCGTCCACCACCTCCGCCAGGGTCTGAAGCGGCGCCCAGATGATATCGTGGGCGGTGAGGCGCCCGGCCATCTCTTCAAAGGACATGGCGCCGAAGGCCGCATCCAACTCAGCGAGCAGTTCCCGCGCGTTCACAATCCGGTCAGTGGGCGTGGCGTAGCGCGGGTCATCCACGAGGTCAGGGCGTCCCGCTGCGGCGGCGATGGCCGGCCAATCGCTGGGCGCGCGGACAGAGATCGAGATCCATTGCCCTTCCCGATCACGGAAATAGTTGGCCACGGGGCTTTGGGTATTATCCCTGGGCATGGCGCGGATGTGTTCGCCATAGCGCAGCTGGATGGCGAGATCCCAGCCGATGGCAAAGGCGCCGGTGCGGATCAGCGAGGTCTCCACCAGTCTCCCCTTGCCCGTGAAAGAACGCTCAACCACGGCCGCCAGGCTCGCCGAGGCCGTGGCCAGGGCGCAGACAGAGTCGCCCATTCCCGGGCGGCTGGGAAACGGATCAACCCCCTCCGGGATTGTCGCCCCCGCCAGGCCCGACCGGGTCCAGAAAGCCGCGATATCAAAGGCGGGCAGATCCACCGCGTCCCCCTGCAGGCCATAGCCTGTGACGCTCGCATAGATCAGGCGCGGCAAACGCTCCCGGATCGATCCGTAGTCCAGCCGCGCACGCTTCAAGGCGCCGGGCCTCAGGTTCGTGATGAAGATGTCCGCGCCATCGAGAATGCGCAGGAGAGCCTCGCGGCCGGCCGCCTTGCCGATATCGAGGACGATCCCCCGTTTGCCGCGATTTTCAAGCTCGAACACTGGATTGACGTCCCAGTCGGACCGGGCGGCGAAGAGAGCGCGGACGGGATCCCCGGTAGGGCTNNGTTGAGAACTCGACGACCCGTAGTCTTTCAAGCATCGCGCTCTCCGCGGCGGTAAACCCTGCTCACCCCCGAGCCGCTCATCCCCCAAGCTCTCATCCCCGAGCTCTCATCCCTTGTCGCGAAGGAGCCGGCCCTGTTCGCGTTTCCAGTCCCGATCGGCGACCGTCTGGCGTTTATCCGGCGCCGTCTTGCCCTTGGCCAGGGCGAGTTCCAGCTTCGCCAGACCCTTGTCGTTCCAATAGAGCTTCACCGGAATAAGGGTGCGTCCGTCACGCCGTACCGCGCCCAGTAACTTGTTGATTTGCTTGCGATGAAGCAGAAGCCGGCGAGGTCGCCGGGGTTCATGATTGAACCGATTCGCCGGGCCATATTCGGGGATATAGGCGTTCACCAGGGTAATGTCGGAGCCGTTTGCCGAGGCATAGGACTCGGCGATATTGGCCTTGCCCAGGCGCAGCGATTTCACCTCGGAGCCTGTGAGCGAGATGCCGGCTTCGAAGGTCTCTTCCAGCAGGTAGTCAAATTTCGCGCGTCGGTTCTCGGCGATGAGCCTGGTCATGGCGTGACCCCGGCCTCGTCCATAGCTGCGAGGATTTCGGCATGGTGCGAAGGATGGCAGGATGTGATGGGCAAGCGCGCGTCCTCACCNNAGGCGAATAAGCTGAGCCTGGAGCCCCCTCGCCCCTGTGTAATCCCCGGCAAGACAGGCTTCGAACATGGCCGCGCAGGCGCCCGGCGCCACATTGGCCGTCACTGATATGCAGCCGTGGCCCCCATGGGCCATGTAGCCCAGCGCGCTCGGATCATCCCCGGACAGCATGATCCATTGTTCGCCACACTGCCTCTTCTGCAGGCTCACCCGGGACATGTCTCCCGTGGCGTCCTTCACCCCGGCGATGTTGGGAAGCGCCGCGAGACGCGCGAGCGTGTCATTGGAAATATCGATGCTCGTCCGCGAGGGGACATTATAGACAAACACGGGCACGCGCGCGGCGTCATTCAGCGCGGCGTAATGGCGGTAAAGCCCCTCCTGGTTCGGGCGATTATAATAGGGCGTGACCACCAGCGCGCCGTCAGCGCCACAGTCACCGGCGTGCCGGACGAAATCCAGAGCTTCCTCCGTGGCGTTGGAGCCCGCGCCCGCGATGACCGGAACGCGTCCCGCCGCAACTTCGACGCAGAGGGTGACGACGCGCTTGTGCTCCGTCGGGCTGAGCGTCGAGGTCTCCCCGGTTGTTCCCACCGGCACGAGGCCATGGACGCCGGCCGCGATTTGCCGCTCGACCAGACGGGTAAATGCGGCTTCGTCCACATTACCGCCTGAAAAGGGCGTAATGAGCGCCGTGAACACGCCCTTGAAAAGATTTGGGTTCATCAGCGTGCAAAGGCTCGTAAAAGTGACGCGTGGAGTTGCGGCGAAACGATTCGCCGAGAACATAGGGACTTGGACCGGGACTCGGCAATCGATCCGTCCGATGGCCTTGGCTTGGGCTCGTAGCTTTTCGACTTCGAGGAGTGTGATCTTGGCGCTGCGCCTGTCACGCACATCGTTCCTGCTCACCGCGGCTCTGACGGCCACGGGCATGGCGAGCGCGCAGGCGCTCTCCAGCGATTCCCCTCTACCGGTCGTCGCGTCGATGCCGCCCGGGCAGGCTGCCGCGGCGGTTGAAGAGGCGCTGAGAGCCGCGAAATCCGGCGACGGCGCGCGGGTTCAGGCCGTCATGGCCGCGACGGCGGATCCTCTGGCGCGCAAGATCGCGCTCTGGGCCCTGGCGGACGCCACGCCGGATTGGCT
>PLFA01000045.1:13470-13641 GCA_003136615.1 Caulobacteraceae bacterium | reverse complement strand
CCGCCGTCCACGGCCACGCGCAGCATCATCGGCCGGCCTTCCCGCGCCGAGATGGCATGGAGGCGGCCCGCGGCGGCGGGGGAGAGGGTTATGTCGGCCTTGGCGAGGGTGTCGGTGGTCATGGCTTGGGAGTCCGAAGGGTCCCCTCTATATGAGGGCGGTTCGGCTCCT
>PLFA01000045.1:0-13436 GCA_003136615.1 Caulobacteraceae bacterium | reverse complement strand
ATCCACACCTCGGCCTTCCGCCGGCTGAAGGAGAAGACCCAGGTGTTCGTCGCCCACGAAGGCGATCATTTCCGCACCCGCCTGACCCATTCTCTGGAAGTGGCGCAGATCGCCCGCTCGATCGCCACGGCGCTGCGGCTGGACGCGGATCTGGCCGAAACCATCGCCCTTGGCCACGATCTTGGCCATCCGCCGTTCGGCCACGCCGGCGAGGATGAACTGGAGCGCGCCATGGCCGCGTTCGGCGGCTTCGACCACAATGTCCAGACATTCCGGGTGCTTACCGATCTNNGAGGGGGTGATCAAGCACAACGGGCCGGTGACCGGCATGCTGGATCGCCCGATCTGGCGCGGGATCGTCGAGTATGACCGCGCCTTCGATCTGGGCCTTTCCACCTGGGCGTCCGCCGAGGCCCAGGTGGCGGCGCTCTCCGACGACATCGCCTACAACAATCATGACGTGGACGACGGCTTGGAGGCCGGCCTCTTCGCCCTGGAAGAACTCCTCGACGTGCCCCTGATCGGCCCGATCGTCTCGGAAGTGAGGCGGGACTATCCGGGCCTCGATGTCCGGCTCGTGCGCCTGGAGGCCGTGCGGCGGATGATTGGGGCCATGATCGACGATGTGATGGTCGAAACCCGGGCCAGGGCCGAGATGGCCAAACTCACCTCGGCGCGGGATGTGCGTGACCTGGGTCATGCGGTCGTCGCCTTCTCGCCGGCCATGAACGAAGACCTCGCCCGGCTGCGCGCCTTTCTGCACGAGCGGATGTACCGGCACTGGCGGGTCAACCGCACCCGCAGCCAGGCGCGCCGCATTCTGGCCGAGATGTTCGCCCTGTTTCAGGCCGAGCCAGAGGTTCTTCCGGCTGAATGGTATGAGCGCTCACAGGGCCGCGATCCAGCCGATCAGGCTCGTGTCATTTGTGACTACATCGCCGGCATGACCGATCGCTACGCCATCGAGGAGCACCGGCGACTGTTCCAGTTGGAGCCGTGGGGCTAGCCGAGCGCTGTCTTCGCCGCCGCAGTCTTCCGTTCTGGGAAGGCGCCTGGTCCGCTAAGCTCTCCAAAGTGATTCGCGGCGTGGGGCGGGCTAGAGCTTGAGGACGTTTCATAGAAACGTCTGAATCAAGCTCTAGCTTTGAATCTTAAGCAGGATTCAGATTTTTTGACGATTCCGTCAAAATCATCCTGCTTTAGCGATCCGAAGTGGAGTTGTGATGTCGGATTTCGATCAGCGTCCCCGGGGAGGCGAACCGCCTCTGACCCTCGACAAACGGAGCGCGCCGCGGGGGCGCGGTCCCGCGCCCGTCACCCTGATCGTCAGTGTTCTGATCCTGATCGTGGTCGTCGCTGGCGTGCTTTGGCTCTACCGTGGAGGAGTGCGCGGCGCCAACGGCGGGCCGCCGACGATTGGCGCGCCCGCGGGTGAGGCCCGCACTCCTGCGCCCGCCCAGTCCGCGTCGCCTGACACGGCGGCCGGCCTCTCCATCTATAAGGATAACGGCGCCGCCGCCTCCGGGCCGCCGACCTTCGCCCCGACCCCCGAAGAGCCCGCCGCCCGGCCGGTCGCCGTCGCCCCGCCTTCCGTCGCCCCGCCTTCAGTTACGAGGCCAAAGAGCGCCGACGCGATCGGGGACCTGCTCGATAAGCCCCCCTCGGTCAAGGCGGCAAAACCGGTCAAACCGACCGTCGTGGCCAAGACCGCGCCGGCGCCTGGCGTCCCGCCAGGCCCGGCCGAGGTTCAGATCGGCGCCTTTTCGTCCGCGGCCCAGGCTGATCAGGGCTGGAGCGCCGCCGCGGGGATCGCGCCCGGCGCCATGGCCGGCATGGGCAAGAAGGTTGTGCCCGTCACGGTGGACGGACGGACCCTTTACCGGACCTTTGTGACCGGTTTCGCCTCGCATGACGCCGCGCAGGCGCTCTGCGACCGCCTCAAGGCGGCCGGTCGGACCTGCTTCGTCAGGTGACTCTCGCCGCGATCTTTGGGCTCGCCGGCCCCGTACTGTCGCCTGAGGAGGCGGCGTTCTTCCGCGATGTCCAGCCGTGGGGTTTTATTCTCTTTGGCCGCAATATTGAGAACCCGGACCAGGTGCGCGCTCTGACCTCCGCCCTGCGCGAGACGGTGGGCCGCGCCGACGCGCCGATCCTCATCGACCAGGAGGGGGGCCGCGTGCAGCGGCTGCCGCCGCCGTATTGGCCGACCTATCCCCCGGGAGAGACCTATCGTCGCCTGGGGGCTGCCGGCCTGTCGGCGCGGGATTTCGCTTGGTTGGGCGGCCGGTTGATCGCCGCCGATCTGGCCGATCTCGGCATCAATGTCGATTGCGCGCCCGTGGCGGACGTGCCGGTCAGGGGCGCCCATGACGTCATCGGCGACCGCGCCTTCGCCGAGGAAGCCAGTGAGGTCGTGAGTCTTGCGAGAGCCATGGCGGAAGGGCTGATGGCCGGCGGAGTCCTGCCCATTATCAAGCATATCCCTGGCCACGGCCGGGCCGGGGCGGACAGCCATAAGACGGCGCCTGTGGTGGACGCCGCGCTGTCGGAGCTGGAGGCCAGCGATTTCGCCGCCTTCAAGGGGCTCGCCGACCTCCCCATCGCCATGACCGCCCATGTGGTCTTTACCGCCGTGGACCCGGACCGGCCCGCCACGACCTCGCCCGCGGTTATCGCGGACATCATCCGTAAGGCGATTGGTTTCGATGGCCTCTTGATCAGCGATGATCTTTCCATGGAGGCGCTAAGCGGCGATCTTGCCGGCCGCGCGAAAGCCTCGCTCGCGGCGGGGTGCGACGTGGTGCTTCATTGCAACGGATCGATGGAGGAGATGCGGCGGGTGGCGTCGGCGAGCGGTGCGCTCTCGGGCCACGCGGCGAGGCGCGCTGGGGCCGCCTTAGCTGCTTTGCCCGCCAATCTCGCCCCCTTTGACGTGGGGGAGGGGAAGGCCCGGCTCGACCGCGCCCTTGCTGACTTGGCGCTTTCATGAACGTGCAAGTCCCGATCGGCCTGGAGGCGCCCCCCATAGAAGCGCACCTCGATGAGGAGCCTCTGATCGTCGCCCTTGATGGCTATGAGGGCCCTCTGCACATCCTGCTTGATCTCGCCAGGGCGCAGAAGGTTGACCTGCTAAAGCTCTCTGTCTCGCTCCTGGCGGAACAGTATCTGGCCTTCGTGCGCGCCGCCGTGAGGGGCCGCTTCACCCTGGCGGCGGAATATCTTGTGATGGCGGCGTGGCTCGCCTTTCTGAAGTCGCGCCTTCTGCTTCCGAGGCCAGCGCGCCCAGCCAGTGATGAGGGAGCGCCGGAGATTCTGGCGGCGAATCTGGCTTTTCGCCTCGCCAAGCTGGACGCCATGCGTCGGGCCGCCGAAGCCCTGGCCGCGCGCCCGCAGTTCGGCCGGGACGTCTTCGGCCGCGGCGATAGCGAGCAGGTCACGGTGGTCTCCACGCACAAGCTCGAGGGCGATCTCACGGAGCTGATGAGCGCCTATGTGGCGATCCGCGTCCGGGCGCGGGATCAGGCCTATAAGCCTAAGGTCTTCCCGGCCTATCGCCTGGATGACGCCCGCGAGCGGCTGAAACGTCTTCTGCCAAGCCTGACAGACTGGAGGACGCTCGTATCCGCCGCCCCCGATGAGCCAGGCGAGGGGCCTTGGCGTGCGTCGGCCCTCGCTTCCACCCTGTCCGCGGCCCTGGAAATGACCCGGGAGGGCGAATTGGAGGTTCAGCAGGCGGAGCACTTCACGCCCATCTATCTGCGGGCCAGCGCGCCGCTCGCCGCCCCATGATAGCGCCCCCATGATCGCTCCCAAGGACGCCGAGCGCATGGTGGAGGCTCTGCTCTTCGCCGCCGCGGAGCCCCTGACCCTGGAGGATCTGGCCGAGCGCTTGCCCGCCGGGGCTGACATTCCCGCGGCGCTCAAGGGCCTGGTCGCCCATTATGAGGCGCGCGGGGTGCAATTGTCCTGCGTGGGCGCTCGTTGGCGTTTCACCACCGCGATCGATCTCGCCTTTCTGATGACCCGGGAGCGGGAAGAGACGCGGCGCCTCTCCCGCGCGGCCCAGGAGACTCTGGCCATCATCGCCTACCACCAGCCCATCACCCGGGTGGAGATCGAATCGATTCGCGGTGTTCAATCCAGCGCCGGGACGCTTGAGGGGCTCGCCAGGGCAGGGCTCATTCGGATGCGCGGCCGGCGGCGGACGCCCGGCCGCCCGGTGACATGGGGCACCACGGACGCCTTCCTCGCGCACTACGGTATAGAGACCCTCGCTGACCTTCCCGGCGCCGCGGAAATGAAGGCCGCCGGCCTCCTGGGCCTGGACCTCCCCGCCGACTTCACCCTTCCGGCGCCCGAGAGCTCCGCGGCGGACGAGGACCCCTTGGGCCCCGATGACGCCCCCGAGTTTACGCTCGACTTCCTTGAGGACGCCGAAGCGCGACCCACGCCAGGCTGAAATCGTGATATCGCGCTGTTGGCGCCCGGGGCCGGAACGCCCTATATCCCCCAGATGTTATTTCCGCGCCGCTAAGTCCCCTGGACGCGCGGCGGTGGCTTGGAGCTTTGAAGATTATGGGTAGTCTCTCCCCCTGGCACCTGCTGATCCTGGCCATGCTTGTGCTGCTGGTGTTCGGCGGCCGCGGTAAACTATCGGGCCTCATGGGCGATGCGGCCAAGGGCATTCGGGCCTTTCGCGATGGCCTGAAGGGCGAGGAAGCGCCTCCAGCGCCGGCTCCCGCGCAACCCCTCACCCGGCCCGAGGCCGAGAAGGACACCGTGGCGCGCTGACTTCGCGTCGCTTAAGCCCGGCGATAGGTCCACACAGCTAGAATGTTTCCCGAAGGCCGGATTTTCGATTTCGTCATTATTGGCGTGTTGGCGCTGATCGTCGTCGGGCCCAAGGATCTTCCCATATTGATGCGCAAGGTGGGGGCGTTCTTGGCCCATATGCGCTCCATGGCCGCGGAATTTCGCGCGAGTTTTGATGAGATGGCCCGACAGTCCGAACTTGACGACCTGCGCCGCGAGGTTGAGGCGCTTAGGTCTGGTCAGACGATCGGCGCCGCTGTGGGCCTGGACGGCGATCTGGGCGTCAAGAACGTAATGGACGACATTCACAGCAGTCTGAAGCCAGATGAGTCCGCGCCCGCGCCCGTCTCGGAAGCCCAGATGGTTCCTCTCGAGGCGCCGGCCGCACCGGAAGCTTACACTCCGTTGGCTCCGACCCCGGACCTCGCGGCCCAGAAAGACGGCGGATCTCCCCCGGTCAGCGCCGTCCAGTGACCACCGAGGTTGATGATTCGGAAATCGAGGCGTCCCGCGCGCCCCTGATGGAGCACCTTATCGAGCTGCGCCAACGGCTGATCACCTGCGCCATCGCCCTGGTCATTACGTTTCTCTTCTGCTTCGCCTTCTCCCAGCAGATTTATATTTTTCTGCTCCGGCCCTTTGAGGTGGGGTCCGGCCTATTGGCGGCTCAGAGAGCCGCGGGACCTCATCATAGTCCGATTGATCTCCTGCTCGTGCTGACCGGCCTGCGCCCCGTCCCCGCCGGAGTGGAGCATGTGAAGCTGGTCTTCACCGCGCCGCTGGAGTTCTTCTTCACGAAGGTCAAACTGTCTGTTTACGGCGCCATTGTCGTCAGCTTTCCGGTTTTGGCTTTGCAGCTTTATCGCTTCGTGGCCCCGGGTCTCTACAAACGCGAGCGCCACGCTTTTCTGCCCTTTTTGATCGCCTCGCCGGTGCTTTTCGCCATGGGCGCGGCCCTGGTCTATTTCGTCATGCTTCCCTTCGTTCTCTGGTTCTCGCTGAACCAGCAGATCGTTGGAGCGGGGAACGTCTCCGTGGAGTTGCTCCCCAAGGTGTCGGAATACATGACCCTTGTGACGTCCTTGCTTCTGGCTTTCGGCCTTTGTTTCCAGCTTCCGGTGATATTGGCGCTCTTGGGTCTGGCGGGGATCGTCACGTCAAAGATGCTTCGCGCCAGCCGACGGTACGCGATTGTTGGCATTTTCACCGTGGCCGCGATCCTCGCGCCGCCCGACCCGATCAGCATGATCGCCTTGGGGCTGCCCATCACCCTGCTCTTCGAGGTTTCCATCTGGTGCGTGGCCCTGATCGAGTTGCGCCGGGCCCGGGACGACGCCCGGCAGGACGTGGCGCAGGTTTAGTCTCCCCCGACCCTTGGCGGGTTCGGCGACGCGCCTTAAGGAACTCCCTTCCGCGAGAGTCGACACGCCCTCCCCATGCATGATCTTCGGGCTATCCGCCTTGATCCGATGGCCTATGACAGGGGCTGGGCCGCGCGTGGCCTCGGCCCGGTCTCCGCGTCGATTCTCATTTTGGATCAGGCGCGGCGCGACTCCCAGACCGAGCTACAGAGCGCTCAGGCGCGCCGCAAGGATCTTTCCGCCCTCATCGGCAAGGCCAAGGGCGCTGGCGACGCCGCCACAGCGGATCGACTTATGGGCGAGGTGGAACGGCTCAAGGATGTGATTGCCCAGGCTTCGGACGCTGAGGCGGTGCGGGGTCGGGCGCTACAGGATTTCCTCGCGGGCCTGCCCAACCTTCCCGCGGCCGATGTGCCCCCGGGCGCGGATGAGCGCGAGAATGTGGAGGCGCGTCGCTGGGGCGAGCCCGATAGCTGGGGTCCGGCGCGGGACCATGTGGACCTCGGCGCCGTCCTCGGCCTGATGGATTTCGACTCCGCCGCGCGGATGTCCGGCGCCCGCTTCGTGGTTCTGAAAGGTCAGTTGGCGCGGCTGGAGCGGGCGCTTGGTCAGTTCATGCTCGACGTTCAGACCCTTGAGCATGGCTATACCGAGGTCTCGCCGCCGCTCGTCGTGCGCAGCCAGGCGCTCTATGGCACGGGCCAACTGCCGAAGTTTGCCGCAGATCTCTTCCGCACAACTGATGACCGATGGCTGATTCCCACGGCGGAAGTCTCGCTGACCAATATCGTGGGTGACCAGATCCTCGCGGAGAGCGCCTTGCCCCTGCGCTTTACGGCCCTGACACCCTGTTTCCGTTCCGAGGCGGGAGCTTCCGGTCGCGATACGCGCGGCATGATCCGCCAGCACCAGTTCAATAAGGTGGAGCTCGTCTCAATCACGGCGCCTGAGGAGTCCGAGGCCGAGCATGAGCGGATGGTGGCCTGCGCGGAGACGATCCTGAAGCGTCTGGAGCTTCCCTTCCGCACCATGCTGCTCTGCGCGGGCGACATGGGATTCACGGCGCGGAAAACCTACGACCTCGAAGTGTGGATGCCCTCCCAAGAGACTTACCGGGAGATCAGCTCCTGTTCGAATTGCGGAGACTTTCAGGCCCGCCGCCTGGAGGCGCGGTGCAAGCAGCCGGGTGAGAAGGGCGCGCGCTATGTTCATACCTTGAACGGCTCGGGCCTGGCCGTCGGTCGCACGCTCGTGGCGCTGATGGAAAACTATCAGGACGAGGGGGGGCGAATCGCAATCCCTCAGGCGCTTCACCCCTACCTGCCGGGCCTTACCCGAATCGGCGAGGCCTGATGCGCATTCTGCTGACCAATGATGACGGTATTCACGCCCAGGGCCTCGCCGCCCTGGAGGCCGTGGCGCGGACCCTGTCGGACGACGTCTGGATATTCGCGCCGGAGTCCGAGCAGTCGGGCGCCGCCCGCTCTCTCACCTTGAGCGAGCCTCTGCGCTACCGCCGCCTGGACGAAAAGCGCTTCGCTATTCAGGGAACGCCCACCGACTGTGTCATGCTCGGGGTTGAGCACCTGATCGAGGGCGCAAAGCCCGACCTCGTCCTGTCTGGTGTGAATCGCGGCCTTAACGCCGCCGAGGACGTCACTCTGTCGGGAACCGTGGCCGGCGCCATTGAGGGCATGGCCCTCGGCATACCCGCCATCGCGCTCTCCCAGATGATGGAGGCCTATAGCGCGGATCATCGGGAGGATTTCGCCGTCGCCGAGGCCTTTGGCGCGCGCCTCATCTCGCGTCTGGTCACGGCGGGTTGGCCCCAGGATGTGGTCTTGAACGTCAATTTCCCCTTGGGACCCGTCACGAGGGTTGAGTCGGTGGAAGTTACGCGTCAGGGATTCCGCGACGTGAGCATCCGCTACGCCGAGAAACGCACGGATCTTCGCGGTCGCAGCTATTATTGGCTTGGCTTTAGAAATTCGCCCTCTCGCCCCATCGAAGGCACCGATCTTCGCGCCGCCTATGAGGGACGCATCTCTGTGACGCCGCTGCATATCGACCTCACCCATTTGGACACGGTGGCCCGCCTTGGGGCGCTTGTGGACGGCGCGGCCTCGCGTTTCGCAAGGGGCGAGGCGCCCCTATGAAACGACCGCAAAAGCCCGCTGATGGGGCGCCCCCATCGGCCCAACTTATCCTGACCCTGCGCACCCAGGGAGTCACCGACCCCTCCGTTCTCTCTGCCGTCGAACGCACCCCCCGAGACCTTTTCACGCCAGATCTCTTCAAGGCGAGGTCCTGGGAGGATTCAGCGCTCCCCATCGCCTGCGGTCAGACGATCAGCCAGCCCTATATCGTCGGCCTCATGACCCAGGCCCTCACGCTTGAACCTCGCGCCAGGGTGCTCGAGATCGGCACGGGATCAGGCTATCAGACGGCGGTGCTCGCCCGGCTTTCGCGGCTGGTCTACACTGTTGAGCGCTATCGCACTCTGCTGCGGGAGGCGGAGGCGCGTTTTGAGACCCTCCAGCTCACCAATGTGATCACAAAGTTCGGCGACGGGTTCCTCGGTTGGGCGGAGCAGGCGCCTTTTGATCGCATTTTGGTCACGGCCGCGGCGCCTGATGAGCCCAAGGGGCTTCTGGCGCAATTAAAGCCCTCCGGGGTGCTGGTGGCGCCGGTGGGCAAGGGGCCGGTTCAGAAACTGTGTCGCTACGCCGGCGACGGCTCGGGACATTTTAATATGGAAGTCCTGTGCGAAGTGCGCTTTGTGCCCCTCCTTGAAGGCGTGGCGCGGGAACCTTGAGAGCCCCTCGCCATCGGATCCGGTGGCGGATCGGCGATAGAATCTCCACGGAGTGTCTATGACGCGGAAGACTGTAAATGGCGCTTTGCCGCTAGGACCTTTCAGTCCAAGCAAACCTGTTCAGATTTGCTTGGGGGGTTTGGCCATGGCCTTAAGCGCTTGTGCGGCCACGCCCACCTATCCCATCAGCTCAACGCCAGCGCCTGCGACGCAGGCTATCTCGCGGACCCCTCCCCCGGAGGCCATGACTGCACAAAGCGGATCGCCGACCTCTTCGCCGACTCCACCGCCACCCGTGGTGGGTGTCGACACCTCAACGCTGAGTGATGTGCAGACTCCGCTGGCTTCCCCAGCGCCGCCGCGCCAGGCCCCGCTCCCGCCGCTCGCTGTCGAGCCGCCGCCGCCGGTGCGGACGATCCCAAAGGCGCCTGTCCGCTACCTTGCCTCAGGCAAGGTCATCACGCCCCATCACATGTACCGTCTCTACAAGGTGGCCAAGGGCGATGATCTTGACGCCATTGCCCGCGATCTGGACGTGACGCCCCAGGAGCTGATTGCGTCCAATCACCTGAAAGACGCCGATCATCTGGTTCCTGGCCAGCGCCTGAAAATCCCGGTGGAAAAGGCCTATGAGGTGCGTCCGGGAGACACCATTGCCGTGGTGGCGCGACGATTTGGTGTCGGCGCGGCGGATCTTGCCTCGCTGAACGGTCTATCAGAACGCGCTCATCTCGTCGCCGGCGACGAGATCGCCTTGCCGTCTGCGTTCCACGATCACGGACCCGTGGCTGAGGAACCTTTCCACAGCTTGCGCTATGCCGCCACCTTGCGCGCGCCCCCGGAGGGGTATGTGCCTTCATCCGAAAGGACCGCCGAAATCACGCCCATCGCGCCTGCGGCGCCGGAGCCAGCGGCGGCCTCCTTAAGCGACGCGGAGGTGACGGCGCTCGCGCATGGCCGCTTCGCGTGGCCGGTGAAGGGGGAGGTTATCTCGAAATTTGGCGCCAAGGGTGTGGGCGTGCGCAATGACGGGCTCGATATCCGCGCGCCTCTTGGAACCGTCGTGCGCGCCGCCGCGCCGGGGGACGTGGTCTATGCGGGCGACCAGATTCCAGGTTTCGGCAATCTGGTTCTGCTTCAACATGCCGACGGGTGGGTCACCGCCTATGCCCATCTCGCCCATATGAGCGTTCAGATGCGTCAGATCATCACCCAAGGCCAGGAGATCGGCCAGGTGGGCCAAACGGGCGGCGTCAGCGAGCCGCAATTGCATTTCGAGGTGCGCTACAAGGCCGGCGCCGGCGAGAAGGCCAAGCCTATCGATCCGTTGGTGGTCCTTCCCGCCCAGTAGGCGCGAGCCTCTAATGCAGGATGACTTTTGACGGCATCGTCAAAGTCTGAATCCGGCTTTAAATTCAAAGTCAGAGCTTGATTCAGACGTTTGAATGAAACGTCATCAAGCTCTACAGCGGCAGGAACTTTCCCATCTCGCCCGCCAAATGGCGGGTGAATTGCCAGGCGATTCGACCTGATCGGCCGCTCCGCAATCGCGACCATTGCAAGGCGCGCATCTCCAGATCCGGGAGGCCAAGGTCGAAGCGCGCGGCATAGCCGCGCACGGCTGCCAGATAGTCCTCCTGGCTCATGGGGGCGAAGCCAATCCAAACCCCGAACCGGTCGGATACGCTGACCTCCTCCTCGGCGTCCTCAGCCGCGGCCAGGGGACCTCCCGTCTCCGCGTGCTGGCGAGGCATGAGGTGACGGCGGTTTGAGGTGGCGAGAAAGAGGGCATTGGCTGGCGGCCCTGCAACCCCGCCCTCCAGGGCGGACTTCAGCGCCTTGGCGGCCGCAGCGCCCTCTTCGAAGGAGAGATCGTCGCAGAGGACGATGAACCGCTCGGGCGCCGCCCTCAGGATGTCGAAAAGGGCGGGAAGTGCGGCGACTTCATCCCGATCCACCTCGATGAGCTTGAGGTCGGGCGCCCCGGCTGCGATGGCCATGAAGGCGGCCTTGGCGAGCGAGCTTTTGCCCGCGCCCCGCGCGCCCCACAGCAGAACATGGTTGGCTGGCCAGCCGGCGGCGAAGCGTTCGAGGGTCTCCACCAGACGCGCCTTTTGGGCGTCCACGCCCACCAGCAGGTCGAGGGGCAGGAGGAAATCCGCGGCGGGCCGAAATAGACCCGTCGCCGGCTCATGCCGGAAAATCCGCGCGCCGCTAAAATCCGGGGCTGGGGCCGGCGGCGGCGCCAGCCGATCCAGGGCGTCGGCGATCCGGCGCAGGCTTGCGGCGATGTCCTTATCCAGGGGCTCTGGATCCAGGGGCTTTGGCGCGCATGGGGGCATGCGCTCCGCCATAGCGGCGCGGGGCCAATTGCAAAAGGGGCGTCGAGCGCCTAGCTTCCCGCGACTTTTTACCCCGCCGCCAGGATTTGGCCGGCCAGAATTCTCGGAGATACGATGTTGTTGATCCCGGCGATCCTTTCACCGGCGCTAATTCCTATGGTCGCGGCGGCGCCCGTGGGCGGCCTGACCGGCTTTCTCGCCGGGCCCCAGGGCCAATTGATCTTCTATGGCGTCCTGATGCTGGCCTTTATGTACTTCATGATTTGGCGCCCCCAGCAGAAGCGCGTGCGCGACCACGCCGCCAAGATCAGCGCCATCAAGCGCGGCGACACGGTGGTGCTGTCCAGTGGACTGATCGGCAAGGTGGTTCGAGTCGAGGACCAGGAGCTCGGCCTGGATATCGCTCAGAACGTCACGGTGAAGGTGATCAAGTCCATGGTGTCGGAGGTCAGGTCGCGCGGCGAGCCGGCGGCGGCCAACGACGCCAAGTCCTGACCCTAGAAGTTTAAGCGCGACACGCCGTCATGCTCGCTCTGAGCCGTTGGAAGGTCATTCTTGTCCTGGCCTCGCTTCTCTTTGGCCTGGTCTTCACCCTTCCTAACCTTGTCCCCCCTGGCTCGCTTCCGTCATGGGCGCCGCAGCAGAGGCTCAATCTGGGCCTCGACCTGCAGGGCGGCTCATATCTGCTTCTTGAGGTCGATACCGGCGCCCTTAACACCAAGCGCCTGACCAACCTGACCGAGGATATCCGCACGCGCCTGCGCGGCGATCAGATCGATTTCAGCGGCCTGGCGGTTCATGGCGGCGCCATCGACGTCCACATCACCGACCCCACCAAGCTGCAGCCGGCCTTTACCCTGCTGAACAATAATCTTGGCGAGGCGCTAATCACCGGCGGCCGGAACATCACCGTCCAGACGAAGGCTGGAAACACCATCGAGGTGGCCTTCGTCCCCCAGGCGGCCCAGGCGGCGGCCCGGGACGCGGTGACGCGTTCAATTGAGATCATCCGCAAGCGTATCGATGCGCTCGGCACCAAAGACCCGCTCATTACGCAGCAGGGCGCCGCACGGATCGTCGTCGAGGCGCCCGGTGAGAGCGATCCCGAAAAGCTCAAGGCGGTGATTGGTAAGACCGCGCAGCTCACTTTCCAGATGGTCGACACCAATGTGGCGCCTGAGGATATCGCCGCCGGACGCATTCCGCCCGATGACGAGGTGTTGCCGAGCGATAGCGGCACGGCCGCCCCCCTCATCGTCAAGCGCCGGTCGGTGGTGACCGGAGAGATGCTCACCGCCGCCAGCGCCGGCCACGATCAGGACAACGAACCGGACATCAATTTCGCCTTTAATGGTCAAGGAGCCCGCCGCTTCGCCGAGGCGACGAGCCAGAATATCGGCAAGCCCTTCGCCATTGTTCTCGATGGCAAGTGGATTTCAGCGCCCAATATCGAATCGGCGATCACCACCGGCAGCGGCATGATCCACGGCCACTTCACCGAGGAGTCGGCCAACAATCTGGCCCTGCTGCTAAAGTCGGGGGCCTTGCCCGCGCCGCTCACCATTATCGCCCAGCATACCGTCGGCGCGGAGCTGGGCGCTGATGCGGTGAAGGCCGGTCAGCTCTCCATATTGATTGGGGCGAGCCTGATCTTCGCCTTCATCATCCTCTCCTACGGCCTCTTTGGCGTGTTTGCGGCCATCGCGCTCGTCGTTAACGGCCTGATGATCGTGGGCGCCATGAGCCTGACCCAGGCGACCCTGACCCTGCCGGGCATCGCCGGTCTGGTGCTAACTCTGGCGGTGGCCGTCGACGCCAACGTGCTGATCTATGAGCGNNGTGAAGGGCTTCGCCTGGACCCTGTTCATCGGCGTGATCACCTCGGTCTTCACCGCGGTTCTGATCACCCAGGTCCTGATCGGCTGGTGGTTCCGCACCTTCAAACCCAAGAAGCTGCCCATCGTCACCGAAAAGCGGGCGTTCTGGCCGCTCATCAAGATGCTGCCGCAGAAGACCCACTTCGGCTTCGTGGCCCTGGCTCGTCTGGCGGCGACCCTGTCTATTCTGGCGGTGATCGCCACGGGCGTGGGCTTCTTCAAGCCGGGC
>PLFA01000047.1 GCA_003136615.1 Caulobacteraceae bacterium | reverse complement strand
AGAAATCCAAGTTCGATGGTGGTGAGACCGAGTTCGTCGGCCAATTCCGGTCCATTGGGCGCTATTTCGCGCGCCACTCGCGAAAAAGTCGCTTCGAGTCCGAGCCCGGCCTCCGCGCAGATCACGAAGAGATCAAGACAATCAGGCAACTGCTTCTGGATCGCCTGTTGGCGCTTCTTGGAGGCGTTGCTTACCGCCAGAGTTGGCCCAAAAGCCCCAATAAGCGCACCCAACAAGGCGCCCATCGACTGCACGAGGCTAGAGGCATTGTGGATCAGAAGCGGGGTCATCAGATAACCCAGAATGCCGAGGACGGGTGGCCCACAAAGCCGAACCCCCAGGAATATCGTCAGCGCGTCGGCTGTTCTCCAGCCGGCGTTGGCGAGGGCTTCGCTGGCCTTGCGCACTTCCGCGCCGCGGGTCAGGTTCAGCCTCTCCAGGAGCCCCCGCATCGCCGTCACGGAACGGGGCTGTCCTGTCGGTTTACGTGTCTTGCTAAGCAGGTCCGCCCTCAACTCACGGCGGCGTTTCGCGTGGGCTTGGGCGCGGGCATTGACCGCTTCCTTCGGGGAAAACGCCCGAACGAGGATCGCCACCGCCATGATCGTGGCGAATCCCACCACGATCTCCACGATGAGATCGACCGAAGCCCCGCCGCGAAGAAGGTTTGCGGGGTTCATATTTCGAAGCTCACCATTTGCGACATGATGAAGACGCCGATCGAGAGCCAGACGGCGCCGCCGCTCACCAGCACGATACCGAGCGGGGTCGTAAAGAGTGTCATGATATAATCGCGACTCACGAGGAACATCAGCCCACCCATCACAAAGGGCAGGCATGCGATGATCGATGCCGTGGCAATGGCCTCGGAAGACATGGCCTTAACCTTGAGTTGCATCTGCGAGCGCATCCGAAGCATGTTGTCCAGATTTTGCAGCGTGTCGGCAAGGTTGCCGCCCGTCTCGCGTTGGATGCTGAGAGTGATGACAAGGAAATTGAATTCCGACAGTTCAAGCCTCCTGGCGACAGCCCACATGGCTTCTTCCAGGGATTGCCCTAAGCGCACCTGATCCGTAACGCGCCGAAACTCTTCGCCAACGGGGTCCATGCATTCCCGGCCAACCACCAGGATACTCTCCGTGATCGGTAGGCCCGCCCTCAGTCCGCGCACCATGAGTCCGATGGCGTCTGGGAACAGCTTCGAGAATTTCTTGCGCCGCGCCTTGATGCGGGAGCCTAGGAACATGTGAGGCAAAACCAATCCGGCGAATATGCCAATCAGAAAGGCCAACGGGGGTGGGCTCTTGGCGACGACCATGGCCGCCATCATTGCGGCCATCGCGACGATCCCACAGAGGGTCGCATAGCCGCCGATCGAGAGAGACATGCCGCTGGCGATTAATCTCTGACGCACAAGCGCCGGCCGGGGGAGGATCCGCACGGCAAAGGCGTCGAGTCCGCCTGATTTCCTGCGACTGAGTTGAGGGCCGACCTGGACCGGCCCCGACTCGCGCCGCGCGCCGACGCGCTTCGCCCGTTTGGCCATGCGCCGACCGCCTTGGCCTACGGTTGTCACCATGACGGTGCCCGACAGGCTTAAAAGCACCAGAGCGATGACAATTATAAGCGGAGACATCAGCCCATGGCTTCCATCAGAAGGCGATCAAGGCCGTAATATTCCGCTTTCGGCATGAAGTGGGGACGCAATCCGCTGGATTCGAATTTCCCACGCAGAAGCCCGTCGGCCCCCTGCCCCTCGAACTTGTAGCTGAACAGCTCCTGTGTGGTGATCACTTCCCCTTCGGTGCCCACAATCTCGGTGATGCTGGTGATCCGTCGCACGCCATCACGCATCCGGCTGATCTGCAGGATCATGTGCACCGCTGCGGCGATCTGTGTGCGGACCGCCTTACTGGGCAGATTGATCCCCGACATACCCACCATGTTTTCCAGTCGGGTCAGCGCCTCACGGGGACGGTTGGCGTGGATCGTGCCCAGGGAACCGTCGTGGCCGGTGTTCATGGCCTGAAGCATGTCGATGGCTTCCTCGCCGCGGATTTCGCCGAGGATAATCCGGTCGGGGCGCATACGAAGGGCATTTTTCACCAGATCCCGCATGGATATCTCGCCCTTCCCCTCGAGATTTGCGGGGCGAGTTTCCAGGCGCACGACATGGGGTTGTTGAAGCTGCAGCTCAGCGGCGTCCTCGATGGTCACCACGCGCTCCTCCACGTCGATCATCTGGGACAGGGCGTTCAAGAGCGTGGTCTTTCCAGAGCCCGTTCCGCCGGAAATCAGGATATTAAGGCGCACGCGCGAGGCAATCTTCAGAACGGTCGCCATGGCGGCGGACAGGTTCTGCTGTCGCGCCATCATATCGAGATCGATCGAGCGCTTGGAAAATTTACGGATTGAAATGCTCGGGCCGTCAATGGCGAGAGGCGGGATGATGATATTCACCCGGCTGCCGTCCAGCAGGCGCGCATCGCAGAGTGGCTGGGATTCATCAACGCGCCGGCCGATGGTGCTGACGATGCGGGTTGCGATGGCCATGACATGGGCGTTGTCACGGAAGGTGGCCCCCGTCTGGACGAGCTTACCCTTGCGCTCGACATAGATCTGCTTGGGTCCATTCACCATGATGTCGGTGACACTCTCGTCCGCGAGCAGGGGTTCAAGCGGACCCAGGCCCAACATGTCGTTGAGCATCAGGGTGACGAGATCGCGTTGCTCGCGCTGGTTGAGGGAAATCTTCTGTTCGGCCAGAACCTCCGCGACAACGCCCGAGAGCTGCTGCGCCAGATCCCCCCGACTGAGGCGGTTGGCGACTTCGCTGTCGATGCGTTCGATGACGAGGGGATAGATGCGAGGGGCGGTGTCCTCCACGCGCGAAAGCGCGACTTGCCCCGGCGGCTGGGCCTTTTCACCGGTTACGCCGAAGGGACTGAGGGCTGGGGGCGGCGCGGTCACGTGGGCCGTGAGCCCTTGATTGACGAAATAGGTGATCAGGTCGCGCAGGCGCGGCGGACCTAGAGCTTCGAGCAGATCCGGGGCCTGTTCGGCGATCGTTCTCTCGATGATCGCGGCGATCCCCTCGCGGGTGCGGGGTGTGGGCGCCTCCGAAGTCAGCTTGGCGATCACGTCGGCCAGCCGCTCTTTCGCCGCTTCGAAGGCCGCCGCTTCGGCTGGCGTAGGCAGCGGGGCGGGCGGGGCCTGACGCGAGGGAATCGGGGCCGTGCCGCCCACGATCGACAGCGGGATCGGCGACGGCGGCCGCCGCGCCGCCACGGCGTTAATACGTTGCTGTAGGCGGTCTGCGGGCCCGCGATTGTCGGTTGTGCTCATCCGCCGAACAGGCCTTTGAAGAGGGAAGATGACTTGACTTTATCGCCCGTGGTCTGGCCGGCAAGTGCGTTGGTGAGATCATGTAGACTCTTTTGCAATTGGGGCGTCTTGGCCACTTCGGCGAGCGGTTTGGCGGATTCCGCGGAGGCCACCGCCGCGACTTTATCAAAGCGAATAATGTGATCGATCTTGGCGCCGATCGCGCGCGCGAAGTCCGGGGCGCCGATTTCACCGGGGACCCCGCCGACGCGGTTGGCGATGACCAAGGTCGGGGCGTCGCCGCGCAAGGACTTGATCAGGGCGATGATGCGTTGAGTGTCGCGCATGGCGGCGAGAGACAAGTCGGTGACAAGGCCTATGATGTCGGCAGTGGCCAGAATCTGACGGCTCAGGGGGCCGAGGACCCTGGGCACATCGACCACAACGAAGGCCGAGGTCTCGGCCAGAATCTCCATCACGGTCATCAATCCCTCGGGACTGAGCTCGAAGGAGTCCTCCAAGGGCTCTTCGGCGCTGAGGATATAGAGATGCTCGTTCGGGCGGCCGGCGGCGGCGTCGATAAGCAGTTTATCAATCCGGTCAGGTTGGGACAGGATCTCGCGCAGGCCGCGGGTGGGCTCGATATCCAAACTTATCGCCGTGCTTCCAAAGTGCAGATCCAGGTCGAGCAGCACGACCTTGCGGCGACCCTTGGCGAGCTCCCAGGCCACCGATACCGCAAGGGCGGTGGTTCCGGTTCCACCCCGTGCGCCGATCAGGGCAATGCAGCGAGTCCCACCTGGCTCGGATTGAACCACAGCAGCGGCGGCCTTAGGCTTCATCGCCGCGGTCAGGGCCTCGGTCAACATCTCCTCGGTGACCGGTTTGACAAGATAGTCATCGGCGCCGGCGTCTCTGAGGCTGCGATAGAGCCGGACGTCATTAAGCTGGCCCACGGCGAGAATCGTGCTGACGTTCTGACACAGCACGACCAATTCCTCGATGTCCTGGACCGGCTCCTTACTGTTGCTGACATCGACGATCAGGACGCCTGGCGCCGGGGTCGTGGCCAGCAGCGTGCGCGCCGCGGCGGCGCCGCCTTCGCCCACAAGAGCGCCATTCACCCCCATTTGGCGCACTGTGGCGCGCAGCGTCTCGCGGGTTTTTTCATCCGCGATGAGCGCTAAGAGCGGGGTCTCGGGTGTCGTCACGTCGCCACGCCCCGGGTTTTTGGCGCGCTCACGACGGACCCGCCGCGCTGGGAGCGCTGGAGCTCGTTCCCGAGGCTGCTCCGGAGGGGCTCGTGCCGCCGGCAGAAGCTCCCGAGGCCCCGCCGGCCGCCGGGGCGCCTCCCGGCATTCCGTCGCGATAATTCAAAACCGGCTTGGTCACGGGATCGCCGACCTGAGCCGGGAGGTTCGCGCCCATGGCCAGATCCTTGGGATCAGCGACCATGGCGGCCAGATTTGCGGCGTCGGCGCAGCCGAAGTTGCGCTGATTGTCGTTTTGATAATTGGGACTGGGCTTGTGCGACCATTCGGGACAATCTGGTGCGATGGCCACATACCGCTCGACAACCACGCGCACCACGCCCGACGAGAGGTTGGCGCCCGCCACAACGGAAGGGTGAAGCTCCACGGCGGCGAGGCGCGCCGAGATCGTTTCGGCCCGGGCCTGGTCGATCAATTGGCCGCCATATTGAACCAGGATCGTGTCCTTCGGTCCCACGCTGTTGGCGGCGACAAAGGCGAACAGGGCCGACATCTGCGCTTCCCCGGGCTCGGAGCCAGCCTGCGGGAAGGTCACCGCATGAGCGATCTGGGTGCGCGAGATCTGGATCGGGTTGTCAGTTCCACTGGCGACATTCGGAAGCGGCAGCTTTGGGCTGTCCGCGCAGCCCTGCAGCGTGGCTCCGATGAGAGCCATGGCGCTTAGCAAAGCTTTGGCCGCAAGGCGCGGGTTTCGCGCGATGGTGACGGGGGCGATCATTCTAGTTCAAATCCGGAAGGCCCGATCAGGGGGCGACCCGAGAGGGCCTGGGGCGCATGACCGGCCTGAGTGTGGACGGTGTAGTCATCTCCATAGAGGAGGCGCCCGGCGTCCGATGGCGCGATATATCCGTCGGTGGGCGATGACAGCCGCGCATTCGAGGGGCGGACGATATAGGGCGTGACGATGATCACCAGTTCCGTTTCGTCGTGCTGAAAACTGTCTGACCTGAACAAGGCGCCTAGCACCGGCACGTTACCTAGGCCAGGGAACTTTGAGATCGACTGATTATAATTGTTTTGAATTAGGCCCGCGAGGGCGAGACTCTGACCGCTTGCCAGGTCCACTGTGGTTTTCGCCCGGCGGGTCGTCAGAGCGGGGATGTTCTGGCCATTGAGGGTGATGGATCCCTGGGCGCTGAGCTCGCTGACCTCCGGCTCCACCTTGAGATTAATCCGTCCGCCATCGACGATGGTCGCCACGAAGTTCAGGCTGACGCCGTAATCCTTGAATTCGATTGTGGTCACCCCGAGCGATTGGGGGACAGGAATCGGATACTCGCCGCCCGCCAGAAAGCTCGCGGGCGCACCGGATATGGCCGTAAGGTTTGGCTCCGCAAGCACCGTCACGAGCCCCTCTGTCTCGAGGGCGTCGATAAGAAGATTGATATCAACCAGACCCGAATTATAGCCGAGGAGGAGATTGCTGGCGGCGGGCACGAAGGTGTTCGTGGCTGTGCCGGTCGTTCCCGACGAGGTCTGATTGAAGGTCGTGGTGGCGTTCCCCGTCTGAACGCCAAACCCGAATTGTCCCTTGCCCCCGACGCTCCCCCAATTGAATCCGAACTGTTTGACAACCTCGCGGTCCACCTCGGCTATGCGCACTCTGAGATTGACCTCATTGGGCGCATCCACGCTGATCGAATTGATCAGGTGATCGGCGTCTGGGGCATATTTCGACGCGATCATCCGGGCGGACTCGGCGTCCGCCGCGGAGTCAGCGGCGCCAGAGAGGATCAATGAACTGTTCACGGTGCCGACCTTGATGTGTGCGCCCGGAACAAGCCTTTTGAGATCCGCCGCCAGACCAGTTTCATTATAATTCGCCGTGATCTCAATATTGGCTTCCACCTCGTCAAGGGCGTCCACGGCGATGAGATTGCTCGAACCTGGCGCTTTGGCGGTAATGTAGATCAGGGTGGGGGATCGGACTTCGAGATCAGCAACCTTAGGATCGGCCAGAAATACGCTTTTGGCTGGACTGCCCAGACGGATGAGCCGCCCCTGGCCGATTTCCAGATCAATCCTGGAGGTTGCGGGCCCTAAATCCCTGGGCGCGGCCCACGCGCCGCCCGTCGCCATCGCTAGAGACGCCAAAATCCAAGCGAGCCGGAATGACCGTGTCAAAGAGTAGGCCCTCCGGGCGCGGTCCGTTGGAGCGGGAATGTCATCGATGCACTCGTTGCGCCGCGGATGACTTGAACGGTCCAGGTGGGCGCGGTTGGCGACGCCGGAGCGCCGGCCGCGCCGGGCAAGGACGACACGGAGAAGAGTTTTGTCGCGTCGGTGTCCCAGGTCCTGGTCACGCGCTCCGAGCTATCCTCGTCATGGGCGCCGGCCAGGCTGTCGAGGGCAAGGGTCAGCACGCCCATGTCTTCGGCCACGGCGATAATCTCCGCCTGTTTGGGCGTGACCTCCAGGGTCGCCGTCTTGGGGACCACGAGATCTTTTTTGTCATCCTTCTTATCGCTGAGGTTCTGATCGATCCCAACAACATGGACGCCGTGCAACAGGGTCTCGCTGACATGGTGGCTGACGGCCCCCGGCCCCGTCGAGCTGATGGTTTGGGTCAGGATGACGTCGACGCGATCGCCGGGGGCGAGGAAGCCGGCCATGCCGGTGCTGGCCGTCACGTTGACCGTTACGGCGCGATCGCCAGGTCGTAGAATAGCGGCCATGACCGCGCTGTTCGTGGGTCTGGACAGGTGCCCGGCGGTGATCGGGTCGCCGGGCGCAAATCGACTCGTGACGAGCGCGCCCGTCACGTCCTGGATCCGCCCTTTGCCCTGAACGATATAGGTGGGAGGCAGAGGGCCGTCGGGCCATGCCTGCCAGACCACGTCCGTGGGTTTCACCGTATCGCCAATATAGAGATCGGACTTCGCCACCAGCACCTGCGTGATCGGATGGGGAGGCGCCTCCGGCTTCGCGCCGCCACGCCCGCCTGCGCCACGCAGGAGCATGGGGGTGATGAAGATAGCCCCCGCCGCGAGCAGCAAGGCCAGAAGAATGAGCAGAACTCGCCGTGACATGCCCCCTCCCGCCCGTGTCTATCTGAGGAACGGAAGATATTGCGTCAGAACCCAAAGGCCGCCGACGCCGATGGCGACGCCGTAGGGCATGGGCTGTCGCGCCGTCGAACGGGCCTCGTCTGGCGCCGTGGGCGCGAGGCGGCGCAGAGGCGAGAGCATGAACAGCGCCAGGGCGACGCCCGCCAGGGACGTCACCAGGGTGAACGCGCCCAGACGGGATGGGCCGGACCAGAGCGCGAGGGCGGAAAAAAGCTTCACATCGCCCCCGCCCATCCAGCCCAGGGCGAAGATGACAAGGCCCAGCAGAAGAACCCCCGCCCCGGAGAGTAGGCCCGCCACCAAAGGCGCATAAGGTGTGAAAATGGCCGCCACGAGAAAACTCGCCGCGATCAGGATCGATGTCCAATTGGGGATGATATAAACGCGGATATCGCTGACCGCGCTCCAGATAATCGCCAGAGCCGCAACGCCCAAGGTAATGCCGAGGATCAAGGCGGTCACAGGCGCCAGCTTGGATCGGCAATCATGGCGTTTTATCCGTAATCAGCGGCGGCGAAACCCAACGGTGTTGCTGCGCCCAATGCACGAATTAGAATCTAACTCTTAACAAGCTTACAACACGATTCGCGGTGGAGTGACCNNGGACGATGACAGTTTTCACGGGGATTCAAGTTTGAGGCGCTGGCCGCCTGAGTCAGTGCGCGGACCGTCTCTATGACAACGCCGCGCCCCAGCGTTTCGTGAAGATCCACGCAGTTCGTGAAGATTCACAAGGTGAGCAGACAAATAACGCGACTATCGCAGCCATCACGAGTTCCACAGGCACAATAACGCCTGCGGCAAATTGACCCGGCTCCAGCTGGAGGGCCGCCTTGCGCCTAGGGAGACTAAGCGGCAGCGAGGAGGGCGAGGTAGGTGTCGAAATAAATTGTCAAAAGGGGCACCATGAGGGAGGAGCGCGTCGTAAAGAGCATAATAAAAATTGTCATGGCGATAAGGCCGGCGAAAAGCGCATATTCAATGGATGCCACACCCATCCTATTAGAAGAAAACCGCTGGTGGTAATATTTGATAAGCGCGACGATTGTGTCTGTTGATATAGGTATCATATCGCCGGCTCCAGATAGTTCTTTGATGGTCTTGGGTTGCTCATCTCAATTTTCTACTTCCGTAGGGCGATCTAACAACTGCGCCTTGTGCCCGCCCCGGCCCACAGCCCAACCCTCAAGCAGCTTTCGCACCAGGATCCGCGGCAATAAAGTCCGCGTGTCGCCTGCGCCAAGCTGGATCGGTTCATTCTCCTTGGTTTAACGTCTCACATTCGAACTCGAGAGAACAATGACAGGCCTTGATGAAGCAGAAAGGGGCGGCGAAGATGCTTGGTCTTCGCCGCCCCTGAATTTTCAACTAGGGCCTCAACTCTGGCGCTCTGCTTCTACGAACAGGACGCCCGTAATATTAGGCGTTAGCGAGGTTGGTTTGAATCGTGTTGAACACGTTCTTCAGGCTGTTGCCGAGAAGGCCGAGCGCGGTGACCAGACCCACGGCGATCAGGCCGGCGATGAGGCCATATTCAATGGCGGTGACGCCCTTGGTGTCGGCCTTGAACTTCTCGACGCCCGAGGACGCCTTGATGAGCGCGCGAAGCGCGAAGTCATTCAGAAACTGCATGTTTAAACCCCTAAGTTGCGTGCGATGGATTCACGGAAACGTATTTCCGCGCCACCGTCCTATTGCCAGCGGCATTTGTTGCGAGCAAGAACATTGTCGTGGCGTGGGACGCCTTAATGTTTGATTTGATAACTAATGAATATATTAAATAAATAAAATTTTAACCAAGGCCCGATCTTATCGCCTCATAAAATGACGATTAGACGCTTCCGGAATTGGCGCGATTTGCCTTATATGGTTCAATAGGTATTAGAGTTAACCTCTGATGAATTCGAATACCTTAGATCTACTGCCTAGTCGCGCACCCGGATCGGGCGCTACGCGCATCGCCTGAGGTGACTATTGATGTGTCGACCGTGGGGACGGTCTGGCGCTGAGGAGGGTGAATGGCTGACGATACATCGCCTTTCGAAATCGCCGATTGCGAAGCCGCGCCTTTCGTATCCCCGGCGAAAACTCTGACCCCCCGGGCCGGCCGCGCTGACGTCGCCTTTCCGCTGACGGATAGGGCTTTCTCGAGACACGGCTTCTGGCGTTACAACATGAAGTCGGGAATTCTGACCTGGGCTGATAGTCTCTTTCCAGGCGGCGCACCCATCACGTTCGACGCGGTGGAGCAGGGGGATATATGGGACACCATCCACCCAGCTGACCGCACAAGTTTTCAGAGCTTTATCCAACGCGCGGCGACAGCCGGCGAGTCCTACACACATACGTTCCGCATGAAGGGCCGCGACGGCTCCTGGCGCATCATCTCCAACCAGGCGGCGGCGCAGAAGGATCGCTCCGGCGTTGTCATCGCCGTACATGGCGTCGTCATCGACATCACGGAAATCGGAATCGGCCGCACCCTCGCCGAAGAGGGCAATGACATTATTGTTCAGACCGACGCCGATTGCCGCATTACCTATATCTCGCCGTCCGTGGAAAAGGTCATTGGATACAAACCGGGGCAACTCATCGGTCGTTTTGTGGGCGACGTCCTTGAGGAAGACTCGGCGCGCACCTTGGGCGCGGCCTTCGCGGCGGCGATGGCCAATCCCAATGTCAGTCAGCTACCGGTGACCTATCGAACACGCCACAAGGACGGACGCACCCTATGGCTGGAGTCGCGGATCATCCCCGTGATCGAACGCACCACCGGTCAGATCCTGGGGGCCTCCGACGTGGCGCGGGACGTGACACGTCACAAGATGGCGGAGGACAACCTCGAGCGCGCCAATATTCTTCTCAATACGATCATGGACGCCTCGCCGAGCGGCATCGTGATGGTCGACAAGGATGGTCTGGTCACCGCCTTCAATCACACCTTCGCGAAGATGTGGAACTTGTCGCCGCAAACTCTTGAGCTGTCCAACGCCGCGACATCGCTCGGCGGAGCCGCGGCGCTGATGGATGACGGCGCCGGGACTCGCGGCCTGGAGGGCGGGAAGGGCGATGAGCCTTTCTGGGACGAGGTCGAAACCGCCGATGGTCGATGGATAGATCGCTATGCCGTGCCGGTTTGCGGGCCCGATCGGTCCTATCTCGGGCGCGCCTGGTTCCTGCGTGATGTCACCGAGCACAGGCATGCCTTGGCCGAGGCCGTGCGGATGGCGCGTTTCGACCAGCTCACCGGTCTGGCAAATCGCGCGGTGCTCATGGAGGCCATGGAGCGCGCTGTCGCGCGCGCTCGGCAAGACGGCGAAAACTTCGCGCTCTTTTATCTCGATCTCGATAATTTCAAGGACGTGAATGATACGCTCGGCCATCTGGCGGGCGATCAGGTTCTGATCGCGGCGGCGGAGCGCCTTCGCGCCCATTGTCATGGCGTTCATGCCGTGGCCCGGCTCGGCGGCGATGAATTCGCGGTTCTCGTGTCGGATATCGAGGGGCCAGCCCAAGCCGCGGTCCTTGCCGAGGACTTGATACGTGTGATCGGCGCCCCTTACCAATTCGCTCAAGATTCGATCTATACTAATGTGTGCGTGGGGATCGAGATCTTCGGCGCCGAAGCCGAGGATGCGGCAATATTGCTCTCCCACGCGGATATGGCGCTCTACCAGGCCAAGGCCGAAGGCGCCGGGACCTATCGCTTCTTCTCTGACGCCATGCAGACCGATGTCCGCACACGGGTCACCTTGGCGGCCGAATTACGCGACGCTTTGGAGACCGGGCAGCTCTTTCTGGTCTATCAGCCCGCCGTGGTCCTCGCGACCGGCGCGATCGTGGGGATGGAGGCTCTCGTACGCTGGCGCCATCCAAGGCGTGGCGTCCTATCTCCTGATCTCTTCATCCCCGTGGCGGAGCGGATGGGCCTTATCCGCAGCCTGGGGCGCTGGGTCCTTCACGAGGCGGCGCAACAGCTCCGGGTTTGGGATGACCAGGGTCTGCCGAAGATTCGCATGGGTGTTAACGTCTCGGCGCTGCAGTTCAAGTCGCAGGACGTCCTGCGAGCCGATATCGAGGCGGCCCTTGACGCGGCGGGTCTGCCCCCCTGGCGCCTGGAGCTTGAACTCACGGAATCGGCCCTGATAGCCGCCTCCGAGGCTGGCGATATTCTCAGCCGCCTGCGGCAAGCCGGCGTGAGGATCGCCATTGATGACTTCGGAACGGGCTATTCATCGCTCGATTATCTGCGCCGCTTGCCGGCTCATCGAATCAAGATTGCCCAGACCTTCGTGCGGCATCTGGATTCGAGCCCCGGCGATAGCGCGATCGTAAAGGCCACAATCGGCCTGGCTCGGGATCTGGGTATGAGCGTCATCGCCGAGGGCGTTGAGACAGAGGCCCAGCTTCAACGTCTCATTGATTGGGGCTGCGGCGAGGCCCAGGGCTATTACTTCGACAAGCCCCTTGCCGCCGAGGAGGCCGCTGACCGTCTCAAGCGCGGTTGCTACGCCAANNCGAAGAGGGCCGCGTCCGCCGCCCTGACCAGTGAATTGAGAGACCCGTCGCCATTGCCGTCCAGGATTGCGCGCCTGGTGGCCATGCGGATCGTTGAACGCTTTTGAAGTCATCGAGGTCACATAGAACCTGCGCCAGGGGACGGCGGTGACGTCGCATCAGCGCCACCTGCTGGGCGACGTAGCTGTCAAAGTGTCGCCGATTGGCGAGGCCTAAGGGTCAGGGGGTCATGCGGCACGTGGTCGCAGGCCAAGCCTCTGCTTTATGTTTTCCGGCGGGTAAAGCCGTGAGGAAGCGGACTCGCCTCCCCAGAGCCCTCATGGCCGCTGACACCTGAGGCCGGTATTTCCAGTAACGACGCTCACGGATACCGGCTCCGCAATGCGGACACGAACATTCCAGGGCCGCCAACTTGAACAATCATGATATCAGCCGCGCAAGTTTCAGGACTGTTACGAATTTTAACGTTGTCGACCAGAAAACTTGACGCTCTAAGGGTGAATTCTGTTTAGAAGGCCGCTAAAGCTCTGTTTACGAAAGACTAATGTCGCGCAATAGAAACAAATTTTATTCAACAGTGACGGGCTCGCTCTTGAGGTTGCGGATCCGGCTGTTGGGTTCGTTCGTGACCGACCGCGGTGGCGTGGCCGCGATCGAGTTCGCGATGATGGCGCCAACGCTTGTGTTTTTGCTGATGGGAATCTTTGACGTGGGGCAGATGACCTATACTTCCATGCAGGTGCGCGCCGCGGCCCACGCCGGCGCGCAGTATGTCTACGCCAATCCCTCAAACTGCACGGCGAGCGGCATCTCGACGGCGGTGACGTCCGCCACGCCGGGCTTGACGGTTCAGGCGAGCCCGACCCCGGTCTGTGGCATCCAAGCCTGCGTCACCAGCAATGTGCTGGTGACGACCGCCGGGAGCACCTGCCCGTCCGGCGATCCGCCCGGAACCTATGCGTCGATCAACGCCAAGGCCACCTTCCACCCGGTCGCCCCGTGGTCGACTCTGGTTCTTCCCACCACCATCACGGCCAGCGCCGAAATTCGCTATCAGTGACGGCAATGATCGCGTCGTTGACCTGCCAGATCTGGGTGAAACCTCCGCGCCCATTCGTCCGCGACCGTCTCGGAACAACGGCGATTGAGTTCGCCTTGCTGGCGCCGGTTCTCTTCAGCCTTATTCTCGGCGCGATCGAATTTGGGCGCTTTCTCTGGACGGTCGAAGCGCTGAACTATTCCGTCGAAGAAGCCGCGCGCTGCGGCCTGATTAATCCTGACGGAAACTGCGCCACCACAACCGCTGTTCAGACCTTCGCGGCCAACGCGTCCCCACAGCTCAAATTTCCCACTTCCACCTTCACGGTCACGCCCGCGGCGACCTGTGGTTACCAGGTCTCGGCGTCATACAGTTACACGTTCTTCGTCTCGGGCCTGTTCCCCTATACCCCGACCATTACCGCCCAGACATGCTTTCCGACATGATTGGATCGCTCAGCCCCGGCGCCACGCGATCATGACCTCCGCTCGCACGGGCGCGTCATGAAACGCCTATTACGATTTTGCACCAGGTTCATCGGGGACCGCGATGGCGTGAGCGCCATCCTTGTGGGTCTGTGCCTCTCGGCCATGCTTGGAGGCGCCGGCCTCGCGGTGGATGTGGGCCTCTGGTACGCCGACAGGCGTGACGCACAGGGGGCCGCGGACGCCGCCGCCTATACCGCGGCCGTGGACTATACAAACAGCACGTCGCCCTCGGTTACGTTCAGTACGGCCTCCGCCCGAGCCGTCGCCGCCCAGTATGGTTTCACCAACGGCGCGAACGGGGTCACGGTCACGGTGAATTCACCGCCGACGAGCGGCAACTATACAGCCGCGTCATATGACGCGTTCGAGGTGATCATCAGCAAACCTGAGACGCTGTTCTTCTCGTCTCTTTTCATCAAGTCGGCCTCCATCAAGACGCGGGCGGTGGCGATCCCGGCGACCAGTGGTGAATTCTGCATGGATATATTGAACGCGACACCAGGCGCCAGCAACGTCAACCTCAACGCCAGCAATGGCTCGCAGATCACCATGCCCAAATGTGGCATCGCCGATAACGGCCCGGGATCCTGCGCCATGACTCTGTCGGGCGGGGCCGATCTTTCGATGCAGTCCCTCTCTGTTGTCGGTAATTACTGTACGAGTAACGGCGCGACCGTGTCGGTCTCAGGCTCGAAAACGACGGGCGCGGCGGCGGTCGCCGATCCCTATGCCAGCCTTTCGGTGTCGTCCGCCGAATCCTCGACGAGTACGACTATCAGCAACTGCAACCATACGAACGCCACATATAACAGCGGCAGCAATGCCCTGACCCCCGGGGTCTATTGTGGTGGAAT
Source organism: Caulobacteraceae bacterium (assembly GCA_003136615.1). GTDB lineage: Bacteria > Pseudomonadota > Alphaproteobacteria > Caulobacterales > Caulobacteraceae > Acaudatibacter. Next base: position 13,600 of record PLFA01000047.1, on the reverse strand, counting down.
CGGCGTTTACAATTCAGCATCCATCACCATGAGTCCCGGTGTATACTATCTGGTAGGGGGTTATTTCACGCTCGGCGGCGCCACGACGGCCACTGCTAACGGCGTGACGATCATCCTGACGGGCAGCGGATCTAACTATGCCCAAGCCTCCATCGCCAATGGCGCGACCTTTAATATCACGGCGCCGACCACCGGTTACACATCGGGTATAGCCATGTGGGCAGATAGCGCGGGCCCGACGACAGACACCTCATCGCTCGCGGGTGGCGCAACGATGAATGTTACCGGCGCGCTTTATTTTCCGACGCAGCAGGTCAGTTTTTCCAATGGCGCGTCGAATGCCTCCAGTTGCGTTCAACTCCTGGCCTATGATGTGACGTTCAGCGGCAGCGGCAAGTTCTCGGACACAGGCTGCACCGCCGCCGGCGCCAGACCGATCGGAGGTCAGGCTACACCCCAAATCGTCGAATAGGCCGCGATGATGGTTTCGTTGACCCATCAGTTCCGGGCGAAATCTCCACGCCTGTTCGTTCGTGACCGTCGGGGAACGACGTCGGTGGAATTCACCTTGGTGGCGCTGGCTCTCTTAAGCATCGCTCATCCCCGACCCCACTCGGTCATGACCCCTGCTTGCGCGGGCGCGCCATGAAACGCTTCTTTCGCTTTTGCGCCCGGTTCATTGACGACCGCGATGGCGTGAGCGCCATCCTGGTGGGTCTGTGCCTGTCGGCCATGCTTGGGGGGGCCGGCCTCGCCGTGGATGTCGGCCTCTGGTACGCGGACCGGCGAGACGCACAGGGCGCCGCGGATGCGGCCGCCTACACCGCGGCCGTGGACTATACGAATAGCACCTCGCCCTCGGTGGCTTTCAGCACGGCCTCCGCCCGGGCTGTCGCGGCCCAGTATGGTTTCACCAACGGGTCGAACGGGGTGACGGTCACGGTGAATTCACCGCCGACGAGTGGCAACTACACCGCCGCATCATACTACGCCTTCGAGGTCATCATCACCAAACCGGAGACGCTTTTCTTCTCGTCTCTCTTCATCAAGTCGGCCTCCATCAAGGCGCGGGCGGTGGCGATCCCGGCGACCTCGGGCGAGTATTGCATGGAGATCTTGAATACAACGGCCGGCGCCAGCAACGTCAATCTCAACGCCAGCAATGGCGCGACGATCAATATGCCCAAATGTGGCATTGCCGATAACGGGCCCGGATCCTGCGCCATGACCCTGTCCGGCGGGGCGGATCTTACAATGAAATCCCTCGCGGTTGTCGGAAACTATTGTACGAGTAACGGCGCCTCGGTGACGGTCACGGGTACGAAAACGACGGGTGCGGCGGCGGTCGCCGACCCCTATGCCAGCGTCTCGCTATCCTCCGTCGAAGCCTCGACCAGTACGACTATCAGCAACTGCAACCATACGAACGCCTCCTATACGAGTGGCAGCAACACACTTTCTCCCGGCGTCTATTGTGGCGGGCTTAATATCTCGAACGGCGCGACCGCGACCATGAGCCCGGGCGTCTATTATGTGGTGGGCAACACATTTACCCTAGGTGGTGGTTCGACGGTCACGGCCGATGGCGTAACAATCATCTTGACGGGAAGCGGGAGCAACTATGCCACCGCCCAAATTGCCAATGGCGTCACCTTCAACCTCACGGCGCCGACCACTGGTTCCACCGCCGGTATTGCTATGTGGGCTGACAGCGCGAGTCCGACAACAAGCAACACCTCACTGGCTGGCGGCGCGAACTTCAATGTCACAGGCGCCCTGTATTTTCCCACGCAGCAGGTCAGTTTTTCCAATGGGGCCTCGAACAACACCAGCTGCCTTCAGCTTATCGCCTATGATGTGACCTTCAGCGGCAGCGGGACGTTCTCAGACACAGGCTGCACCGCAGCTGGCTCCAGACCAATCGGCGGCCAGGCCACACCCCAGATCGTGGAATAGGCCGCACAAAGGTTCCGCCCGCGCGGCGTCGCGACGGGGTTGATCGCGCGCAAATTCAAGAATTCTAGATTTGCGCCTTATGAGGCGAGTTTCCGGCTCGGCGACCAAAGTATATTTAATTAAAATTCCCATAAAATATGAAGTTCAGATCTCGGCGCATGAAATTAATAAGCATATCTAATTCGTCAGTAATTTAATCAATAGACGCATCAATTGGAAACAGATGGCGTGGATCGAATTGTTGATTTTTGTTAGGCGAATTGTTGATTTTTGTTACCTAAGTTCCCGTAGTGAAGCTTGGTCCTGGGCTCGCTGGCTCAGGCTAACTCTGGCGGGTGTGGTCCATCATGGCTTGGACAAGAGATCTTCTCAGGCGCTTCGCGGATGACCAGGCCGGGGTCAGCGCCATCCTCGTCGGCCTTTGCCTGTCTGTCATGTTGGGGGCCAGCGGCCTCGCCGTCGATGTGGGCATCTGGTATTCGGACCGCCGCGCGGCGCAGGGCGCGGCCGACGCCGCAGCGTACAGCGCCGCTGTCGACTACATGAACAGCGCGTCCCCGTCCGTCGCCTACGCCCAGGCCACGGCCCAGGCGGTGGCCGCGCAATATGGCTTCGTCAATGGCGTGAACGGCGTGACGGTAACCGTGAATACCCCGCCCACCAGCGGGAACTACACGAGCGGGACAAGTAATGCCTTCGAAGTTCTGATTACAAAGTCCGAGCCCCTGGCCTTTTCAGCGCTCGAACTCACGTCCGCTTCAATAAAAGCGCGGTCAGTCGCCGTGCCCGGCGCGACCGGCAAATATTGCGTCGAAATTCTAGACTCCACGCCGGGCGCGCTGAACGTGAATTTCAATCTGAGTGGCGCGGCCACGGTGGACCTCTCGAGCTGCGGCATCGCCGATAACGGGCCCGGCTCCTGCGCCATCGACGCCACCGGCGGCGTCCAGATCCTCGCCCAGAATCTGTCGGTGGTGGGCAACTACTGCGCCACGGGCGGGTCCAGCGTCACCATCAGCGGAACCAAGTCCGTGGGCGCCGCCGCCATCGCCGACCCCTATTCCAGCCTTTCGATCTCCACCGTCGAGGGCTCAACCAATATGACGTGCCCCAATAGCACGGCCACGTCCTATGGCTCGGGCGGCACGACCTATCACATTTCGCCGGGTGTCTTTTGCGGCGGCTTCACCGTCTCCAACGGCGTCACCGTCGATATGAGTCCGGGAACCTACTATATTGTCGGGGGCCAGTTTAACATGTCGGGCGGGACCACGGTTAACGCGACCGGCGTGACAATCGTTCTGACTGGCAACGCCTCGGCCGGTTACGCCACCGCCAATATCCAGGGCGGGGCCAACCTCAATCTCACCGCCCCGACCACCGGTCCGACGGCCGGCATCGCCATGTGGGCGGACCCCAATTCGCCTATCATCGGCAACCCTTTGACCTCCTATGTCGGCGGTGGCGGAACAATGCTGGTGAATGGCGCGCTCTATTTTCCAACCCAGGCCGTGAATTTCACCAATGCCGCGTCGAACGGGTCCAGTTGCACCCAACTGGTCGCCTATGATGTGACGTTTTCCTCAGGCGCCCATTTCACCAATAGTTGCGCCGCCGACGGGGTCAGGCCAATCGGATCCAGCGCGGTCGCTATGCTTGTGGAGTGATCTCTGGGGCGGCCAAGCCGGGCAGCAATAAGGCCGTCTTCAGCCGAAGCGCGGATCCATGCCCAGGCGCGCGGGTTGGATGGTGCGGCTCCAGAACTGCTGCAGAGTGCGCAGGGTGGAGCGACACACGTTCAGGTCCTCATCGCGGAAGTTGGCCTTGGCCAGCGCCTCCAGATGACGCGCGTTCATCGCCTTCAAGAGGCCGCAGAGCTCCAGGCCCTTGTCGGAGTTGCGCACAATGACAACCCGCCTGTCATGTGATGACCGCTCCTGAACCACGTAGCCGGACTCCGTCAGCTTCTTGAGGTTGTAGGAGACATTGGAGCCGAGATAACAGCCTCGCCATAACAGCTCGCTGGCCGTCATTTCCGCATCATCGATATTGAGCAGGATCAAGGCTCTGACATTGTTGATATCCCGCACGCCGAGGGTGTCCAGCTCAAGCTGGATCACTTCCAGGAATTGGCGGTGGAGGCGCTCCGCGAGGACCAGAACCTCGAGATAATTGACATTGCTGACGCTGGCGACTGGCGTTTCGGCGGCGTCTATGTCTGAACGATACTCTTCCTGACTCATTTAGATCGCGCCCCCCATCAAGGCTCGGAAGGCCCACCCCGCGCGGAGACACGCGATAGGCCTCGCCCCACAAAGACGTTTATCGGTAATGATAAGATGGACCCCGCACCCAAACTTTCGTCCCTGAAGAGCTGCGCCTGCATTTGACGGAATCATAGGGCTAAGTTTCTCATTGGGCATTTAAAACAGGTTTAATATTTTTAGCAATTCGTGTCGAACTCAACCTCTTCGCGACTCCCCATGGTCAATGAGTTCCGGCCTTGCCATGTCGCGCACCGGGGTCACAATCATCCTGGAAAGAGAACGCAGGAGGAGCGCCCCATGAAAACCCGGATTACCGAACTCTTTGGCATTGCTCATCCGATCATTCAGGGGGGCATGCACTTTGTCGGGCTGGCCGAGCTGGCGGCCGCGGTGTCGAATGCGGGCGGATTGGGCGTGATTACCGGTCTGACACAGCGGACGCCGGAAAATCTTGCGGCGGAGATCGCCCGTTGCCGCGCCATGACGGACAAGCCCTTTGGCGTGAACCTGACATTCCTGCCCTCGGTCACGCCGCCGGACTATCCGGGTTATGTCCAGGCCATCATCGACGGCGGCGTGAAGATCGTGGAGACCGCGGGCAACAATCCCCAGCGTTGGATGCCGCAGCTGAAAGAGGCCGGCGTTAAGGTCATCCACAAGTGCACCTCCGTGCGGCATGCCCTCAAGGCGCAGTCCATAGGATGTGACGCGATTAGTGTGGACGGTTTTGAGTGCGGCGGCCATCCTGGCGAGGATGATGTGCCAAACTTCATTCTTCTCCCCCGCGCCGCGGAGGAGCTTGAGGTTCCTTTCGTGGCCTCGGGAGGCATGGCGGACGGTCGCTCGCTCGTGGCGGCATTGGCCCTTGGCGCCGAGGGCATGAACATGGGGACGCGGTTCATGGCGACGCGCGAGGCGCCCATCCACGAGAACGTCAAACAGGCCCTGGTGGCGGCGTCGGAACTTGATACGCGTCTCGTCATGCGGCCCCTGCGCAATACCGAACGGGTGCTGGTCAATGCCGGCGTGGAGCGCCTTCTCGAAAAGGAGAAGTCCCTCGGGGCGGCCATGAAATTCGAGGACATCATCAGCGAGGTCGCCGGGGTCTATCCGGCGATCATGCAACGCGGTGAGATGGATGCTGGCGCCTGGTCCTGCGGCATGGTGGCGGGCCTTATCCACGATGTGCCCACCTGCCAGGAGTTGATCGACCGGATCATGGGCGAGGCGCATGATCTGATTGCTGGGCGTCTGGCTGGAATGCTCGCCGCCGCTTGATGGTCTAAGCGCTACAATGCCGGAGTATCTCTCTGGCCCCAAAAACGCGGGGGTTCATTTCAGTCCCTAATGGCCTATGTCTCACACCAGCGCCCGGGGGGGTGTTCGGCGGCGGACTCCAGATGAAGTTAGGTGCGGTTTCTTGACGGTCTTCAGGGAGGGCCTGGACTGGCTTCTGGCCGTCCTGGCCGTGGCCGGCGTGGCCTATAATCTTGTGGCCGCAGTGGCGAGTCTCAGGTTTTTTGCCCGTCCGCCGACGATGGGCGGGAGTTATCCTTCCCTAAGTATCCTCAAGCCTCTGCACGGCGACCACCACGGTTTGGCGGACGCCCTCGGGCGCTTTTGCCGACAGGATTACCCTGGCGAGGTTCAGATCGTCTTCGGTGTGCACCATGGCGAGGACGCCGCCGTGGCGGTTGTGGAAAGGCTTCGCGCTGATATGCCCGAGGTGGATATCAGCCTGATCATTGACCCGCGTCTGCATGGCGCCAACCGCAAGGCCTCAAACCTGATCAATATCGCCGAGCACGCCCGGCACGACCTTTTGATCATTTCCGACGCCGATATCGTGGTGGAGAGTGACTATCTCCGCCGTGTGGTCGCCGCCATGGGCCAGCCCGGCATCGGGGCCGTGAGCTGTCTCTATGTGGGCCAGTCCAACGGATCACTCTGGGCGCGCCTCTCGGCCATGGGAATCGACTATCAGTTTCTCCCCAGCGTGTTGATGGGCCGGGCCCTTGGCCTCGCAGAGCCCTGCTTTGGCGCGACAATCGCCATCACGAAAGGGGTCCTTGACGAAATTGGCGGCTTCGCGGCCTTCGCCGATCATCTGGCGGATGATTACGAAATCGGTCGGGCTGTCAGGGCGCGCGGATACCACATCGCCATTCCCACCTTGCTTGTCGCCCATCACTGCGCCGAGACCTCCGGGCGTGAACTGATCGGCCACCAGCTGCGGTGGAACCGCACCGTGCGGCTCATCGATCCGCTGGGATTCGCCGGCAGTCTGGTCACCTATCCAACGGCCCTGGCCTTGTTAGCCGCGGCGGCGGCGGGATTTCCGCTCTGGTCCGGGGCGCTGATTCTTGCTAGTTTGATCTCTCGGCTGTGCCTGAAGATCTGCGTTGACGCGGCCACGGGCGCCAGGGCGGGGCCTTGGTGGCTGATGCCCATTCTGGACATCATGTCATTTGCCGTCTTCCTGGCCAGTTTCGCGGTTAACACCGTGGGCTGGCAAGGTCGTCGCTTTCGCGTCGGGCCGGACGGCGTGCTTTTTCACAGTTCATCGCGCGGATAGAAGAGTTCCCATCATGCTTCGCACCCTTTTTCTCCAGGCCCCATCCTTCGATGGCTTTGATGGGGGCGCGGGCTCGCGTTACCAGGCCAAGCGCGAAATCAAGTCGTTCTGGTATCCCACCTGGCTGGCTCAGCCCGCCGCCCTTGTGGAAAAGAGCAAGCTGATCGACGCCCCGCCGCATCGGCAGTCCCTTGAGGATATCCTGCCCCTGGCAAAGGATTTCGATTTGGTGGTCGCCCACACCTCGACGCCGTCCTTCGCCTCCGACGTCAAGACCATTGAGGCCCTGAAGGCCGTCAATCCGAACCTCAAGGCGGGCTTCATCGGCGCCAAGGTCGCGGTGGATTCTGATCAGAGCCTGCAACGCGCGCCCGTGATCGATTTCGTGGCGCGAAATGAATTCGACTTCACCATCAAGGACGTGGCCGACGACAAGCCCTGGGGCGACATCGCGGGCCTCAGCTGGCGCAATTCACAGGGGGTGATCGTTCACAATCCCGACCGCGCCATGATCGAGAACATGGATAGCCTGCCCTTTGTCACCCCGGTCTATCAGCGCGATCTGAAGATCGAGAACTATTTCATCGGCTATCTCAAGCATCCCTATATCTCGATCTATACCGGCCGCGGCTGCAAATCCCGCTGCACATTCTGCCTCTGGCCCCAGACCGTGGGCGGCCATCGCTATCGGACCCGCAGCGTCGCTCATGTCATCGAGGAGATCGCCTGGGCCAAGAAGGCCTTCCCACAGGTCAAGGAATTCTTCTTCGACGATGACACCTTCACCGATGATCTGCCGAGGGCCGAGGCCATAGCTAAGGAGCTGGGCAAGATGGGTGTGGTGTGGTCCTGCAACGCCAAGGCCAATGTGCCCTATGAGAGCCTGAAGGTTCTGAAAGAGGGCGGTTTGCGCCTCCTTCTCGTCGGCTATGAGAGCGGGGATCAGCAGATTCTTCATAATATCAAGAAGGGCATGCGCGTGGAGGTGGCCGAGCAGTTCACCCGCGACTGTCACGCGCTCGGCATCGCCATCCATGGCACCTTCATCGTCGGCCTGCCCGGCGAGACCCGGGAGACCCTGGACAAGACCATGAAATGGGCGGCCAAGATCAATCCCCACACCATTCAGGTCTCCCTCGCCGCCCCCTATCCCGGCACATTCCTTTTCGATCAGGCGGTCAAGAACGGCTGGCTCGACGCGGAGAATGCCGAGCTTGTGGATGAGCACGGCATCCAGATCGCCCCGCTCCACTATCCGCACCTCTCGCATGGCGAGATCTTCGATAGCGTCGAGTCGTTTTATAAGTCGTTCTATTTCCGCCCCGGCAAGATCGGCGCCATCGTCGCCGAGATGGTCCGCAGCCCCGACATGATGAAGCGGCGTTTGCGCGAGGGGGTGGAGTTCTTCGACTTCCTCAAGGAGCGCCGCACGGCCGCCGCGTGACTTTGCGCCCCCCGATGTCCGATGCGGGGGCGACACCGGTGCGACGTCTGGTCGTGACCGCAGACGATTTCGGGGCTGATCTGGCGGTCAATGAGGCGGTGGAGATCGGCCATCGAGAGGGCGTTCTGACCGCGGCCAGTCTGATGGTCGGCGCGCCGGCGGCGGCGGACGCCGTCGCCAGGGCCCGGGCCCTCCCGCGCCTTCGGGTCGGTCTTCATCTGGTGCTTGTGGAAGGTCGGCCCATTCTCCCCGCGGCGCAGGTTTCCATGCTGGTCGACGGGCGCGGCCGGTTTCGGGAAGACATGGCGCGGGCCGGAGCCACGATGTTTTTCTCGCCCAAGGCCCGGCGCCAGTTGGCCGCCGAGATCGCCGCGCAATTCGCCGCCTTCGCCGCCACCGGCCTGGTTCTCGATCACGTCAATGCGCATAAACATTTCCACCTTCACCCCACCATCGCGGGGCTCATCTTAAGAATTGGCGCGCGCCATGGAATGAGGGCCGCGCGTCTGCCGCGTGAACCCCGCCGCGTCCTGGCGCGCATTGAGCCCGCCTCGCCGCCAGCCCCCCAGCCCGTGGTGGAGGCTGTGACGGCTCTGGCGCGACGGCGGTTCGCGAGGGCCGGGATTCGCACGCCTGACCAAGTTTTCGGTCTTGCCTGGAGCGGCGCCATGACCGCCCGCCGACTGGAGGGGCTTATTGCCACACTTCCCCCCGGACTGTCGGAAATCTATCTTCATCCGGCGACACAGGCTGTATTCGAAGGCTCCGCGCCGGGGTATCGCTATGCGGATGAATTGGCCGCCCTGACGGACCCAGGCGTCATGAGGGCGGCGGCGCGGCCGGATTTGCGGCTGGGCGGTTTTGCGGACCTCTGAGCGACAAAGCGCGCCAGAGGGGGAGGGATGATGAGCGAACTGACGGTGAAGGGGCTGGATCTGAGGCCCTCTAAGTCCGCCGCGGCGGCGCTCGGGCGGCGGGGTCATGACCGGGCCATGCAAACGGCCGTGGTGGTCGCCGCCCTGCTCGGCCTCGCCCTGACCACGGTGATCATGGGCGTCATTGGCCTTAAGGATGTGGCCCACGCGGTGGGCGTGATCGGCTGGCGCGGCCTGACAACCTTGGTCCTCTGCACCGCGGCGCCCCTGCTCTTGCTGGGCGGCGCATGGTTCCTTCTGGCCCGCGATGAAGGACTGGCCAGGCTTCCTGTCTTCATCTGGGCGCGTCTGATCCGCGACGCCTCAGGCGAGCTCCTGCCTCTTTCACATGTGGGCGGATTCTTCATTGGGGCCCGCGCGGCCATCCTTCGCGGCGTTCCGTCCCGCACCGCCTTCGCCACATCCGTGGCGGATGTGACGGCCGAACTGATCGCCCAGGTGCTCTTTACGGGTCTGGGGCTGGCTTGGCTCGCCGGCCGACTGGCGGCGGGAACCTTCCGTGAGACCCTGATGGGCGGCGCGGGGACGGGCCTAGCCCTCTCGGCGGTGGCCGTTACGGGCCTCGTCATCGTGCAGCGGCGGGGCGGACGTGTCGCCGAGCGCTTGGCGGCGCGCTTCTTTCCGGGCGTGGCGGCGCGCACCGCCGAGATCAGCGCGGCGATTCAGACGATCTACGATTCGCCGGGTCGTGTCGCGGGCGCCGCTGTGATCCACCTTCTCGCCTGGGTCGCCAGCGGTTTGGGAAGTTGGGCCGCCCTCCGCGCCGCGGGGGTGGAGATCAACCCTTTCAGCATCCTGGCCCTCGAAAGCCTGGTGGCAGCGGTGCGCAGCGCCGTCGTTGTGGCGCCGATGGGCATTGGCGTGCAGGAAGCGACCTATGCCTTTGTCGGCCCCCTGTTCGGCCTCGGCCCCGATCTGGCCCTGGCCCTTTCGCTCATCAAGCGGGCGCGGGATCTGGTGATTGGAATTCCAGCCCTGATAACATGGCAGGGGATGGAGGGCGCCCGGGCCATGGGGCGGAAGGCTGCGCTGGGCTCCGAAGCGACGAACTGACGGGTTTAAGAACGGAAGGCGCCGCTGACGCGGGGCCCGCGGGGTCTCCCTCAATGTCCGGCAACGGGGGTAAGGCTGTGTCGCCGCGGATTTCCGCCTCGCGCGACTGAAGATAGGTTGATCGGAGCGTGGCGTAGGGATCGGCCGCGTCGCTTAAGAGAGCCTTGATTTGGGGGCCCGCCGCGGCGCGTTCGTCCAACCCGCCAATCACCGGCAGCACGCTGTTAACCTCTGTATTGTAGGGGAATTTCAAATAGAAAAGCGGGGTGCTCACCTCATCGACGCCCCGGCCAATCAGATCGCGAAAATCCGAAGGTCCAAGGACCGGCACGAAAAGATAGGGCCCGGGCTTGACTCCGTATCGACCCAGCGTGTCGCCAAAGCCGTTGTCCTCATGCCTAATTCCCCCCTTGGCGGCCACGTCCAATGCCCCCACAAGACCGAAACTGCTATTGATCGCCAGGCGCGTCGTGGCTTTGAGGGCGCGCTCAGGGCGAAACTGCAGCAGGTCATTGAGGATCACGACCGGTTCGGAAAGATTGACCAGAATGTTGTGCAGCGCCTTCACGACCGGTGCCGGCGTCAGGCCCGCCGAAACCCGGGCGAGGGGGCCCACGATGGCCCGGTCGAGTTTAAGACTGAAGGCAAAGCTTTTACGGTTGAACGCTTCGTACGGGTCTTCGCCGGTCGTGGGCGTCGCCGTCGCCTTCGCGGCGGCCACGGCGGGCGTGAGGCACATGAGGCTCACGAGACAGGTGAGGATATGTCGAGGCACGCGAGACTCCAGGCTGAAGATGCATAGATCACGTTTTGCGGAAGGTTCAACGGTCTCCAGGCGCGCGCCGCGCCTGCGCGAACGCTTTTGCCTCAGTATCGGTTGCAAAACCGGTGTGGCCACGCACCAGGCGCTCCTTGGGTCGTATCGTCCTTGACGACCCCTTCGCTCCCACGCCGGGCTCCCACACGACGCTTCTTCCTCACCGGCCTTGTGGCGTTCTGCGCCGGTCACGCCTTGCTGGTGGCCATTCTGGCCCTGGCCCTGGCGGCTGGCGCCATTGGTTTCACGCTCAGTCACTTTTCCCTTTCAAGCGACACCGAGGGGATGATCTCACCCAAGCTGGCCTGGCGTCAGCGCGAGGTGGCTTTCAATCATCTCTTCAAAAGCGAAGGCGGCAAGATCGTCGTTGTCATCGATGGCGCGACGCCGGAACTGGCGGAGGAGGCGTCGGCCGCGCTGGCGGAGCGGATGTCGGCGCGGACCGACCTCTTTCGGCAAGTTCAGCGCCCGGGCGCCTTCTTCCAGCGCGAAGGGCTGCTTTACGAGCCCTTGGACCAGGTCAAGTCCCAGCTCGGCCAGCTCATCTCCGCCCAGCCCTTCTTGGGGCCCCTGGCGGCGGACCCCTCCTTAAGAGGTCTCGCTGGAACGCTTTCCACCGTCGTGAAGGGCGTCAGCGCGGGGCAGGCTAAGCTCGCGGACCTTTCGGGCCCTCTTGGCGGCATGGCCGATAGCCTGGACCAGCTGCGCGCCGGCAAGCCAGCCGCCTTTTCCTGGCGGGCTCTCATATCAGGCAAGACGCCGGACCAAACTGAAACCCGGCAGATCATCGTCTCCAGCCCCGTGCTGAACTACGCGGCCCTGATGTCGGGCGCCCAGGCCAGTGACGAGATTCGCAAGGACGCGAAGGCGATGGGCTATGACTCCGCGCACGGCGTCAGGGTCCGCCTCACCGGCGACGTGCCCCTGCAGGACGAGGAATTCGCCAGCCTGGGCGAGCACTGGCAGCTGATCGCCGCCGCGGCGGGGGCCGCGATCCTGGTCATGCTCTGGTTCGCCGTACGCTCGCCGAGGATCATCCTGGCGATTATTCTCACCACCCTGCTGGGGCTGGTCTGCGCGGCCGCGGCGGGCCTGCTCATCTTTCGCACCTTCAATATCATCTCCGTCGCCTTCATTCCTCTGTTCGTGGGGCTTGGCATCGACTTTGGCATTCAGTTTTCGGTGCGCTTCCGCAGCGAGCACAGGGCGGACGTGCCGATCGCTGACGCCCTCATCGCCTCGGGCGAGGGGATGGGGCGCTCGCTTACCCTCGCCGCCGCGGCCATCGCCAGCGGCTTTCTGGCCTTCGCCCCCACCGACTATCGGGGCGTCTCACAGCTCGGCGTGATCGCGGGCTTTGGGATGGTCATCGCCCTCCTGCTCAATCTGTCGGTCCTTCCCGCCCTCTTAAGGCTCCTCGCGCCGCCGGCCGCGCCCCCGCGGGCGCAGGCTGACCCACTCGAACGCCTCGACCATGTGATTCTCGGTCATCGCCGCGCGGTGGTGGGGTTAGCGGTTGTCGCCGCCGTGAGCTGCGCCGCGTCCCTGCCCCTGCTGCATTTCGACTTCAACACCCTGCACCTCATGAACGCCAAGACAGAGTCGGTCACGACCCTGCTCTCCCTGATGTCGGACCCCGATGAGAACCCGAACACGATGGAGGTGGTGAGGCCGAACCTCAATGCGGCTGACTCTCTCGCCCCGACCCTGGCCCGCTTGCCCCAGGTGGCCCATGCTCGCACCCTCTCAAGCTTTGTGCCGGATGATCAGGCGCCCAAGCTGGCCGCGGTCAACGATGCGGCGCAGCTTCTCGATCTCACGCTAGATCCCATCGTTGTCGCGCCCCCGCCCACCGATGCGGAGACCATCGCCGCCCTCAAAGCGGCGGCCTCCGACCTGCGCGCCGCCGCCATTCAGAATCCAGGAAGCGCCGCGGGGGCCCAGCGTCTGGCCGGTGACTTTGGCTGGCTTGCCCAGGCCTCGCCCGCGACCCGCGCGGCCGCCGATGGCCTTCTGATGTCGCCTCTGAAGACTGTGTTAGCCCAGACCTCTCTGGCGCTCTCTGCGGAGCCGGTCACCTTGGCCAGTTTGCCCGAGAGCCTGACGCGGGACTGGGTGGCGCCCGACGGGCGTGCGCGGATTTCCATGGTTCCACGCGGAGATTCCAACAATAACAAGGTGTTGATCAGTTTCATCGAAGCCGTTCGGCGCGTGGCCCCCGACGCCACGGGGGCGGCTCTGGATATCATGGAGGCGGGTCGAACAGTTTCCGGCGCCTTCGCTGAAGCGGGCCTGCTGTCCTTCATCGTCATCACCGCCCTCCTGTTCGCCGTGCTGCGGCGGGCGCGGGACGTGGCGATCACCATGGCGCCCATCGTGCTCACCGGGCTNNGCCTTCCACATCTATTTCGTCATGGCCTGGCGGGCGGGCGGCGCGCACCTCCTGCAGTCGAGCCTCAGTCGGGCGGTGTTCTTCAGCGCCCTCGCCACGGCCACGGGCTTTGGCAGCCTTTGGGCCTCCAGCCATCCGGGCACCGCCAGCATGGGCAAGCT
>PLFA01000209.1:4014-5585 GCA_003136615.1 Caulobacteraceae bacterium | reverse complement strand
ATGGTGGCCGAACTGGTGGAGACCGTGGCCGCGGTGGTTGAGCCAGCGCCCAGGGCGACATCGTAGGCGTTGGCGGCCGTGGCGTTGGCGCCCAGCGCGACCGACTGGCTCCCGAGCGCCAGGCTGGTTGAGCCCATCGCAATGCTTGTGCCCCCCGACGAGGTCGCATAACGGCCCACGGCAATGGACTCTCCGCCGGTCGCTGTCGTGCGTGAGCCAATGGCCGTGTTATAGCTGGTGCCGTCGATCCCGGCGTTGGTGATCGTGCCCAGCGCGAAATTGCTGGTGCCAGAGCCGGAGGTGGCGGACGTGCCGAGCGCATAGCCCCCCGTTCCCGCAGCCGTCGCAAATGCGCCGATGGCGATGGAGGTCCCGCCGCTCGCCAAGGCCGACAGGCCAATGCCGATGCTGGCCGCATTGGACGCCGAGGCGACCGGGCCGATGGCGACGGAATTGACCCCCGTGGCGGCGGAATCGGCCAAGGTGGAATTGGTGTGGAAATACTCGATCCCCGCGCCCGTGGCGTCGGCGTTAAGGACGCTGACATAGCTGGCGTTGGTGCTGATTCCGGTAGAGGTGGAGGTGGACAGCGAGGCCACGGCGCTGCCCGTGGTGCTGGCGACACTGTAAAGTTCCGAACCATTGATGGCGTCGGTGCTGGTGGCGGTGATCCGGCCCGCGGCGACGTTCGAAATCGTGCGTTCAGAACCGACAGCTCCGACAGCGATCGTGCTGACGGGGGTGGATCCGGCGAAGCCGGCATAGGTGAAGCCGCCAATGGTGGCCGAGCGGGTCTGAACCGTGGCCGCGCTGGTCGAACCCGTGCCGATCGCCACGTCGCCGACATTGTTGGCGACGGCCGCGACGCCCAGGGCGATGGCGCTACTGGCCGCTGCGGTGGAACCGGTGCCGATGGCGACACCGTCGCTTTGCGAGGTCGAGGTGTTGCCAATGGCGCCGACGCCAAAGGCGACGGAATTCGTGCCAAAGGCGGTGGAGAGGGCGCCGATGACGATGGAATTGGTGCCGATCGCCTGGGCCCCGCCCGGTAGACCGCCGGAGGTCGTCGGGCCGCCGCCAAGCGCGAGCGAACCCGTGCCGAGGGCGTATGCGCCCGCGCCGACGGCGGCGGAATAATCGCCCTGGGCGACAGTCCCCGCGGAGCCCGCATTGCCGCCGATGGCGAGGGCATTATAGCCGTAGGCGCGCGTCTGGTCGCCGATGGCGATTTCCGAGCCCGTTCCCATCGCCGTGGCGGCCGTGCCGATCGCCAAGGGCGAGGCGCCGCCGCCGCCCGTGACTTCGGACAGGGCGTTCAGACCCAGCGCCACGCCATTGTTGATGTAAGACCCGACGGCGGTCACCGTCGCAGCGTGGCCAATGGCGATGTTGCTGTTATTCGCGTTGGAGGCCAGGGCGCTTTGACCGATCGCGATACTCGCCGCACTCTGCGCGACCGCGGTGACCCCCAAGGCGATGCTCGACGCCGTTACCGCGCTTGAATTTGTGCCGATGGCGACGGCGTTCGTTCCCATCCCGATCGCGGTCAGCCCCTCGGCGATCGCGCCATT
>PLFA01000209.1:0-3983 GCA_003136615.1 Caulobacteraceae bacterium | reverse complement strand
CCGCGTTGGACGCCGCGCCCTCCGCGATGGCCGAGGCGCCTTGGGCGGTTGCAAAGGCGCCGATGGCGATACCGGACGTGGCGGTCGTGCTGGTCGAGGTTATGGCTCCGAGCGCATAGGCGTTCTGGCCGATGGCGATGTCCTGGTTGCCCAGGGCGGAAGAGCTGTAGCCGAGCGCCACAGAGCTTTGACCGAGCGCGTTCGCCGACGGTCCCCCGGCGAAGCCGGCGGGCCCCGCCGCAAGCGCCCCTGCGCCCAAGGCGACGCTGGAGGTTCCCGACGCTTTGGCGCCGCCACCCTCGGCGATGTTGCCGGCTCCGCCAGCGATAGCGCCCGCGCCGAGGGCGATGCTGGTCGTGCCGGAGGACGAGGCGTTGGAACCGATCGCGACGGCCGAGAGCGTCGAGGCGATCGCGGTGTTGCCAAGCGCGATGGCGCCCGAGCCCGCCGCGGCCGCGCTGAGGCCCTCGGCGATGGCGCTTTGCCCAGAGGCGGTGGTGTTGAATCCCAAAGCAATCGCGCTGGTGCCGCCCGCGCTTGTGCTCAGTCCGAAGGCGACACTGCTGGCGCCCGACGCGGTCGTGCCCAGTCCTAGCGCAATGGCGCTGGAGCCCGAGGCGTTCGTGCTCAGTCCCTCGGCGATGGCGCTCTGCCCCGAGGCGCTCGTGCTGAATCCCATGGCGATCGCGCTGGTGCCGCCCGCGTTGGCGCTCAGTCCTTCGGCGATGGCGCTGTCGCCCGTCGCGTTGGAACCACTCCCCACGGCGATGGCCGAGCCGCCAATTTCGGTCGCGTAGGCGCCAATGGCGATACCGGACGTGGCGTTGGTGATGCTCGAGGCCGTGCTTCCGAGCGCAAAGGCGTTCTGGCCGATGGCGATGGCCTGGTTGCCGAGGGCCGTCGAAGCGTTGCCAACCGCGACGGCGGATGCCCCCACGGCATTGGCCGTCACGCCCACGGCGACCGAGAAATTCCCCGTCGCCGACGCAAGGCCGGATCCGTCATTGCCGCCGATGGCCACGGCGTATTGGCCGGTCGCATTGGCGCCGGCCACCGCATATTGGGCTAGTGCGGCGTTCGGCACGAAGACGCCCACGCCGACGCCCATGGACATCAACAGAGTCCCGATGGCCCCGCCGCCGAGGGCGCCGACACCCAGGCGTTTGCGGTCGAGACCAAGCTGACGGTGGGCGAGGCGCAGGATCGCGAGAATGCGCCGACGCGTGGCGCGGGTGAGGTTTGCCCCAGGCGTGAGCCAGTTGGCGGCGAACCGGTTCGCCCGGCTCGTCGTTATCGGCGGATCCGCCGATTTGGGAGGCGTCGGACTCAAGCGCCCGCCCTCGAAATCATCGCGCGGGCTGTCAAAAGCCCGCTCGCCACGAAACGCGACATTCGCCCCATTTCAAAGAACGCCAAGGCGAGGCGACCGCGTCGCGGCGGCGCCTCGGTAGGGAGCTATCCCAATTCAAGGGGGGGCTGTTAGACTGATCCGCAGCCAGACTCAACCACGAAACCTAGTATAGAAATGTTAGTTTCTGCTACGACTCGATATGCTGAAAATCTTAATCAAAAGGGACTGGTGTAATAGATTGTTAATACTCTTTAACTAATAAGTATAAACAACAATTGTTCGAGGCTTTAACGATTTTGTCACGCAGCCATTGTTGAACTACACAGAGTTAGAGGTGGCTTTTGGCTGATTATCGCCGGACTTTTTCCCGCCGCGAATCATTTTCAGCGGAACTCCGCGAGGCGCAATGAACCGTTACCATGGCGAATACAGTTTATGCTGCACTGCACACTAATATGTCACGGCGTGCTCCGCGCCACTTCGCTCCCCCATAGTGGCAGGCTCCGCGCTGACATATCGAACCGCTCCGACCATTTCGCGGCAATGTGTCGCACAGGCGCCGCAGGTTCCCGGCAGAGTACCCTGGGCTGATCTCCTAAGCTTAAGCTTTCGCTTACAATTTGGCCCAAATGGGCCTGGCCCGAAATCGTCTCGTCATGCCGCCATAGCGTCGCGCAAACCGCGAGGTCTCGACCTAGTGGCCTCCGCCTAAGGCGATGGGGCTCTTGGGCTTGGGGGCGAACCAGATGAGGATCGCGGCGCCGAAGAAGGCCACGGTCACCATGCCGAAGACCTTGAGCGTCCCCAGCATGGTGCTTTGGCTCTGGACGATGTCGTCGAGCGTCGACACCGCCCTCTGATAGGACATGCCGCTGGCCTGAAAGGTGTCGAGGGCGCGGGATCCATGGACCATGGCGCCGGCCAACTCCGTCTGGCTGCGACGGCCGGCGTCGGACCAGGCGGTCTGGACCAGTGACGTGGCGAACGCTCCCCCTATGGTGCGCATGAAATTGGCCAGGCCCGCGGCATTGGCCTGTTGCTCGGGGCCGACGGTGGAGACGGTGAGGCCGCTCAAGGGAATGAAGAACATCACCATGCATGGCCCGTAGAGCAGGGTGGGGATCGCCATCTGGCCGAAGGTGATGTCGGAATTGAAGCCCATGCGGGAGGCGTTGATGAGGCCCAGGCCCACAAAGCCCAGGGAGGCGATCAGCCGGGGATCGAACTTCTCCGTCGCCTTGCCCACCATGGGCGCTGAGAGCACGGCGAGAATCCCCATGATTCCCGTGGCATAGCCGGCCAGGGTGGCCGTGTAGCCCATGTTCTGCTGCAGCCAGAGCGGGATGATGACGATGGTGGAGAAGAAGGCGGCGAACCCCAGGGAATAGGTGGCGGCGGCGGCGGCGAAGCCGCGATTGGCGAATATGCGCAGGTCCACAATGGGGTCTTTTTCGTTCAGCACCCAGATCAGAAAGGAGAGGAATCCCAGGCCCGCCACGATGGCCAGAAGGCGGATTTCCGGCGAGGCGAACCAATCCTGGTCCCGCCCTTCATCCAGGAGGATCTGCAGGGCGCCGATCCAGACGATGAGGAGGCTAAGGCCCACCGTATCCACCTTGGCCTTGACCTTGGGGTCCGGCTGACCGCGCAGCACGGTGAACAGCACCGCCCCGCCGATGAGGGCGAAGGGGGCCGTGACAAAGAAGATCCAGGGCCATCCGGCATTGTCACAGATGACGCCGCCCAGGATTGGCCCGGCGATGGGCCCGATCAGCGTGGTCATGGAAAACAGCACGATGGCCATGGTCGCCTGCTTGGGCGGGAAGATGCGCAGGAGCATGGTCTGGGCCAGAGGCATGATCGGGCCGCCCACCAGGCCCAGCAGGATCCGTCCAAAGATCAGCATGCCGAGCGAGGTGGAGATCCCGCAGAACACCGACATGATGGCGAAGCTGACATAGCAGGTGATGAAGACTCTCTGGGCGCCGAACCTCTTGGCGAGCCAGCCGGTGAGCGGCACGGTGATGGCCTCGGCGACGGAATATGAGGTGATCACCCAGGTGCCCTGATTGGATGACACGCCCAGGGCGCCGGCGATGGTGGGCACCGAGACATTGGTGATGGTGGAATCCAGAACCACCAGGAAATTGCCCGCGGCGATGGCGATGGAGGCGATAAGCAGCGGCAAGCCCGTCAGCGGACCGACCTCTTTGCGTGGCGCGGCATAAGTGGCGGCGAGAGTCATCTGGGGCGCCCCTTACCGCGAGATGTTGATGTCGGCATTCATGGAGAGGCCGACGCGCAGGGGGTGCTGACCAAGTTCCTTGGGGTCCAGGGCGATACGGACGGGGAGGCGTTGGACGACCTTGATCCAATTGCCCGTGGCGTTCTGGGCGGGGACGACGGCGAAGGCCGAGCCGGTGCCGCCCGAGAAGCCCATGACACGGCCATGATATTTGACGTGGTCGCCATACAGATCGGATGTGAGGATCACGCTCTGGCCGGGACGAACCTTGGCCAGCTGCACTTCCTTGAAATTGGCGTCCACATAGGCTTGGCCGATGGGTGCGATCATCATCAGGGTCGCGCCGGCCTGGACGCGCTGGCCCACCTGGACGTCGCGCCGGGAGAC
>PLFA01000139.1 GCA_003136615.1 Caulobacteraceae bacterium | reverse complement strand
ATCGTCATGCACGTCGAAATTGGTGGCGTAATCGACGCCGCCCAGGCTCGCCGCCAGCCCCTCCAGCCAGGCCACCATATAGACGTCATATTCCCAGAAACTGGGCGGCGTCGGCCGGTCGAAGGAGACGATCAGACCGCGGTTCTCGTCGTCGTCATTGGGATAGATGCTGTGGCCGCCCCAGTCATTATAGGCCTGATAGGTGTTGGTCCCGAGCCGCATGAGGACTGCGCCTGAACGCGCCGGATTGCTCACGATCCAGAAACAGGCCTTCACGTCCCGCGTGCCCGTCGCCTGCTCGACGATGTCGGCATAATAGCATCCGGGCTTCCACCCGCTGGTGTCGATCCCTGAGAAGCTGGGCGGCCAGCCGGGCCCGATGGAGGCGCCGGACCTGGTCGCGCCGCGATAGATCACGTCGGCGAAATCGCTCACCCAGATTTTTTCGTCGGTCCCGGCGCCCACCCGGAAAACCTCCAGGCGAACGCGCCGCGTCGGCTGGCCCGGCCCTCCGGCGGCCATGATATTGAAGGTTTCTCCGGGGGCGACGCTGTGGCGGTCGGCATAGGCCCAGATGCGCTGGATTCCGAAGTACTGAGTCCAGATCGCCGATTGAGGCTGCCCTCCTGACGGCGGCCCGGCGCCTTCGTTTCCGGGCGCGGCGGGTGGCGTCGGCGGAGGGGCGGAGCCCTGGCTCAGGGAGGCCGTCGGCGCGGCGATGAGCCCCATTCCCGCCAGGCGCAGTAGCAGGCGGCGGGGAATGGCGGTGAAAGCTGACATATGCGAAGCCTTATAACTCAGCTGGGCGAGAACCTTAAAGATTGCCGATGGGCGTGACCCAAACCCTGCCTCGCCGTCCAAAGGCGGGGGCGGAGCGCACGCTGTATTCGATCCAGTATCTGCGCGCCGCCGCCGCCCTCGCCGTGGTCGCCTATCACGCCCTGCAATGGTGCGACCTAGGCTCTGGGGGCGGCTTCGATGTCGGGCGCGCCGGGGTCGATGTGTTCTTTGTGATCAGCGGCGTCATCATGTGGCGGGTCACGGCTGGCCGGCGCGTATCCCCCTGGGCATTCCTATGGCGGCGGATCACCCGCATCGCGCCTCTCTATTGGCTCGCGACCCTGCTGGTGGCCTTCATCGCGCCCATCTGGCCGGCCTTTCTTCCCGAGGTGCGGCCGGGCCTCCGCCATCTGCTGCTCTCTCTGGCTTTCATCCCGCATCTTGA
Source organism: Caulobacteraceae bacterium (assembly GCA_003136615.1). Taxonomy (GTDB): domain Bacteria; phylum Pseudomonadota; class Alphaproteobacteria; order Caulobacterales; family Caulobacteraceae; genus Acaudatibacter. The sequence goes on along the minus strand of PLFA01000139.1, from coordinate 1,319 downwards.
TCCCAGGGGGCTTCCCTTCCCGACCCTGCCGCCGGGCTGGACCCTCGACTATGAGATGATCTTCTATCTTGTCTTCGCCTTTGCCCTGGCGTTTCCGCGGCGCGCCCGCGCCAAGATGGCCATTGGCATGCTCGCGGGCCTCGTCGTGCTCGGCTTTTGCTTTCCCCAGTCGGCCTATTTCATGGGCGCCAATCCCATGCTTCTCCAGTTCGCCGCCGGGATCGGCGTGGGCCTGCTCTTGGAAAAGAATCGACTGCCAAGCCGCGCCTGGGGATTTGGCCTCATTTTGGCGGCTCTGCTGATCTGGACCCTGGTCCAGGTGGGCGGTCTCTTCACAGAACTCTGGCGCCCGCTTCTCTGGGGTGTTCCGGCCCTGCTCACCGTGACCGGCGCCCTGGCCATCGAGGCGGGAGGGTCGGGCGCCGCCCCGAGGGGCCTTATTCACCGGGGGCTAATCGGCCTCGGAGACGCGTCCTATGCGATCTATCTGGTCCACCTGCCGGCCACTGCCGTCCTTGCCCATACTCTGGGTTATAACAGGCCCTGGCTCTTTCTTCCCCTCGCCGTGGTCGTTTCGGTCCTGGCGGGACTGGCGACGCGCGCTTGGATTGAAATACCCCTGATGACCGCTGTTCGCGGCGGCGCGTCTTTAATCCCTAGGGCCACTTAACCACCGGCGGCATGGAGGAGAGGATCGACTCCATGTTTCCCCCGGTCTTGAAGCCGAACATCGTGCCCTTGTCATAGAGCAGGTTGAACTCGACATACCGGCCGCGCCGCACGAGCTGCTCTTCCCGTTCCTCCGGCGTCCAGCTCTCGCCCATGCGGCCACGAACGATCCGCGGATAGACGCCGAGGAGCGCTTTTCCCACCGATTGGGTGAAGGCGAAGTCGCGGTCCCAATCGCCCGAATTGTGCCGATCATAGAAGATGCCGCCAATCCCCCGGGGCTCATTGCGATGAGGCAAGAAGAAATAGTGGTCGCACTCTTCCTTGAAGCGCCCATACCAATCGGGATGAAAGGCGTCGCACGCGCTCTTTAGCGCCTCATGAAATGCCACCGCGTCCGGCGCCGCCTGGTCGCGCTGATCGGCCAGCAGCGGCGTCAGATCCGCCCCGCCGCCAAACCAGCCCCGGGTGGTGGCCAGAAAGCGCGTATTCATATGAACCGCCGGCACGCGGGGGTTCATGGGGTGGGCGATCAGGCTGACGCCGACGGCGACAAAGCGTGGGTCCTCCTCCGCGCCGGGCATGGAGGCGGCCATTTCCGGGGTAAATCTGCCATGCACTTCACTGACATGCAGGCCGCATTTTTCGAA
>PLFA01000181.1 GCA_003136615.1 Caulobacteraceae bacterium | reverse complement strand
GCCTCCAGGAGGTCCACGCGTTCAGCCTCGCTTGGCGGCGCACCCACCGTGTGCAGACCGTTGGGGATAAGGGTCTGCTCAAGTTCGACGACCTGGGCCGCGATGGACTCGATGTTATCTTCCGCGAGGTTGGACCCCTCGGCGAGCGTGAAATCCAGAGCCTTCGCCTGCTCGATGATGAGCTCCACGNNGGTGTCAGATAGCTGATCAGGGTCGCCCCCGACCGGCGTTTGGCCAGGGCGCCTTCAGACGGGTTATTGGCGGCGTAGAGATAGAAGTTGGGTAGATCGCCGATCAACCTTTCGGGCCAGCAATCCGCGGTCAGGCCCACCTGCTTGCCGGGCATGAACTCCAGGGCGCCGTGGGTGCCGAAGTGAAGAACGGCATGGGCGCCGAAGTCTTGGCGCAGATAGCGATAGAAGGCGGAGAAGGCGTGGGTGGGGGCGAAGCCACGCTCGAAGAGGAGCCGCATCGGGTCACCCTCGTAGCCGAATCCCGGCTGAAGGCCGACCAGGACATTGCCGAACTGAGCGCCCAACACGAACACCGAGCTGGCATCGCTGAGCACCTTACCGGGCGCCGGTCCCCACTGACCTTCTATCTCGGCCAGGTGACGCTCGCGCCGGATGTGATCTTCAACTGGAATGCGGATGTGCACATTGGCGTCGGTCCCAAACCGGGCCGAGTTGCCCTCCAGTAGGCGCGTCCGCAAGGCGTCGACACTGGCGGGGACCTCGACGCTATAGCCGGCGGCCTTCATGGCTTTCAGGGTATTATGGAGCGAGGCGAAAACGGCGAGATAGGCCGCCGAGCCCACGGCGCCGGAATTGGGTGGGAAGTTAAAGAGAACCACCGCGACCTTGCGATCGGCCCGTTCGGCCTTGCGCAGGGTGACCAGCTTGGCGACTCGGGCGGCCAGCGCTTCGGCGCGTTCGGGGCAAGACTGCATGCGCGGCGCGCCATGGGATTCTGGGCCGACGCAGCGGCGCGCACAGCCCTGACAGGGCTGCCCGGAGCCGTCCGAACGTCCGCCAAAGACCGTCGGCGCGATGGCGCCGTCCAGCTCTGGAATGGCCACCATGATGGTGGACTCGACGGGCAAGAGCCCTGTTCCCGATGCGCCCCAGGCTTCCAGGGTCTGGAATTCCAGGGGTTGGCCCGCGAAATAGGGAACGCCAAGGCGCGAGAGAGCCTCCTCGGCGGCTTGAGCGTCATTATAAGCCGGCCCGCCCACGAGGGAGAATCCGGAAAGCGACACCACGGCGTCGACCTTGGGAACCCCGTTCTCGATGAAATAGCGGTCGATCGCGGGTCGGCCGTCCAGACCGCTGGCGAAGGCGGGGAGAACCTTCAGGCCCCTCGCCTCAAGCGCCGCGATCACACCGTCATAGTGACCAGCGTCATCCGCCAGCACATAGGAGCGAAGAATGAGCACCCCGACCGTCCCAATCGTCGGTTTATCCGATGACGGCAGGTCTTGGACACGGTCGGTGATCTTGTCGGGGATACCAGGGTGATAAAGACCAACGTCGGGATAGTCCTTGGGAACCGGCGCGTCGACGCGGCCGCGGAGACCCCGGCGCGGGCCGTCGGCGTAGCGGCCGACCAGGAACCGCACCATAGCCGAAATGTTGTCCTGTGAGCCGGACAACCAGTACTGCATGGTCAGGAAATAGGCTCGCAGATCCTGGGCGGCGCCCGGGATGAAGCGCAGGAATTTGGGTATCCGCCGCAGCATAGCCATCTGGCCAGCGCCGGAACTCTTTTTGCTCTTGGATCCGCGCAGGCGCTTCAGGATGGCGAGCGGCCCCTTATCGGAACCGCCCATGGTGAAGGGCCCGAGTTTGGTGAGCTTGACGATCTCGCTGGCCGACAGCACGCCGATCATGGCGTCGCAATGCTCCCGGCGGGCGAGGAGAGCGGGCAGAACCGACTGAACCTGATCCTCCATGAAGAGCATGGCGGCGATGATGATGTCGCCGGCGCCAATATCGGCGAGGCAGCGCGCGAGGGCCTGGCGGTCCTCCATCCAGTCGGTGGCGGCGTGCAAAGCGACGGTGAGCCCGGGGATTTGCCGATCAAGATCCGCGGCCGCTCTCTGAATGACGCCGCTCAGGTGCTTGTCGAGCGTGATGATCACCACGCGCACGGACGGACCGCCGGCGGGCGAGGCCACGCCGGAAGATGCGCCCTTAGCGGGAGAAATGACTGCGAGCGTCATAAAGCGTCTCAAGCTCAATCAGGGTGATGCCATGTTTCGCGGCGAAGTTTTCGGTGTTGCGCCGGGCCTTCCCGCGGACGAAGAAGGGGATCTTGGTGAGTTCTTTTTCCGCGTCCGCCGCCCAGACGAGGGCGGATGGCGCGGCGGTGCTGGCGACGGACGTCACGCTCGCGCTGGAGGGGGCGGGGCTGACGCCCAGGTGTGAGAGGCCGGCCTCGTCGTTGAATTCGAAATCCTCGCGGAACATNNGCGCCTTCGAATCCCATCTGCGGGGCGTAACGGGCGGGGAAATCTTGAACGTGAACGGGCGCGGAAATCACCGCGCAGCCAATGCTCAGGCGCTTCGCAATATGGCGCTCCATCTGGGTGCCCAGCACCAGCTCGGGCTGGAGCTCGGCAATGGCCCGCTCCACCTCCAGATAGTCGTCGGTGATCAGGGCGGTGAGGCCATATTTCTCGGCTGCGGCGCGCACCTCCCGGGCGAATTCACGGTTATAGGCGCCCAGGCCCACCACCTCGAAACCCATCTCCTCCGAGGCGACTCGGGCGGCGGCGATAGCGTGGGTGGCCTCACCGAAAATGAAGACCCGCTTACCGGTGAGATAGGTGGAGTCCACCGAGCGGGACCACCAGCCCATGCGCGCCCGGCAATCGTTCAGGGCCGGGGCGGGATCGACGCCGCAGAGGGCCGCCACCTCGGCGATGAAGTCCCGCGTGGCGCCAAGGCCGATCGGCACGGTTCGCACGGCCGGCTGGCCATGGACGCGCTCAAGCCACGCGGCCGCCGCCTCGGCGATCTCGGGATAGAGCACAACGTTGAAATCCGCCTCTGGAAGACGGCGCAGGTCCTCGGGCGTGGCGTTCAGGGGCGCGGTGACGTTAACCCGGACGCCCAGGCGCTTCAGCAGACCCTTGATCTCGATGACGTCATCGCGGTGGCGAAAGCCCAGCGCCGTGGGACCGAGGATATTGCAGCTCGGGGCGCTTGTTTCGCCTGGCGTTGGGCGCGGCTGACGTTCGGATGGCGCGAGCCCGCGCACCAACTGGTAAAACGTTTCCGATGCGCCCCAGTGCTCCTTCTTTTGGTAGGAGGGAAGCTCGAGGGGGATCACGGGGATCGGCAATCCCAGGGCCTTGGCGAGACCGGCGGGATCATCCTGGATCAGTTCGGCCGTGCAGGACGCGCCGACAATCATCGCCTGGGGCGCGAAACGGTCATAGGCGTCGCTGACGGCCCGCTTGAAGAGTTCAGCGGTGTCGCCTCCCAGATCCCGGGCCTGGAAGGTTGTGTAGGTTACCGGCGGGCGACGGTCGCGCCGTTCAATCATGGTGAACAGCAGGTCGGCATAGGTGTCGCCCTGCGGCGCGTGCAGCACATAGTGCACGCCCTTCATGGCGGTGGCTACGCGCATGGCGCCGACGTGGGGGGGGCCTTCGTAAGTCCAGACCGAGAGCTTCATCGATCAGACCTTCAACAGGCCGCGGCGGAGGAGGGGACGGGAGAACAGCCCCGCCAGATCACCGGCCTGATCGAAGCCGTGGATCGGTGAGAAGACCAGTTCGATGGACCATTTGGTGGCGATGCCTTCCGCCTCCAGGGGATTGGCAAGGCCCAGACCGCAGACCGCCAGATCCGGCTTTTCGGCCCGGCAGCGCTCCAACTGGCGGTCCACGTCCTGTCCCTCGGAAACGCGCGTCGCGGCCGGAAGCCGATCCAGCTCGACACCCACGAGATCGCGGTTGAGATACGGCGTTCCCACTTCCAGGGGCGTCATGCCCAGTTCCTCGGCGAGGAACCGCGCCAGGGACGGCTCAAGCTGGGAATCGGGGAAGAAGAATATGCGTTTGCCGTCCAGAAGCTGGCGGTGGCGCTCGAGGGCCCTTTTGGCGCGCGTTTGACCGGGCGCGACCACCTTGTCGAAATGATCCGGAGCGATGTTCCAGGCGTCCGCCGCCGCCTTGAGCCAGTCAGTCGTTCCCCGCGCGCCAAAGGGAAAGGGCGCAGCAAGGCGTCGCGCGCCGCGATCCTCAAGCTTCAATGTCGTCTCGCCCAGGAAAGGCTGTGCAAGCAGGAAGCGAGTGCTCGTCCCGAGGGCCGGAATGTCCCGCGACCTGCGTGGCGGAAGGAAATCAACCCTGGGAATGCCGAGTTCGGCGAACAGCCGGCGAAACTGGTCCTCGACGATGTCCGGGAGGGTTCCCACCACCAGGAGCGACTCCGGGGCGTTGGCGGCCAGCGCCGGCGCCTCGGGAACCAGGGCGGCCAAGCAGGCATCCTCGCCCTGGGTGAAGGTCGTCTCGATCCCGCTGCCGCTATAGTTGATCACGCGAAGGGCGGGCCCGTGGCGCTGGGACAGCCTTTGAGCGGCGCGCGACAGATCGAGTTTGATCACTTCTGAAGGGCAGGAGCCCACAAGGAACAACATCTTGATATCGGGGCGGCGGGCCAGCAGCTCGGCCACCACGCGATCCAACTCCTCATTGGCGTCGGCCATCCCGGCCAGATCACGTTCCTCCATAATCGCCGTGGCGAATCGGGGCTCCGCAAACACCATCACGCCCGCGGCCGATTGGATCAGGTGGGCGCAGGTGCGCGAGCCCACNNACGAGGAAAAAGGCGTCCTGGATCTTGCGGTGAAGCCACACGATCCCGGTGAGACCGCAGAACACTTCACGCTGGCCGCGCTCGCGGATGACCGGCCGGGAAAGCGCCGAGGGGGCGGATAGGACTGATCGTTGGGGGGCGAGAACTGTCGTCACGCGGGCTGGCCTGTCCGCGCCGCCGACCAGCTCGCGGAGCGGGCGCCTTCGAGACGCGCCGCGCGGAGCTTCAGCAGAAACTGCGCCGCGTTGATCACGTATACGGCGTAGGCGGCGATGGCGATTGTCATCTGCTGTCGCGCATCGCCCCAGCCGAAGATGAGGGAAAGGAGGTATGCGGTCTGGAGGCCCAGAACCAACATGCTGAAGGCGTCCTCCCAAAAGAAGGCGCGGGCAAATAGCCACTTCCCAAACACGACCTTCTCCCAGATCGAGCCCGTAATCATGATCGTGTAGAGGAGAATCGTCTTGATCAGGATGGAGACGGTCGCGACGCCATAACCTTCTCCGGTCATCATGAACCGGACCACAAGGCCCAGACTTACGGCGAAGGCCAGGAATTGCAGCGGAGCGAGGATCCCCTGCACCAAGGTCCAGGGCGTCGCGTCCCTCCTGCGGCGCTCGTCCGGCGTATAGAGAGGTTGCTTGAAGGGCGTGGCGGCCGCCGCAAAGACGGCGGGGTGAAGCCCCACATGGGCCTGCCAAACGCAGGGCGCGACGCGTTCTGTCAGGTCATCAAGCATAGTGGCGAGGCGGAAGGGGGCGGATGCGCCATTCAGAGCGCTAGCTCCGAAGTGGCCCGCGGCTTGAGGGTCCGCGCCGCCGAAGCTCTGGATCGCCATCCCGTAATCGCTTGAGTTCATGGCCTGCTCCGACGGCGCCGTGTTCAGCGAGAATGAGCCTAGGTCGAGGTCAGCAGGACTGTCAAGTGAGCTAGGCGTCCAATTCACTTGACACTCGCGTTACATGTGAGAAATGTCTTGCAGGCTCCAATTATCCGTGGCGAACATGACGCTCGAAAATTTTCCAGCACGTGCGACATCAAAGGCGATGGCCGCGCTTGGAAATGAGGAAACGCAGGGCCCTCGGTGGCGAACGCCACCCCGATCGCCCTCAGGAACGAGCGTCCGCGACCGTTCGTGGGCGTCGGATCATCCCGGCGATACTGGGGGCCTTATGGCGAGCTTCCCGTTTTCAATATTGGGTCAACTTGGTAGCCGGGTGACGGGTGGGCCGCCCATGCGTTTGGAGGAGGCGTTGCGGGGTAAGCTCCGCCTCATCGGTCCTGAACAGAGTCTGCGCAATGATGGTCGCCTCGCCCAGATGGTGGAGAGCGAGATTATTCCGCGCCTTATGCTGGCCCATCAGGCCCTAAAGGCGGCAGGCCCCGAGGCCTCCAACGACACACATGCAAGCCTGGGCGATGACACGACGGATCGTTTCGCGCGCATGGTGGTGTCGAAGGAGCCTGAGTCGCTCATCGCTTATGTGGGAACGCTCCTGCGCGATGGGATCTCGATGGAAGCGATTTTCCTTGAGCTTCTGGTCCCTGCGGCGCGGCGCCTGGGCGACTATTGGGACGAGGATAGTGTCTCTTTCGCCGACGTCACGATTGGCCTCGGCCGTCTTCAGCAGGTTGTGCGCGCGCTCGGCTATAATAATGGCAGCGATATCGACTCTGACCGCCCCTCGCCGACCGCCCTGTTCGCGCCGGCGCCAGGTGAGCAACATATGTTCGGTCTTTTTATCGTCGAAGATTCATTTCGCCGGGCCGGCTGGCGCACCTGGATCGAGTCGTCGCCGGCGCGCCGCAATCTGATCGATACCGCCGGCGCCCATTGGTTTGACGTCTTTGGCGTCAGCGCCAGCAAGGATGCGAAGGCCGAAGACATCGCCGAGCTCGTCAAGGTCGTCAGGGAGGCGTCACGCAATCCCAATGTCTTTGTCATGACCGGCGGTCGCCTCTTTATTGAACAGCCCGAACTGGTCGCTCAGGTCGGCGCTGACGCCACCGCCACGGATGGGGGTGAAGCTTTGCTTATTGCAAATGAAGCCTTGCTTATCGCGGACAATGGGCTAAGGCGCCTGTCTATGGGATCCTGACCACCTTCTAACCGATGAGGTTCTTTCTGATCTATGGAAGCCCCCGCTTCTTCATCTCTGTCGAAGGATCGCGGGTTTCTCCGGGGCAAGCTAGGAACGCTTGAACCGGCGGTGGCCCAGTCGGTCGTAACCGCTGGCGGCGATGTCGCCATGGTTATTGATCGCGATGGTGTGATCTGTGACATCGCCGTGGGCAACGACGCCATGGCGCGGGACGGGCTGGACTCTTGGCTTGATCGCCGTTGGTCCGACACCGTCACCAGCGAGAGCAAGCATAAGGTTGATGAGCTTCTCCGGGATGCTCTGAAGGCGGGTCGGACGCGCTGGCGTGAGCTTAACCAAATCACGCCCACCCTCGATTCCCTGATGATGCGTTTCGTCGCCGTGGACGCTGGGCGGGAGGGCCAGGTCATCGCCATCGGCCGCGACGACCGCGCGACCACGGATATGCAGCAACGCCTGATTGAAGCTCAGCAGTCGGTCGAGCGGGACTATTCCCGTCTTCGCGACGCGGAATTCCGTTATCGTTTGCTGTTCCAGACCTCCCGGGAGGCGGTTCTGGTGGTGGACGCCACGACTCGCAAGATTATCGAGGCCAATCCAGCGGCGGAGGCCCTGACCGGCGAGGTCCGAAAGCCGCTCGTGGGTGAACTTTTTATAAAAATGTTCGAGGCCGGGAGCCAGGAGGCCGCCGCCTCGCTTCTGGCTGTCGCCCAGTCCACGGCGCGGATGAACGGGACGGCGTTGCGCCTGCCCGGGCAGGAGAGAGAGTTTCTGGCCTCGGCCTCGCTCTTTCGGCAAGATCGCAGCACGCAGTGCCTGGTGCGGCTCGCGCCGGCCGAACAGGCCCAAAGCGCGGGCTCCAATGCGGATCAGCGCCTCAAGTCAGTGCTGGAGCGGATGCCGGATGGCTTCCTGATCACGGACGCAAATCTCCGTATCATCAGCGCCAATACCGCCTTCCTCGACATGGTGAGGGTGGGCCACGAGGATGACGCGCGAGGTGAGCCCCTTAACCGCTTTCTGGGTCGCGAGGGCCTCGACAGGAACATACTGGTCGACAACCTGCGCGCCCATGGCATGGTTCGAAATTTCAGCACCATCCTGCGCAATCAGTTCAATGACGCGGAAGACGTGGAAGTCTCCGCCGTGGTGGCCCCCGACGAGGGTGAGAGCTGTTTCGGGTTTACTATTCGCCGGTCAGCGCGGCGGATCGGAAATCGCGCCCAAGGCTCCTCCCCGGAATTGCGACGCTCCGTGGAACAGCTTACCGAGTTGGTGGGCCGTGTGAAGCTGAAGGAGTTGGTTCGCGAAACCACCGATCTGGTGGAGCGTCTTTGCATCGAAGCGGCGCTCGAATTGACCAAGGACAATCGCGCCTCGGCGGCTGACATTCTGGGTTTGAGCCGCCAGAGCCTCTACTCCAAACTGCACCGGTTCGGTCTGGTCAACGCCACCTTCACTGACGACTAATCGTCGGCTTGACGGTCAAGTGTCAATTTGGATTGACAGCTCAAAGCGTCAACAATAACCCTTTCGCCATGAGTGATCTGGCGATCATGGATGTCCCCGCGCCCAGAGTGGCCCGCTACCCGGCGCCATCCGCGGTGCTGGAGCTTCTCAAGCCCATCACCTGGTTTCCCCCCATGTGGGCCTTCATGTGCGGCGCGGTGTCCTCCGGCGCCCCATTCGCGCGAGTCTGGCCCCTGGTTCTGGCTGGAATGGTGCTGGCGGGCCCCGCCATCTGCGCCACCAGCCAGGCGGTCAATGATTGGTTCGACCGNNTGCTCTGGACTCTTCTTTCATTGGCCCTCTCCGCCGCTTTAGGTCGCTGGGTGCTCTATGCCGGGATTCTCGGGATGGCTCTCGCATGGGCGTACAGCGCCCCGCCCTTTCGCCTGAAGCAGAGCGGCTGGTGGGGTCCGGCCTGCGTGGCCCTCTGCTATGAGGGCTTGGCTTGGTTCACCGGCGCGGCGGCCACGCTCAAGGCCCTGCCGGACGGCAGGATTATCGCCATGGCCGGATTCTACAGCTTTGGCGCCATCGGAATCATGATCCTCAATGATTTCAAGGCGGTCAAAGGCGACCTGCAGATGGGTCTGCGCTCGCTGCCCGCCGAACTGGGCGCGGAGAACGCTGTCTGGCTGGCCTGTGTTCTAATGGCCGCGCCGCAATTGGACGTCGTTGCGCTTCTCGCCGTTTGGGGACACCCATGGCACGCCGCCATCGTGGCGGCTGGGCTCCTGGCCCAGGTCCTGCTGATGGCCCGCCTTCTTCGTGAGCCGGAGAAACGCGCGCCCTGGTATAACGCCACGGGCGTTTCTCTCTATGTTCTCGGCATGCTGGTCAGCGGTCTCGCTCTCAGCGCCCATATCGTCCCCCATATCGGAGCCGCAAGATGAGGCCCGCGCCGCTGGGATGGGTCGGCATTGTTCGGCTTGGCCTCGTGCAGAGCGCTATCGGCGCCCTTTTCGCCCTGACCTCCCTGACGCTCAACCGCGTGATGGTGGTGGAATATGGCCTCCCCGCGGTGCTGCCGGCCGCCTTCGTGGCCTGGAATTATCTGGTCCAGCTCTCCCGCCCGCGCTGGGGCCACGGCTCGGATCTCGGACAAAGGCGCACCCCCTGGATCATCGGAGGCATGGGGGTCCTCGCCTTGGGGACCATCATGGCCACCGACGCCGCCACCATGATGACGTCGTCCCCCGTGCTGGGCGGACTGCTGGCTCTTGTCGCCTATACCCTCGTCGGCGGCGGGGTCGGCGCGGCCGGGACCTCGTTGCTGGCGCTGCTGGCCACCCGGGTCGCCCCCGAACGCCGTCCGGCGGCGGCCTCGATCACCTGGATCATGATGGTTGTGGGCTTCATCGCCTATGCGGCCGTATCCGGGATCTTCCTGCAACCCTTCTCCGCTCAGCGTCTGGCGCTTATGGCTTCGGGGGTGGCGGGCGTGGCGGTCCTGGTCACCGTTCTGGCGGTCCGCAACGCCGAGGTCGAGTCGCGGGATCAGGTTCACGCCTATCCCGAAGCAATGCCCGCGCGCTCCTTCATGCAGGTCATGGCCGATATCTGGGCTGACCCTGTCGCCCGTGGATTCACCATTTTCGTCTTCGTCTCCATGCTGGCCTATAGCGCTCAGGAACTGATCCTCGAGCCTTTCGCCGGTCTCGTCTTCCACATGAGCCCCGCCCAGTCCGCGCAACTTTCGGGCATGGAAAAGCGCGGCGCGCTTCTCGGCATGATCCTGTTTGGCNNTGCGTCGCTGGACCGTGGCGGGATGTCTTGGCTCCGCTCTCGCTCTGGGCGGTCTCGCCGCGGCCAGCCTTATCGGTCCGGCCTGGCCCCTGGCGCCCACGGTTTTCGCCCTGGGCCTCGCCAATGGCGTTTTTGCGGTGGCGGCCATCGGATCCATGATGGCCCTGGCCGGAGCAGGGGCTCATCCCAGCGCCGGAGCGCGAATGGGCGTGTGGGGCGGGGCCCAGGCCGGCGCCTTCGCCCTAGGCGGATTTCTGGGCGCCACGGGCGTCGAGGCTTTGCGCGGCGTCCTGCATCAGTTGGCGCCAGCGTTTATCTGGGTCTTCGCCGCCGAAGCGGCTCTATTTCTCGTGGCCGCGATTCTCGCCAGCCGCCTCGCGCCAGCCCCGGCGCGCTTGTCCAACACCCCAGAGGCGCGATCCGGCGTCATGGCCCTTGGTGGAGCACACTCATGACTCTCTCGGCGGATGATGTTTTGCCCAATGATGTATTCGATGTCGTTGTCGTCGGGGGCGGGCCCTCAGGCGCCACGGCGGCGGCTGACCTGGCGCGACAGGGACGGTCTGTCCTGCTGCTGGACCGCGCGGGACGTATCAAGCCCTGCGGCGGCGCCATTCCCCCACGCCTGATCCGCGACTTCGAGATTCCCGATTCGCTCATCGTGGCCAAGGCCTCCCAGGCTCGCATGATTTCCCCCAAGACTCGCGAAGTGGATATGCCCATCGAGGGGGGGTTCGTGGGCATGGTGGATCGTGACGCTTTCGATGAATGGCTTCGCGCGCGCGCCGCCAAGCACGGCGCTGAGCGCCGGACAGGGGTCTTCGAGCGCATCGCGCGTGACGCCGAGGGCAGGGCCTTGGTCTGCTACCGCCCGGTGGGCGCGGGCGCCGAGGCTCGCGAGATACGGGTCCGCGCCAAGGCCGTGATCGGAGCGGATGGCGC
>PLFA01000072.1 GCA_003136615.1 Caulobacteraceae bacterium | reverse complement strand
ACAGTCCCTATGAGCCGCCCGAAGCTCCGGAAATTCATATCCGGGCCGACCATGTTTTGGCCGAAGATGCGGCCGACATGATCATCGCCCACCTCGAAGGGGCGTAAATAAAGAGAGTCCGCCATTGCCCGCCTTCCTGCTCGCCGCCGNNGTCTGCGCCGACGACGCCGCCCGCCAGTTCGACTTCATGCTGGGCGACTGGACGGTGACCGCCTCGGGCGCCGGCGATGTTCTCTCCAAGGTCACGGTCACCCGGGTGGCTGATGGCTGCGGCCTGCTGGAGGTGGTCACGCCCGTCAGGGGCGTGGGGGCCGAAAGCCTGGTCACCTACGACACCGGAGCGACGCTTTGGCATTGGGATCAAGTGTCGGGGGATGGCTCCATACTTAGCCTGCAAGGCGGATTGCAGAACGGCGAGATGGTGATGGAGGGCGATGAGTCCGGCGCCAGCAAACACATGCTTGTCCGCGTCACCTGGATCTCAAACGGGGTCACCATCCACGAGGCGGCGGAGCGATCAGCCGACGGCCGGGTCTGGAGCTCCTGGTTCGAACGCGATTTCCGCCGCGCGACGCCTAGCGACGCCACACGCCCAAATCATTGAAGCGCCTCAATCGCTCCCGGGGCGGATGATCGACGCGGAGAGCGCACCCAGCTTCGGCGGCTGACCGGTACGCAGGAGGCTGACCTGAAATATGCGGCCCACCGCCACGACTTCCAGGGCCATGAACGCCAACAACAAGGCCCCCGTGCCCACCGCCTCGGTCCAGGAGATACCTCCGCCCAGCCGCACGAGCATGGCGAAGGGCGTGTAAAGCGGAATCCAGGAGAGGATGTGTGGCAGAGCGCTGGCCGGGTCGCGCACGACGGACATCATCATGAAGAGGATAGGCAGCATGATGACCATCACCACGGGCACAAGATAGGCTTGAGCGTCTTGTATGGAATCGCAGAGTGAGCCGATGGCCAGATAGATGGCGGACACGATGGCGTAGCCGGTGAAAAAGTAGAAGATCAGGGCGAACGCCATCCAGGGATTAGCAGCGGATTGAAGCGCCGGTCGCAGAAAGTCGGACACCTCGCCCGGAATGGCCAGGGCCGCGGCGGCGCAGGCGACCCAGGCCAGAACCGTCGTCAGGCCGACGCCGCCAAGTCCGAGAAGCTTGCCATACATCAGTTCGCTGGGTGTGACGCAGGCCAGCACCGATTCAAGCAGCTTGTTGGAGCGTTCCTCGATGAGGCCCTGCAGCATCATCCCCCCCGTGGTCATCACCGTGATCAGGAGGAGATAAGCCATGGCCAGGGGGAGAATGGAACGCTCCAGGAGCTGCGTCGGTGTGTGATCCTTGAGCGGGATTGTGATGGACAAGGGCGCGTTCACCCCCGCGATCCGCGCGAATTCGGCGGGCGGCACGCCCGAAGCGCTCAAGGCCTCAAGCCTCAGCGCGCCGCTCAGTTCGGTGCGCAGCACCTTCACAAGGTCGGCGTCGGGGTTGGCGCGCACCCAAACCCGCGCCGGCGGCCCGGCAGGTCCGAACGCCTTGGGGATGTAGATCGCCACGGAGAGGCGCCGCGGGCCGGCGGATGTCATGACCTTTTCGCCGATCCTGGGCGTCACGGCCGCCCCGAAGGCGGCGGGGCCCTGATCAACCGGGGCAAGCTTGTCCGCCGCAGACAGATACTCCGGCTGATCGGCATGGAACGCCGGGGCGCCCGGGGCCAGCCGCGGCGCGATTTGCCCAAGGGCGTGGGGAAGTCCCCCGGCCGCTAGGAAGGCTTCGACCTCTTGGTCATCGAAGCCGCGCGGGCCCGAATCCCATAGGGCGCCCGTCCCAGGTCCGCGCGCCCAACGCCGCACATAGGACACCAGATCGGAGAGAACCCCGCGCTGATAATCAATCGCCAGGCGTTGCTGGATGGCTGGGCCATAGCGGCCGGACGCGTCCGCCAGAACATAGGCGGCGGTGGCTTCGGGTTTGATCCATCGGCCCGCGATCTGGCTCAGCCCCAGGGCGAGGGGAAGGGCCAGCAGAAGAACCCAGAATCCCCGCGTCGAGGTGACCTGCCTGTACTCGCGCGCGGCGATCAGAAAGGCGCGTCTCATGAGCGGCGCTCCTGATCGGCCCCCACCAGATGCAGAAAGATGTCGTGCAGGCTGGGTTCGCGCGTCTGAAATCGCCTTAAGGGAAAGGCGCCGTCTGTGCAGGCCTGGAGGAGGTCCGCCGGGTCTTGGCCGGCGAGCAGGTCAACCTCCCAATCACGCCACCCGTTCTTGGTATCGCCCGTGGCCCGCACCGCCGCCACGCCTGGCAAGCCGGAGGGATCGGCGCGGCTGGTCACGGAAAGGCGACGCGGCAAGACCTGGGCGCCTTGGGCGAGCGTGCCCTCGAAGACCTTTCGACCGCGGGAGAGCAGCAAGAGCCGGTCACAGAGCCGCTCGGCGTGCTGCATCACATGGGTTGAGAAGACGACGGTGGCGCCACCCCGCGCCGAGTCCCGAATAAGATCTTCGAGGACCCCCTGGTTGACCGGATCGAGGCCCGAAAAGGGCTCATCCAGAATCAGAAGGCGCGGCGCGTTCACCAGGGCGGTGGCGAGCTGCACCTTCTGTGACATGCCCTTCGAGAGCCTATCGACGGTCTGGGCCGCCCAGGCGCCGAGCCCCAGCTTGTCGATCAAGGCCTCGCTCGCCTTTCGCGCGGCCGAGACCGACATTCCCTTCAGCCGCCCGAAATAGATCACCGTGTCCAACACGCCCATGCGGCGATAAAGACCCCGCTCCTCCGGCAGGAAGCCGATCAGGGCGTCGTTCTCGCGGCCGGGGGCGCGGCCCAGAACGGTAATGCGCCCCTGCGTCGGACGGATGATGTCGAGGGCCATGCGCAGAGATGTCGTCTTGCCGGCGCCATTGCCGCCCAGGAAACCGAAAATCCCGCCTTCGGGAACGCTGAAGCTCAGATCATCGACAGCGGTAAAGTCGCCAAAGCGCTTAACCACATGATCGAGCGCGAGCACATTCACGGGGACGTCCTCGGTGGGGCCGGAGCTTCCGCCGGCCCAAAGTGGGCGAGGTCGCTTTGGGCCTGGGGCCAGGCTGGCGGCGCGATCGTCGGCAAGGCCAGCGCCGAGAACGCCATACCGCCGGTTATTGATAGGGCCATTAACAGAGCCGCGACCCGCATCTCTTCCTCCCCAAAAGGTCTGACGACTCCCCTGTGCAAGGGTGTTCGCCAAGCGGACTTGTTTCTGAGAAGGCTAAACGCCCACCTCGTCAATCTCTTCGCCCGTGAGAAAATCGTGAATTAGCAAAGAGATAGGGTCAAGATCTTCCCATGGCCCCCCAAGAAGCTCTAACCGAAATCCAGCACGATCTTGCCGAAGTGCTCCCCGGCCGCCATCGCCTCGAGGGCGGCGCGGGCCTCGGTAAAGGAGAAGACCTTGTCGACCACGGGGGCGATCTTCTGGGCCTCCATGGCGCGGCACATGTCCTCGAACATGGCGCGCGAGCCCACCATCACGCCCTGAAGGCGTGCGCCCGTGCTAATCATGGCCGGGAAGACCAGAGGTTCGGACGCTCCGCCGAGGACGCCGATGATGGCGATATGGCCCATAAGGGCGATGCATTTGAGGCCCTCGCCGATGGTCGCGCCGCCCACACCCATGATGAAGTCGACCCCGCCGGGGCCCGCCGCAGCCCGGGCCGCCGCGCCCCATTCGGGGGTCGTGTGGTAATTGATCAGGTGATCCGCGCCGAGGGCCCCCGCGCGCGCCAGCTTCTCGTCGGAGGATGAGGTGACGATCACCTTAAAGCCGGCGGCCTTGGCGAACTGAAGACCGAAGATCGACACCCCGCCAGTGCCCTGGACCAGAACCACATCCCCGGGCTGAAGACGCGCATCTTCGAACAGGGCCCGCCAGGCCGTGAGAGCCGCGCAGGGCAAGGTCGCGACCTGATGATCGGTGAGGAAATCCGGAACCTTGGAGAGGCCATCCTCGCTAAAGACCGCGAGTTCGCGCCCCACCCCGGGAATGGGCAGGCCAAGCGCAGAGCGCAGGCCGGCGGGCGTGGGCTTTCCTGAAAGCCATGACTGGAAGAACATGGTCGCCACGCGGTCGCCAACCGCGACGCGGCTCACGCCCGGCCCCACGGCCTCCACAATCCCGCAACCATCCGAGAGGGGCGTCAGGGGAAGCGGCGTCGTCGGCCCATAGACGCCGTTGATCATCAGGAGATCGCGGTAATTGAGCGAGGCCGCCCGCATGCGGACCAGAACCTCGCCCAGCCCCGGAACGGGATCGTGCAGTTCGACGATCTTCAGGTGATCGAGGCCCAGGCCATCGATCAGTTGCAGGGCGCGCATGGGTGGCTCCTTCGGGGTTTATCCCGGCAATTCTAGACGTCTGGCATGGGCCATGGCTTCGTAGAGGCCAAGGATGCGGGTTTGAAGCTCGCGGTCGCCCCGATCCTCGGCGGAAATGTGGAGCGCGATGAGGGCGCGCCGCAGGTCGACGTTGCGCGCATCCAGCTCGGACCATGTGGCCTGCAGCGGAGGCGAGGCCGTGTCCCCCAGAAGTTCGGCGATCGCCGCGTTCTCCCAGATCCGGGCGGCCGCGCCGCGCTCGGCTTCCTGTGAGGCCAGGACCAGGAGCGAGGCCATCAGGCCGACGCGCCCCGCGGCGTAGTCACCCCCCGCCTCGGGCGGCGCCGGTCTTAACAGAGATACCGCCAGCCCGATCAGCAGCTCTGGAAGCTTCGGGCTCATAGAGGCCCCAGGTCGGCCAGGCGGCGGCTCAGAATCTGGTCCTGGGCGCGGGCGGTGAACCAGCCGGAAAAGGCCAAGATCGGTTCGGTCATGCCCCCGTCCGCCCAGGCCTTGGCCGCTGAGGTCCAGATCGCCTGACCCTTCACCGAGGCGAAGAGGCGCCACCAGTCGAGGGCTTTTGCGTCGATCTCAAGTCCGCTGGCCGCGCGCCAGATCTCCAAGGCTTCGCGGGGCGTGACCATCCCCGACACACGCGGATCGCCGGGCCGCGACCAGAGGGGATCCATGGCCCAGGCGAGGTCCTCCAGCGGATCGCCCAGATGCGCCATTTCCCAGTCCAACACCGCCAGGATCTGCCCCGCGCCGTCATGCAGGAAATTGCCGGATCGCAGATCGCCATGCACAGCCGCGATGCGCGCCGGCGGCGGCGGCGGATCGCGGCGCAGACGGCGGATTGCGGCGCGCACGATGGGCTGAGGGTGGCTTTCGTCGGCGTCAATGACGCCGGTCCAGTGATCCAGTTCGCGGCGCCAGCAATGCTCCGGCGCGGGGGCAAAGGCCGCCTGGGCCAACGGTAAACGCGCAAGGGGCTCGCGGGCGATCTTGCCCATGATGGAAAAGAACCGCTCGCCGATGGTCTGGGCATGGGCGCCATAGGCGTCGGGCGTGAAGGGTCCGGCCGCCTCGCCGCCATCCACCCGGCTCATGATGAAGAAGGGCCGCTCCAACTCGGCGCCCTCCTCTTCCAGCCAGAGCGCGCGCGGCGCCGCCACGTCCTTGCCCTCGAAGGAGGCGATAGCGAGGAACTCCACCCGGCGGTCGGTATCGATCAGGCTGCCGCGCGGATCACGCCGCAGGATCAGACCCACACGGTCAGAGCCGTTCACCGCATCGAAGCGATAGGTCTCGCGGCTCGCCCCGCCGGAGATGCGCGCCAGATTCTCCACGGTGGTTGGCGTGCCCCGCACCCGTGTAAGATACGCGGCGAGACTGTCGGCGAGGCTCATGAGGTTGGCCTGACGCCAGGAGCGTCAAGCAATCCCGTCAGCCCAGACGTCGCATGGGGCCCCAGGGCCAGTTGTTCCAGAACCCCCCGCCCTCCCTCCTCCCGACCGGCCGCATCAATGGAGGTCACCTGGCACAAGGCCTGGACATGCAGGTTTTCAGGGGCCGCCATCTTCACGTCGGCAAGGCGCCGGTCCTCGCGGGCGATCTCCAGGGGGCCGTGGGCCAGGCCGTGACCCCAGACAGTATGGCCATAGCCGAGCCCGGACATGAGGAATTCGACGCCGGGCTGGAATATCAACTGCCGCTCCCCGGCCGGCTCCTGGAGCGTCACTACGGCGCCAGCCGCATGGCGGGACCCGGGCTTCCAGTCGATGGCGATGGCGCAGTCGGCGATCTCCGAAAAGCCCGCCGCCTCGGCGCCGTCCGGCGCCCAGACCGCCCGCCGGTTCCACGGCGCACCCACGGCGTCATCATTGGTGTGAAAGAAGAGACTGCCAGTCTCGAAATTGGTCGGCGACCATATCCAGAAGAACTGCGGGGCGACTGGGGGAACGTTCTCCTGGGGATCCCGCGCGCCAATGGGCCGCACGCCCCAGGACCGGTCGCGGGTTCCGACAAAACCTTCCACGCTCTCACGCCGGCCATCCAGCTCGATCCAGCCGCTGTAGCGGCCGTTCTGGGTGAGGCGCGTATAGTCCATGAAGGCGCGCGGGCCATTGCGGCGGATGAACCGCGGCTCCTCCACGGGAAAGGCCCGGCCCATGAAGATGATCTCGGCGCGGAGACCCTGGTCTGGCGCATCAACCTTCAGGGCAAGGCGGCGCAGAGGCTCCACCACCTCGATGGCGATGGGCCCAACAGCCAGGTCCAGCCGCTCCATGTTCAGCCAGCGGCTGGCGTGGAGATCGGTCTGGACCCCATCGCGCAGGACGCAGAAACTGGCGTCGGCAATGTTGAGATGGGGATAGACCCCAAAGGCCAGGGCGAAAAAAGTCTCGTCATCGCGGCCATAGCCGTTGAAGAAATAGCGGTCATAGAAGTTGCGGTCCGTGCCGCTATAGGCCACCGGCTCGCTGGTCTGGTGAATTGGAAAGTCATCGCCCTTGGTCAAGGCCATGATCGTTTCGCTCCCATTTTTGCAGAGGACTTAAGGTGTGATGAGCGCGACTGGCAACGGTGACCCAGGGGCAGGCATGGCCGAAGGGACTCTTTGGGTCCGCCTCGCCGCGGCCAGCGGCCTGATCAGCGTGGCGACCGGCGCCTTCGCCACACATGGCATGTCGGCCCACCCCGCGGCCCAAGAGCTGCTGCGCACCGGCGCCCAGTATGAGGGGCTGCACGCCCTGGCGGCTCTGGCGGCCGTGGCCCTGGCGCGAGGGTCAGGGGGCAGGTCCGCGACCGTGGCGCCCGCGCTTTTTCTCGGCGGGTCAATGCTCTTCAGCGGGTCTCTCTACGCCCTAGCCTTTGGCGCGCCGCGACTTGTCGGCGCCATCACGCCCCTGGGAGGCCTCAGCTTCATGGCCGGGTGGGCGTGGCTCATCTGGCGCGGCGGCAAGGGCAGAGCGTGAACCGCTTTGCGCAAATGTGACGCGGAGGTCGCCCGCCCTCTTGCCGCCTTGGGCCTTTTTAGATCACAGTCTCTTTTCCGCGCCCCCACCGGGCGTTCCCCGCCCGCGCCGCCCTAGGAGTTCGCATGTTCGCGCCTGAACTTGACATGCCCGCCTGGGTGAATGCGCGCGAAGTTCGGCCCGCCTTCTCGGCCTCCGTGGCGGCTTGATGGAGCGCAACGCCCCGCCCGTCGCGTCTCAAACCTCCCAGCCCATGACCGGCGCGGGACGGCGCGGGCTCTATGTGGAAACCGAACCCTTCGAACAGGGGTGGCTCGATGTGGGTGGCGGCCACGAGATCTATTACGAGACCTGCGGGTCCAAGCAGGGCCGACCGGCCCTGGTGCTGCACGGCGGTCCCGGCGGGGCCATCAACCCCACCATGCGGCGGTTTTTCGATCCGGCGCGCTGGCGTGTGACACTCTTCGATCAGCGCGGCTGCGGGCGCAGCCGGCCCAACGCCTCCCTCGATGACAATACCACCTGGGCTCTGGTCGGCGATATCGAGCGCCTTCGTGAGCACCTCGGCGTGGAGAGCTGGGCGGTGTTTGGCGGCTCCTGGGGATCCACCCTGGCCTTGGCCTATGCCATCCGCCATCCCGAGCGGGTCAGCGCGCTTATCCTGCGCGGGGTCTTCCTGGTGACGGAGCGCGAGCTGAACTGGTTCTACCAGGACGGCGCCTCCATGATGTTCCCCGACGCCTGGGAGCGCTTCATCGCCCCCATTCCGCCGCCTGAGCGGGGTGACCTGTTGAATGCCTATCACAGGCGCCTCACCTCGCCCGACCGCCGCATCCAGGCCCAGGCCGCCGCCGCCTGGAGCCAGTGGGAAGGTGACACCCTTTCCTTACGCGGCCCCCAGGCCCGCCCGGCCAAGTTCAATGAGGTGGATTTCGCCATCGCCTTCGCCCGGATCGAGTGCCACTTCTTCGTCAATAAGGGCTTCTTCGCCGAGGACGGCTGGCTCCTGAAAAACGTGGCCGCCATCCGCGACATTCCCGGATGGATCGTCCAGGGCCGCTTCGACGTGGTGACGCCGCTCGAAAGCGCCTGGGCCCTCAAGACCGCCTGGCCGGAGGCCCGCTTCGAGATCATCTGGGACGCCGGCCACGCCTCGACGGAGCCGGGGATCATCGACGCCCTGGTGCGGGCCACGGATCAGGCCCTGGCGGTTTAGCCTCAGTCATGGCGCGAATGGTTTTGAGTGTGGCGGGCAGCGACCGGCCAGGCCTCACCCAGGCGCTCGCGGCCGCGGTGCTGACGGCGGGCGGCAATTGGCTTGAGAGCCATTTGAGCCGGCTGGGAGGGCTCTATGTGGGATCGGTGCTCGTGGAGGTCCCGGCCGGTGGCGCCGAGGCCATGCGCGCGGCAGTGGGCCAGGTCGACGCTCACGGGCTGGATGTGCGACTCGTTCCGGCCGGCGAGCCTCAGCGCGCTGGAGGCGAGGCGCTTCACTTCAGCCTGGTCGGCCAGGACCAGCCGGGGATCGTGGACCGGGTGACCGCGGTCTTAAGCCGGCTTGGCGCCAATATCGAAACCTTCGAGACCCACGTGACGGGTGAGCCCTATTCCGGCCAGCCGCTGTTCCACATGGACGCGCGGCTTCTGCTAGCCGCCGACCACCCGGCGGCCGAGGTGCAGGCGGCGCTGGAGGCGATCTCAGGCGAGATCATGGTTGATATTGCGCTCAAAGCCGCGGGTTAGCGGGCTCATATTTTAGACCGGAATTTGCGGCATCCGCGGCCGCCAGACGCCGAGGGCGACATTGGCCAGCGCCACCGCCAACAGAACCCAGAGCGTGTTTCGCTCGGCAGCGAGCGTGTGCGCCACGTCCGCGGGATCGAGACGCCCCGCGAGCAGGCTGGCGCTCGTCCGGCCCGCCTCCTGGATCGGGCCGGCCACATATTGGAGGCCCCCCTCAAAGACCAGGATCCCCGTGGCCGCCTTTACCCACACCCAGCCGGCATCATGAAAGGCGGGGGTCGCGGCGATGGCCAAGACGCCGGAGAGGAGGGTGAGGGCCATGGACGGCAGAAAGACCCAGGTCGCGATCTCCGCCATCGCGCCCGATACGCCAGCCTGAGCGGCCAGCGAGGTCGGCGCGGCGAGAAACGCCAGGGCGGCCAGGAAGGAGGCCATGGAGCCCATCATCCCGATGGCGCCCAGGGTGTGCAGGCATTTGAGGAGGCGTCGCAAGGCGGCTCTCGGGCGGGGAACTCAGACCGAGGTCACTGGCCCCCAGCGGCGGCGGCTTTTGCCTTGCGGGCCTCCAGAACCTTCTTGAAATAGGTCCAGCTGGTCTCGTTGGGGCGGGCGTCATCCACGGGCGGCGGAGCGGTCCAGGCGGGATAGTTGGTGGAGATCTGTGTACGGATGACCTCGGGAAGTTGGTCGATGCCAGACACCTTCTGCCCCGTGGCGTTCATGATCATCAGGCCATCGCGGCCGCCCATTTCCATCCAGGGCAGCCATTCGGCCACACGCACCCAAGAGACCGACGGCGAGGCTTCGCTCTTGGTTCTGTCCAGGAGGTCATCCTTGTTCGCCACGAAGTCGAAAATCTCCATGGCGTGATACTTGTTGCCCACATAGTCCTGGTAGTCGCCGGCCAGGGGGTTTCGATAAAACAGCGGCACCTCGGTGGAGAGGAAGACGCGATCGCCCTCGGTGCGCGCGTGGAGCGAGAAGGGTTGTCCGCGATCATCGGTCGCAAAGGCGGGCCGCATATTCACCGGGTCATTGACCACCGGAACCACATCC
Source organism: Caulobacteraceae bacterium (assembly GCA_003136615.1). Taxonomy (GTDB): domain Bacteria; phylum Pseudomonadota; class Alphaproteobacteria; order Caulobacterales; family Caulobacteraceae; genus Acaudatibacter. The sequence goes on along the minus strand of PLFA01000072.1, from coordinate 6,760 downwards.
ACGGTCTTGCCGGTGAGGGGGTTTAGCCAGGTCTTCAGTGCGGCGCCCGTCTCGGGATCCACGTAGAACATCAGTTCCCGCGAGACCATCCGGAAGCCCGGCCCGCGCTTGGGGTCGCTCACCGCGACGCACTGGCGAATGTTCATCCCCTCCACGTCGAAGATATGTCGATCCGGCTCGCCGGGCACGCGGGCATAGACGTGGCCGGACCAATGATAGACGACCGGCGTCGCGTCCTTTGTGGAGCACTGAATTTTCCGGAACGCCGCCAGATTGTCCGCGGGCGAAGACAGATCCAGGGGCGCCGCGACCGCCGCCGCGGCATTCAGAGTTCCAACCAGAAGCGCCGCGGCGAGGCAGAACGATCTCATATTTCCATCCGAAGGTTTGTGATGACGATGAGGATTTGTTCTAGCCGGTCGCGAAATGAACGACCAGCCTGAGGCGGGCCCGTATCCGGAGAGCGGGGCTTTTGGGCGTCGCCGAAGGCCCTAGAACAGCACCCCCCGCCCGCTGGCCACTTCCGAGTAGCGATGGACTCGGGCGGAGAGAACCAGGGCGAAGCCGGCCATCATGGTGATCATCACCGTGCCGCCAAACGAGAGCAGCGGCATGGGAACTCCCACCACGGGCGCCAGACCCATGACCATGGCGCCGTTGATCAGGACGCAGATCCCAAAGCCGACGATCACCCCGGAGGAGGCCAGGCGGGCGAAATGGCTGTGGGCAGTGGAAGCGATGCGCAACCCCAAGAAGATCACCGCCGCATAGAGGGCGAGGACGCTGGCGCAGCCGAGGAAGCCGAATTCCTCGGCCATGGAGGCGAAGATGAAGTCGGTGGACTTTTCGGGGAGGAAATTGAGCTGGCTCTGGGTGCCGAGGCCAAATCCCTTGCCGAGCAATCCCCCCGATCCCAGGGCGATTTTGGACTGGATGATGTGATAGCCGGACCCGGATCGGTCGGCCTCCGGGTTGAGAAAGGTCAGCAGGCGCGCCTTCTGATAGGGCTTGAGCACGAACATGAAGGCCAGCGGCACGATCCCGGCCAGGGCGGCGAACAGGCCCCCCGCCACGCGAAGGCTGAGCCCCCCCAGGAGCATCATCAATCCGCCCGTGGCGGCGATCAGAATCGCGGTGCCCAGGTCCGGCTGATGGGCCACCAGGGCGGCCGGAACCGCGATCATCGCGGCGGGGATGAGAAGCCGAAAGGAGAGGCGCGCATGGCGGGCGTCCAGCCCGTGATAGAAGCGGGCCAGGGCGAGAACGAGACCCACCTTGATCATCTCAGAGGGCTGCAGGCGTATGGGCCCGAGGTCCAGCCAGCGCCGCGCGCCCATGGTGGCGTGGCCGACCAGCGGCACGGCCACGAGCATCAGCAAGCAAAGCGCATAGATGGGATAGGCCAAGGTGAACCAGATCTGCAGATCCACCGTGGCTAGGGCAATCATAAGCAGGAAACAGACGCCGAACAGAACAAGATGCTTGGCCGCCCAGGGCGACCACGTCCCGCCGGCGATGGAATAGAGCACCATGCCCCCCACCCCGGCGATGACCGTGAGGATCAGGCAGAAGGTCCAGTCCACATGGGAGAGCTTGACCATCAGCCGGTCGCGCTCGCCAGGACGGCTGATCGCGCTGACGGTCATGTGGTTGCATCCGGCGCCGGGGGCGCGGCGGCCTTATCAGGCGTGGCGACCGGAACGGGCGGGGGCTGCGTGATCCGCGCGCGAATCTGGGGATCCTTGAGCAGGGCGACGCGCATGATTTGGGCCGCCTTGGGCGCGGAAGCGTCGGCCCCCATGCCCCCATGCTCCACCAAAACGCTCATGGCGTAGCGCGGGTCATCGTAGGGCGCGAAGGCGATGAACCAGGCGTGGTCACGGGTCGCCCAGGCGCCTTGGGAGCCATGCTGGCCCCGGGAGCCGGCGGTATAGTTGTGCGACTGGGCTGTCCCGGTCTTGCCCGCCATCTTGATGGGGCCAAGTCCTAACTCCGCATGGCCTCCAGCGGCCGTACCGGAGGTCACCACCGCGGCCATGGCCGACTGGATAAAGGCGATATGGGCTGGATCGAAGGGCAGGTTCGGGGCCTGGGCGCCCGAGGGCCTGATCACCCCCCCGATGGAATGGATCAGCCTGGGCTCCAGGGCGACCTTTCCATTGGCCAGGCGCGCGCACTGGATACAGAGCTGCAGGGCGTTGACGCTCACATAACCCTGGCCGATCCCCATGCTGGGCGTCTCGCCGGCATGCCAGACGGGGTCCTTGGGAAAAGCGCGGCGCTTATAGGCGGTGTCGGGAATGAGCCCCGGCTTCTGGCCTGGAATATCAATGTCGTGGATCTCGCCCAGGCCAAAGGCCCTCGCCACCTTCGCGATGGGATCGGGGCCGATGCTCAAAGCCAGCTGATAGAAGTAGATGTCGCAGGATTTGGCGATCGCCGAGTGCATGTCCAGCGTGCCGTGCGCCTGATCGCAACCCCACGGGCGGCCTCCCCAATACCAGTGCTTGTTGCAGGTGTAGGTGCGGGAGGGATCGACGCCCTTCTCCAGGGCCGCCAGGGCGACCATGGTCTTGAAGGTCGAGCCGGGCGGATAGGTCGCGGTCAGGGCCTTATTGAACAGGGGCTTGCGATCATATTCGGCCAGGGCCTTGTAGTCCGGCCCGCTCATGCCGCGCACAAAGGCGTTGGCGTCGAAGCTGGGGGCGGAGAACATGCACAGCACATCCCCGCTGCGGCAGTCCATCATCACCGCCGCGCCGCTGTCGGTCCCGAAGACCTCCATGGCCCGGTTCTGAATGTCGGAATCGAGCGTCAGCTGGATGGGCGCGCCGGGCGTTGGCGGAAGATCGCCGCGGGGATCGTGGCGCAGAACGCGGCCCTTGACGTCCACCTCGATCTTGCGCGCGCCGGGCTTGCCGCGCAGATCCAGGTCATAGGATTTTTCCAGCCCCTGCTTGCCGATGCGAAAGCCTGGATTGAGCAGGATGGGTTCGGAATTGGGTCCGTCCTTGGTGATGTCCTTGGCGCTGACCTTGGCCACATAGCCTACAACATGGGCGAAGGCCGCGGAGAAGGGATAGACCCGCACCTCACCCATATCGGCGGTGACGCCAGGAAGCTCTGGCGCGCGCACATTGACGCGGGAAAACTCCTCCCAGGTCATGTCCTCCACCAGGGCCACGGGAGAGCGGCGGGGCGCGGCGTCGATCTCCGCCCGCAGGCGGCGTAGACGCGGCTCGTCGATCTCCACCAGTTGCGCCAGATTGTTCAGCACCTGATCCACATCGGTGGTCTCGTCCTTGGCCAGGAGCAGGCGGAAGTCCGGGCGGTTGGACGCGAGAACGACGCCATCGCGATCAAAGATCACGCCGCGAGGCGGCGGGGTAAGGACAAATTCGAACTGATTATGTTCGGAGAGAAGGCGATAGCGCCCGGATTCCACGAGCTGCAGCTGGGCCAGCCGCCCGCCCAGGGCCGCCAGTCCCACCCCCGCCACGCCGCCCAGCAGGAAGGCCCGCCGGCGGAAAATCCCCTGGCGTTCATTGACGTCATCCAGAAGGAGCGGCGAGCGGCTCATTTGAAACGGATATCCGCGTCCTCGAAGGCGTCAATGAGGCGCCAGGCCAGAGGAAAGAGCAGCGCCGACACCGCGCCTTGAAGAGTGAGGCCCAAAAGGTCGGGCGCCTCCCCCGCCATCAGCCAGGTCAGGCCGCACGCCAGAGCGAAGGCCGCCATGACGGCCGCCAGATACCAGGCCCAGAGGGTCCAGAAGCTCTGGCCGGAGAGCGCCGGCCGCGCCACGGCGGTCAGGCCATAGGCGGCCAGCAGCGCCAGGGGCCAAAGCCCCAGGGCGTTTCCCCATAGGAGATCCTGAAAGAGACCCAGAACCAGCAGGGCGAAGGGCGCAAGGATCGAGGGCCGGATGATCGCCCAGGCGAAGGCGGGAACCAGGGCGAAGATGGGTTCGGGCAGGCGCAGCCCCAGCGCCTCCATCGGCGCCGCGAAGATGAGCGCGCCCCCGGCGCAGGCCAGGGCGGGGAGCGCCAGCCATCGGAGAGGATTGAGCGGCTGAACCGCGCCGGCGGCCATCCTCAGAGATCCGAGGACGCGGCGCGCGCTGGCGCGCTCTGGATGACAGGAACCCCGGCCTTAGGCGCCTTGGCCATGGGGACCTTGGCGGGCGGAGTCTGAGGTGCAGGCGTCTGGGTCGCGGGAGCTTGGGCGGCCGGGGTCGGGGTCGGCGGCGCGGTGGTCAGCGGCGGCAGGGTCTTGGGCGCCATGGCCCCGGGCGCCACAAGCTGGGAGAAATCGCGGAAAAGCAGGATGCGCACGAAATCAATGGGCGCCGCGTCACAGTCCAGGGCCACCCGCCAGCCCTCCAGAGACTGCACAACCGTCCCCACCGGCAGACCCCGGGGGATGACCCCGCCATCGCCGGAGGTCAGGACGCGATCGCCCACCCGGGGCGCGTCATGGGTGCGCAGATAGGCGAGCTTCGGGGTCGGTCCCCCATCCCCGGTCAGGATCGCCCGGGCATTGGTGCGCGCGATGAGCACCGGAACGCGGCTATCCACATCGGTGAGCAGCAAAATCCGGCTCATGCTAGGGGCGACGCCGACCACGCGGCCCACCAGGCCATGCTCGCTCAGGACGGGATTTCCCTCCAGCACCCCCTGATCGGCGCCCACATCGGCTAGTCGCGTATTGGAGAGGGGTCCCCGGGCGTCCACCACCGTGCGCGCGCCCACCATGGGGAGCGGCGGATCGGTGCGAACCCCAAGCAGGGCGCGAAGCCGGGCGTTTTCGTCGCGAAGGCTGTTCAGCTGATCGCCATAGAACCGCGTCTCGGCCAGCTCACTCTTAAGCTTTCGGTTCTGGCTTCCCGCCATGACATAGGCGCTCACCGCACCCACCCCCTCGCGCGCCCAATGGGCCGGCGCGGAGACGACAGCCTCCACCGGGCCCATGACGGAATCGAACTTCTCGCGAACCTGCGAGGCGGCGGGAAAAAGCGGCGCGCCGCGCCGGTCGGCGACGAAGATGGCGATGGCCGCGATGAGGGCCACGGCCAGAGCGGCCACCGCCAGCCACGCTAGCGGCGGCTTCATGTCGTTCAGAGGGCCGTCCCTGAGAGACACTTCAATGCTCCGTGCCCACCTCGCCTGAGGTGAGCGTCACCAGTTGAAAGGTCCAATCACCTTTCGGTTCACCTTAAAGCAAAGGTGATGAAGCAATTGTTAGACTAGGTTAAGCTTAGAATAGGCTCGATTCCAAAAGCCCCTTCATCCACTTGGGATGTTCGAGAACCTTGCCGCAGCCCAGCGCCACGCAGCTTAAGGGGTCATCGGCCACGGTAACCGGCAGGCCGGTATGCTCGCTGATCTCCAGGTCGAGGCCGCGCAAAAGGGCGCCGCCGCCGGTGAGCATGATGCCCTTATCGGCGATATCGGCCGCCAGTTCCGGCGGCGTGGCTTCCAGAGCCACCTTCACCGCCTCGATGATGCTGGCCACGGGCTCCGCCACCGCGTCCGCCGCCTGGCGCTCATCAATCCGCACCTCCCGGGGCACCCCCTGCATCAGGTCGCGGCCCTTGACGTCGATGGAGATGCCCACCCCATCCTCCGGCGAGCGGGCGGTGCCGATTTCCTTCTTGATTCGCTCGGCGGTGGTCTCGCCGATCAGTAGATTATGGTGCCGGCGCATATAGCTGATGATGGCTTCATCCATCTTGTCGCCGCCCACGCGCACGCTGCGGGTATAAACGATGCCGGAGAGGGAGAGCACGGCCACCTCGGTGGTGCCCCCGCCGATGTCCACCACCATGGAGCCAGTGGGCTCATGGATCGGCAGACCCGCGCCGATCGCCGCGGCCATGGGCTCATACATCAGACCCACACGCCGGGCCGAAGCATTGAGGCAGGAGTCATTGATCGCCCGCCGCTCCACCGCCGTCGCGCCTGAAGGCACACAGACGATGACCTTGGGATTCACGAAACCCTGGCGGTTATGCACCTTGCGGATGAAGTATTTGATCATCTCCTCGGCGACTTCGAAGTCGGCGATGACCCCATCGCGCATGGGCCGGATCGCCTCCATGTGCCCGGGCGTGCGGCCCAGCATCATCTTGGCCTCAAGGCCCACGGCATAGACCGTCTTGCGCCCGCCCGCGGTGCGCAGAGCCACCACCGACGGCTCGTTCAGAACGATGCCCTTGCCCCGCATATAGACCAGGGTGTTGGCGGTCCCCAGGTCGATGGCGATGTCGCTGGAGATAAAGCCGAAGAGGGACGAGAACATTCAGGGCTCGGATCGGTTACGTCTGGAACTGACGCGATGAGGCCCGACGCATAGCCGACTTGCGATCCCATGACAAAGGACCGCGCGTCCGGCTCCGCATAAGGCGACGAAAGAGGGGAGCCGCACCCTCTGCGCCGCCCGCGCCCTGAATTCAAGGCCTCAGATCGTCGCGGGGCGGTCGGCGCCTGATCTCGCCCTAAAACCCGCTCGCCATGATCGGCTCTGGCGCGCTCTTTTCCTTGCGGACGAAGAGGTTGTTGAGCGCGTTGACATAGGCCGCGGCGCTGGCGGTCAGGGTGTCGGTGTCGGCGGCCTGGCCTGTGGCGATGCGGCCGTCTTCCTCCAGACGCACCGAGACCTGCGCCTGGGCGTCGGTGCCCTCGGTCACCGCATGGACCTGGAAGAGCCGCAGGATCGCCGCATGGGGCACGATCTGGTGGATGGCGTTGAAGACCGCGTC
>PLFA01000069.1:13174-16053 GCA_003136615.1 Caulobacteraceae bacterium | reverse complement strand
ACCCCCAGCGGCCGGCCCATCGACCCTGAGGTCCTGGCCTGCCTCGAAAAGACCGCCGAGCTGCTGAGGGGCTTGGGCCACGAGGTCTTTGAACAGGGTCTCGGCATCGATTATCGCGCCCTCTACCGCGCCCAGGCCCTGGTCAGCGCCTCCAACTTCTCGGCCAGCATTCAGCGCTGGGTGGAGTTTCTTGGTCGGGAGCCGGGGGAGGGTGAACTCGGGCCTCTGGCCCGTCGCGGCTATGAGGCCGGCAAGCGCCTGACAGGCCAACAGGCGTTCTGGGGCTTCCAGCAGCTTCGCCTCGTCTGCCGCCAGATCCTCACGACCTTTGAGGGCTTCGATGTCTATCTGACCCCCACCATGTCGCGCCCCTCGCCGCGCCTGGACTGGCTCAATCCTCTGACCGTGGAGCTGAAGGAGTTCGACCGCCGTCAGGCGGACACCTACGCCACCACCCCGCCCTTCAATTTCACGGGCCAGCCCTCGCTCTCCCTCCCGCTTTGGCAGTCAGAGTCGGGCCTCCCCATCGGCATGATGTTCAGTGGCAAGTTCGCCGATGAAGCGACCCTCTATCGCCTGGCCGGGCAACTGGAAAAGGAATGCCCGTGGAAGGACCGCCGCCCCCCTATCTATGGGTGATTGGGCTAGGCGCGGCGCATCTTCCTGCTAAAGCCACACGCGCGTTTTTTCGGGAGTCGCAATGTCGCTGACAGAGGAGCCCGCCGGCGCCACATCCCAATGGTGGCGAGGGGCGGTGATCTATCAGATCTATCCGCGCAGCTTTTGTGACTCCAATGGCGATGGCGTCGGTGATCTGCGCGGCGTGACCGATAAGTTGGACCATGTGGCCAGCCTCGGCGTGGACGGGATCTGGCTCTCGCCCTTCTTCACCTCGCCCATGCGGGACTTCGGCTATGACGTCAGCGACTATTGCGACGTCGACCCCCTCTTCGGGACCCTGGCCGATTTCGACGCCTTGCTGGCCCGGGCCCATCAGCTGGGCCTCAAGGTGATCATCGATCAGGTCTGGTCGCACACCTCCGATCAACATCCGTGGTTCCAGGAGAGCGCGGCGTCCCGGGATAACCCCAAGGCCGATTGGTATGTCTGGGTCGACGCCAAGCCGGATGGATCGCCCCCCAACAACTGGCAGGCGATGTTCGGCGGCCCGTCCTGGACCTGGAACCCTCGCCGCCGTCAGTACTACCTGCACAACTTTCTGGTCGAGCAGCCAGACCTGAACTTCTGGGACCCCCAGGTCCAGGACGCGGTTCTCGCCGCCGGCCGCTTCTGGCTCGATCGCGGCGTCGACGGTTTCCGCCTGGACGTGATCAATTTCATTTTTCACGACAAGGCTCTGCAGGACAATCCGCAGGCCCCCTATGAGCGGCCGCCGCGCGTTCCGGTGCTCTATCAACGCCACATCCATGATCGCTCCCAACCCGAAGCCCTGGCGTTTCTCGGTCGCCTTCGGGCCATGATGGATGAGGCGCCGGGCCGCATGACCGTCGGCGAGATCGGCGACGAAGATCCCATCGCACGGCAGCAGGAATATACCGCGGGCGTCCATCGCCTGGACACGGCCTATGGGTTCAACCTCCTCGACGCCCGCCATCCGACGTCGGCTCTCTTCGCCGGGGTGATGGCCAGGTGGGATAACGCCAGCGGCTGGCCCGCCTGGTCGCTGAGCAATCATGACGTGGATCGCTATCCCACGCGCCTCGCCGGTGACGACCCGGCGCTCACCCGTCTTCTCATGGCGATCCTCGTCTGCATGCGCGGCACGACCTTCATCTATCAGGGCGATGAGCTGGGGCTGCCCCAGGGCCATGTGCCCTTCGACAAGCTCAAGGATCCCTTCGCCAAGGCGGTGTGGAACGGAGGCGCCTTTCGCGACGGCGCGCGTACGCCCATCCCCTGGGAGCCCGAGGGCCCCGCGGCGGGGTTTTCCAGCAATCCCGACACCTGGCTGCCCCTCGACCCCGCGCACCGGCGTCTGGCGGCCTCGGTGCAGGAAAGCGATCCCGCCTCCATGCTCAATTTTACCCGCCAGCTTATCGCCGCGCGCCGCGTCTCCGACGCCCTGAAGACTGGCGACGTCAAGATTCTCTCCCTAGCCACGGGCCTCCTGGGATTCGAACGCCACGCGCCGGGCGAACAGGTGATCTGCCTCTTCAATCTCACCCGCGATGCGGTCGAGGCGCCTGTCGCCGACAGCGCGCAAGTTCTCCTGGCGATCAATGAGGCGTGGGCGGAGGGCGACGGACACGTCAGACTGCCCGCCTTCGGAGGCCTCATCCTGAGCCTTGAGCCCTGAACTCGCGCGCGCCGCCCATGGCCAACGAACCCAATCTCGCCAGGTCCCTCCATGAGCTTCGCCCGCCCGCCGCGCGCCCCTTCATCATCGGCCTCACCGGCTCCGTGGCCGCCGGCAAGAGCACCCTGGCGGGAACGCTCGCCCAGGAAATCGCCGCCTGGCCGGAGGCTCCCCGTGTTGAGGTGGTCTCCACCGACGGATTTCTGCGTCCCAACGCGGAACTGGACGCGGCGGGCCTGACCCGTCGCAAGGGGTTTCCAGAGACCTATGACGCCGCCGCCATGGACCGCGCCCTCACGGCGATCCGCCAAGGTCCGGTGGCGTTTCCGATCTATTCGCACCTCACCTACGACGTGGATCCGGCCCTGGCCCGGCGCGTGGAGACACCGGATGTGCTGATCATCGAGGGTCTGGGCTTCTCCGCGGCGACGCCCATCGACACGCTCGTCTTTCTGGAGGCGGACGAGGCGGATCTGGAGATCTGGTACGTTCGCCGCTTTCTGGAATTCTGGGAGGCTGGAAAATCCGATCCCGGCTCGTTCTATGCCCGGTTCGCGACGCT
>PLFA01000069.1:0-13137 GCA_003136615.1 Caulobacteraceae bacterium | reverse complement strand
ATAAACCGGTGGGGAGGGATGATTGAGGTGAACCATCCGGCCTTGGGCGGGTTCTTAAGACCTGACCCCCGGAGCCCGTCCATGATCGTTCTTCCCGAACTCCCCTATGATTACAAAGCTCTGGAGCCCGTCATTTCCGAGCGGACGCTCCACTTCCACCATGACAAGCACCACGCGGGCTATGTGAAGACGACCAACGAGCTCGTGGCGGCCAAGGGGCGGCCTTTCGACTCCTTGGAGGCGATTATCGCCGAGGCTGACAAGGCCGATGACAAGAAGCTCTTCAACAGCGCCGCCCAGGCCTGGAACCACAGCTTCTTCTGGCTCTCGATGTCGCCGCATCGCCAGCAACCCAAAGCTGAGCTCAAGGAGGCCATCGACACCAGCTTCGGCGGTTTGGAGGAGCTCAAGACCCTGTTCATCAAGGAGGGCGCCGCGCATTTCGGGTCCGGCTGGGTGTGGCTCGCCGCGGAGAGCGCGGGGGGCCTCAGGGTTCTGACGACCCATGACGCCGCCAATACGCTGGGCAAAATGAGCCTCACGCCCCTTCTGGTCTGCGATCTGTGGGAGCACGCCTATTATCTGGACCACCAGAACGACCGGAAGGGCTTTCTGACCGCGTGGTTTGACGCCCTGCCCAACTGGAGCTTCGCGGCGAGCCAGTTCTCGGCCCGAGGGGGCGCTCAGGTGTGGACCTATGCCGATGCCGATTCCGACAAGGTCCCCGCCTGACCCTTGGGACAGGCCTAAAAGGCGCCAGGCGCGATTTTGATGATGTCCGGGTTGGCGACGTCACGGATGTAAGAGACCCGCAATAGGGCGGGCCCCGCGGGGGCGGGCGAAGCTGACGAGACTCCCCCGGCCTTTGGATCAATCTGATAGCTGACGCCTTGCGCGGCTAACTCGATCCCGGCCCCCTTCTGGTCCACCCCGGCGAACACGGTCAAAGCGTTTGGGCCCGTGGGCCTTGCGCCGAGGCTGGCCTTCAGAGGGGCCGGGAGGGTCTGAAAGTAATGGGCCAATAGAACCGCCCCATTGAGGATGGCCGCTCGCTCCTCCGCCGTAGGATTGGGACCGGTAACCCAGACCACATTTATCCGGGAAAGTGTGTGGCTCCTGGCGCCGAATATATATGTGGCCTGAGCGGGACCTGGGCCTGGGTCGAGATGAGCCAAATCCAGTTGGAGAGCCTCGGTCCCCTCCGCGGGATTGGCGTTCGCCAGAAGTTGGACATTGCCGAAGTCTCTCGCCGCGGCCGCGCGCACCTCGGCCGGGGTCATGCCAAATTTGGCGCTCCGGAAGCCGGTAATTTCATAGCCCGCAGTGGTGACGGGCGCGCCCTGGGCGCGGCCAGGCGACACGTTCCCCAGGCTCACACCGACCACAGCCAAGCCGGCGAGAATGGCCGCAGCCGGGCCTGAAACTCTAGCAGTCATGGGCTGTCTCCAAAGAGGCGCTTCGAGGGGGCTGCTTATTCAATTTGGCAATGGGGCCATGTCTTCTCCCGCTCGGCGGGACCGGGTAGAGCAGCGATCCAGATTTCACCACGGGCAGATCTTTCCGGACAATGACCGCCAAGACCTCGCTTGCGCCCGCACCTCCCGCCAATAACGCCCTTGATATCATCGGCGAGCTGGACGCCAAGGTTCATTGGCTGTCGGCCTGGACCATCCATAACGCCAATCACCTGCGCGAAAGCCGCGATGGCCTGAAGGTCGGCGGACACCAGGCGTCCTCGGCCTCCCTGGCGACCATCCTTTCTGCCCTCTATTTCGGCGTCCTTCATCCGGAGGACCGGGTGGCGGTCAAGCCCCATGCCAGTCCTGTTTTCCATGCTATCCAGTATCTCTCCGGGCGCCAGAGCCTCGATCAGCTCCAGAATTTCAGGGCCTTTGGCGGCGCCCAGTCCTATCCCTCGCGGACCAAGGACAAGGATGATGTGGATTTCTCCACCGGCTCAGTAGGGCTGGGCGTGGCCATGACGGCCTTCGCCTCCATCGCCCAGGACTATCTGCTCGCCCACGATCTTCTCGCGCCCGAGCGTGCGGGGCGGATGATCTCGCTTCTCGGGGATGCGGAGCTCGATGAAGGCAACATCTATGAGTGCATCATCGAGGGCGCCAAGCACGACCTGCGCAACTGCTGGTGGGTGGTGGATTATAACCGCCAGAGCCTGGATGCGACGACCTCGGAGCGGATGTTCCTGCGGTTCTCCGAGATCTTCACCGCGGTCGGCTGGGACGTCATCACGCTCAAATATGGCCGCCGCCTGGAGGAGGCTTTTGCCCAACCCGGCGGGGAGGCCCTGCGCGCCTGGATTGATGAGTGCCCCAATGATCTCTACGCGGCCCTGAGCTTCCAGGGCGGCGGCGCCTGGCGCGCCAGGATCCTTGCCGACCTTTCAGGCGTGCCCGGCGTTGAGGCCCTCCTGGCCCAGCACGATGACGCGAGCCTCTCTGGCCTTATGACGAATCTCGCCGGCCATGATCTGGGCCTGTTGCTGGACGCCTTTCGGGCCGTGCGGGACGATAAGCCCAAGTTCTTCATCATCTACACGATTAAGGGCTTTGGCCTGCCGTTCCAGGGGCACAAGGACAACCATTCCGGCCTGATGACCCCCGGGCAGATGGAGGCTTTTCGCGGCCGCTTGGGCGTGCCCGAGGGCGAGGAGTGGGCGCCGTGGGCTGGATTGCCCAGGCCCGGCGCCGACTACGAAGCCTTCATCGCCGCCACGCCCTTCGCCGCGCGCAAGGCCGGCGCCGAGGCGCCCCTCGTGGAGGTGCCGGACGCCGAGCATTTTCCCGCGCCGTCGGGCCGGCAATCGACCCAGGTGGCGTTCGGCAAGATCCTTAATGACCTGGCGCGCGCGGGCGGACCCTTGGCTGACGCAATCGTTACGACCTCGCCTGACGTCACCGTGTCCACCAATCTCGGCGGCTGGGTCAATCAGCGCGGCCTGTTCTCCACCACGGCGCGAAATGACAGATTCCGCGAGGCTTCCATCGCCTCGCCCCAGCGTTGGATCATGGGGCCCAAGGGCCAGCACATCGAACTGGGCATCGCCGAGAGCAATCTGTTTCTCCTGCTTGGCGCCCTTGGCCTGACAGGCGAGATCTTCGGCCGCCGCGTGATTCCCATCGGCACGCTCTATGACCCGTTCATTAATCGCGGCCTCGATGCGCTGAACTATGCCTGCTATCAGGACGCCCGCTTTCTGCTGGTGGCGACGCCCTCTGGTCTTACCCTTGCGCCTGAAGGCGGGGCGCACCAGTCGATCCATACGCCGCTCATCGGCATGGCCCAGCCCGGCCTCACCTATTTCGAGCCGGCCTTCGTCGACGAACTGACCGAGATACTGCGCTGGGCCTTTAGCCACATGCAGGAGAGCGACGGCGGTTCGGTCTATCTGCGCCTCTCGACCCGCAGCCTGGAACAGCCGCATCGACCCGTGGGATCCAACTGGCGCGCGGATATGTTGGCGGGCGCCTACTGGCAGGTCGAGCCGGGGGAGGGCGCCAGCCTGGCTCTGGCCTACACAGGGGCGGTGGCGCCGGAGGTGCTGGACGCCTTCGCGCAGGTGTTGGAGGATGCGCCGGACGCCGGCCTCCTGGCGGTGCCAAGCCCGGATTTGTTGCACCGCGACTGGTCATTGGAATGCCATCGGGGGGCTGGTTCCCATGCCCGGAAGCTCCTCGGCCGTCTGGCTCCCGACGCGGGCCTCGTCACTGTCGTTGACGGGCCGCCCGCAACGCTTTCCTGGCTGGGGGGCGTTCGCGGGCATCGTGTCGCCGCCTTGGGGGTCCAGCGATTCGGCCAGTCGGGGGACATTCAGGCCCTCTACGAGGCCTATGGGCTGGACGCGGGGGCCATCCTCGACGCCGTGGCGTCCCTGATTTAGCGCCCGGAACCCCGAAAATACGGCTCCAGGGCCACTCTGGCGCGCTTTTCAATGAGAACAAGGGTTGGCAAGGGCTCAGAAAGCGCCATTCTGCCCGCACAGCGCCTGGAGCGCGTACGGAACATTCAGGGAGCGAATGGTCGATATGGCTGAAACACCAAAGAAGCTTAATGGCCTGCAACAGGTGCTGAAGCCGAGCGGGGCTCTGGCCGGTGTTGTGGGATCAGGCTCGCTCTCGCGTGGCGACGCGGTGTCCAAGGTGTGGGCTTACATCAAGGAACACAAGCTGCAGAACCCCGCGAACAAGCGTGAGATTCTGGCTGATGCCAAGCTGAAGCCGGTCTTTGACGGTAAGGACAAGGTGGACATGTTCGAAATGAACAAGCACCTGTCGAAGCATCTCACAAAATGAATGAGGGGCGGCGCGGGAACGCGATTTCGCATCCCGTCGCCGGCCTCGTTTTTCACGATGCGCAGATTCGTCCTCGCTTTTCATGAAGACGGGGTAGCGCCGTAGTGTCCTCTGACGGAAATCTTGGCGCCGTAGACGCTGACGCCCCACCGTCGGAGAGCCGCGAGGGGGATCTAGGTCGGCCCTTACGGGTTGCGCTGGTCACAGGCTCCTACAACTATATTCGCGACGGCGTCGCCCTGACCCTGAACCGCCTCGTCGCCTATCTCCTGGCGCATGATGTCGAGGTGAAGATCTTCGCGCCGGTGGGCAAGGCTCCCGCGCTTAAGCATGCGGGAGATCTTTGTCCCGTGCCGTCCTTCGCCATTCCGCTTCGTCCCGAATATCGCCTTGCCAGGGGTCTGCCGCGTGCGCAACGGGACCAACTTGTCGCCTTTGATCCCGATATTCTCCATCTGGCGACGCCGGACTTCATGGGCCATCAGGCCCAGAAACTTGGCCGGGAGAGGGGCTGGCCGACGGTGGCCTCCTATCACACCCGCTACGACACCTATCTCAAATACTACCACCTGGATTTCCTCCACGGCTTCGCCAAACGGATCGAGCGCGACTTTTATGCCGCCTGCCAGGAAGTGTTCGTCCCCTCACAATCCATGGCCGATGCGCTCATCGCCGATGGTGTGAGCACGACCCTGCGTCTGTGGCCGCGTGGCGTGGACACGGCGCGCTTTGATCCGGCCAAGCGGTCAGGAGGCTGGCGCGCGCGGCGTGGCCTCGCGGATGACGAACTCGCCATCGCCTTTGTCAGCCGCTTGGTGAAGGAAAAGCGGCTGGATGATTTTGTCGATGTGGTCACCTGGCTCAAAGCGCAGGGGGTGAAGTGCCGCGCCCTGGTCGTTGGCGATGGGCCGGAACGCCAAAGCCTTGTGCAACGCCTGCCCGACGGGATCTTCGAGGGGTTTGTGGTGGGCGAAGATCTCGCCATCGCCTATGCGAGCGCGGACATGTTCGTCTTTCCCAGCGACACAGAGACCTTCGGCAGCGTCACTCTTGAGGCCATGGCGTCAGGCCTGCCGGCGATCTGCGCGGACGCCACGGGCAGCCGGTCCCTGGTCATTTCGGGGGTCACGGGCTTTCTGGCGCCGATCGGGGATTCGGCGGCCATGGCTGAGGGCGCCTTTAATCTTGCCCGCGATGCTGACCTGCGCCGCCGCATGAGCGCCGCGGCGCGCGCCTTCAGCCTGACATTCTCCTGGGACGAAGCCATGGCCGGTATCCTGGCGCGTTATCGATCCCTCGCTGGCACTAAGGCCACTACGTGAAGATCGTCGATATCTCCGGGTTCTATTCCGAGACCGGCGGGGGCGTCGCCAGCTATGTGCGCCAGAAACTCGCCGCCGCGGCCCGGCTTGGGCACGAGGTCGTGGTTATTGCTCCGGGCGCCGAGAGCCGGGAAGAGCGCCGCACAGGCGGCAAGATCATCTGGGTCGCCAGCCCGCCGATGCCCTTCGACTCCAACTATCGCGTGTTCTTCAGCGCTCGGGAGGCCTGGCGCGCTGTCGCGGCGGAGGCCCCGGATGTCATCGAAGGATCCTCGCCCTGGCGCGGCGGGTGGATCGCCGCCAATGCGCCGGGCGACGCCGTCAAATCCCTGGTCTTTCACCAGGATTTTATCGCCGGTTATCCCTACACGCTTCTGGGGGGCATCATGGAGCGGCCCCGGATCGACAAGCTGTTCGACGCCTATTGGGGCTATGTGCGACGACTGAGCGCGCAGTTCGACGTCACGGTCACCGGGGGCGAATGGTTGGCGGAACGCCTCAAGAGTTTTGGCGTGCATCGGCCCATCGCCGTGCCCTTTGGCATTGAGACCGACCTCTTTTCCCCCGCGCGGCGGGACGAATCCTTGAGGCGCGAGCTTCTGGCGGCCTGTGGCGCGGCGCCGGACGCCAAGCTGCTCATCGCCGTCGGACGTCTCCACCCGGAAAAGCGGCACCGAACGATTATCGAGGGTTTCGCACTGGCGCGGGGGCGCCGACCCGACCTCGCCCTGGCGATTTTCGGCGACGGGCCCGCCCGCGCCACCGTCGCCCGGCGGGCGGCCAGGGTGGAGGGCGTTCACGTGGCCGGACCGGTCAAGGATCGCGCCAGGCTCGCCGCCATCTATGCCAGCGCCGACCTGCTGGTGCATGGTTCGGGCGCCGAAACCTATGGCTTGGTGGTCGCCGAGGCGATCACCTCCGGCCTACCCGTGGTGACACCGGACACCGGCGGTGCGGCGGACCTGGCCAAGCGCGGCGTTTCGGCCACCTACGCCACCGGCGACGCGTCCGCGTGTGCGGAGGCGATCTGTTCGCTTCTGGCGGCGAAAGAAGCCGGGCGTCATCCGGCCTGCGACCTTGCTCCGCCGTCCAGCGCCGACACCCATTTTACCCAGCTTTTTGACCTCTACGGGCGGCTGATTGAATCAAAGCGGGGCTCTCAGGCGCCCCTGGCGGCGTAAGAAGCCGTGCGGACTCCCCTATGAACATCGGTAAAATCCGGCGGGGCCTGACCCTCTGCGCGCTATTCGCCGCCGCCCTTGGCGGCCCCGCCACCGCCGAGCCCGCCCTCTGGAAGGTTCAGGGTTCCCAGGCCACGGTTTATCTCTTCGGCACGATCCATATCCTGAAACCTAACGTCGCCTGGCGCGCGCCCAAGATCGATGCCGCCATCAAAGCCTCTGACGCCCTTTGGCTGGAAATTGCCGATAACGACGATCCGGCGGTCATGCAGCCCCTTGTCCTCAAATATGGCGTCGATCCGGCCCACCCCCTGTCGTCAAAGCTCGACGCCGCCACGAAGGCGAAGCTCGCCGCGCTCCTGGCCCCGCTGGGCCTTACGCCCGCGCAGTTTGAGCCTCTGCGCCCCTGGATGGCGGGCGTCACGCTGAGCGTTTTGCCCCTGATGCAGGGGGGCTACGACATCAATAGCGGCGCGGAACATGTGATTACCGCGGACATGCGCGCCGCACATAAGCCCATCGACGGCTTAGAGACCGCCGAACAGCAGGTCCGTTATCTCGCCGACATGCCGCCAGCTGAAGAGCTCGATTTTCTCAAATCCTCGCTCGACGACGGCGAAAAAGCGGTTCCGGAGCTTGATGAGATGGTTGCCGCCTGGGTCTCCGGCGACCAGTCAAAGCTGGAAGCACTGCTCGATGAAGAGATGCGGGATGATTATCCCGATATCTATAAGCTCTTGATTGTCGAACGAAATGCGCGCTTTGCCGACCAGATCGCGGCGCTCGCCCGAGGCCGGGGCGTGGTATTCGTCGCCATCGGCGCGGGCCATCTGGCGGGTCCAGACAGCGTCCAGGCCGATCTCGCCAAGCTTGGGCTGACCGCCGTCCGGCAGTAAGGTGAGCTTACGCCGTCAGCCGCGCCAAAGTCGCCAGCAGGCCGTCCCGTTCCGCATAGCAGCCTTCGAGCAGTCGGTCGGCTGGCCCTGTAATCTCCGTTCGCCCATGCAGCAGGCGCTCGTTGTCGAAGATCACGATGTCCCCCGGCTGCATCTTCAGGGACAGGCGTCTTTCGGGGGCGTCAGCGGCCCGAGCGAACCGCAAATAAGCGTCATACCAAAGGGCCGTCTCCGCCGGTCCGAAGTCGACGGCGCCCAACGCCCTATGGTTGAACCTGACGCCGCGGACCGCATTTTCCGCGCTAAGGCGGATGATGGGCGAGCGCGCGGCGTAATGATCGCCGCTGTCGGTCGTGTAGCCGAACGGCGCCTCATGACGGGCAAGACGCGCGAAATCCTCTGGCGCCTCCAGTCGAATGTCCTGGGCCAGAGCGAAACCATCGACGAAATAGGTGTCGCCGCTCTCGCTGGCGTTTCTGATGCAATGAAGAAGTTGGAGGGTTGGCGCCGGGTCGCGATAGGGATTGTCGGTGTGAGGCTCCAGAGCCCGGTTGGTGTAGGCGAGGTGATCTGGCCGGGTCAGGACGCGGACCTCGAACAGTCGCCCATAGTTGGTCTCGCGGATGAAGCCAAAGCGCCGCACGACCTTCTCCACCGTTCCTGGCGCGACGCCCGCGCCGGTGAGCCGCGTGAGGCCAAATTGCGTGACTTCCGCGAGGGCGTGCCGCAGTGCCCGGTCATCGCTGAGATAGTCGGCGCAGGGAGTGGGCTGACACCCGGCGATCTGGGCGCCTTGGCTCCAGAGCGTTATCTCCGATGGGCTAGTCCGAGGCGAGGGCGGCTCGGCGAAGGCGCGCAGGCGCGAGGCCGCGCATCGCAGCGTCTGGCCGGTCAGCGTGAAGTCAACGGCGTCGCCTTGAATCGTCACAGCCTCCATCGCGCCGGCCTCATCCAGCTCCCGGAGTGTCCGCACGCGGTGGCCACCTAGGCCCGCTTCCGCCGGGTCCGCGTTATCGAGAAGCCAGGCCGTCGAGAACTCGGCGGTCAAGCCGTCGCTCCACGTAAATGCGACGCCTCGCCCTAACGCGTGGGCGTCCTTTAGCGCGGGTTCCGATCCGCTCATTTTCAACCTCGCGGCCGTTCTCCGGAACCGATGCGGCGATCAATCTCCATAATGACCTCCTGGGCTTCGGCGACGGTCGCGATCACATAGTCTGCCTCGGCCTCCCAAAGCGCAGATTCCGAGGAGGCCGNNAAAAAAAAAAAAAAAAAAGCCGTTCCTTCTCCGTATCCGGCAGCGCGTTCCAGGCCTCAAGGCTCAATCCCACGCCATTACCCGAAACCGCCACGCCAATCGTCCAGGCGCCCGCGGCGCGCCCCTCTTCGATGCCCACCGCGGCGTCGTCGATCTTCACGCAACGCCAGGCCGGATAGGCGGCGAGATCCGTCAACGCCTTCCACATCGGCAGCGGCGAGGGTCGCCCCTCCTTGGTCTCCCCGGCGCAGACCACCACTTGCGGCGCATAGCCCTGAGCCGCCGCCCGGGGCAGGATGCCCCCCATCATGTCGCGGGTATAGCCGGTGGAGGAGCCGATCTTCACGCCTTCCGCCGCCAGCCACGCCGCCAGGTCGGCCGCGCCGGCGATAAGTTGCGAATGGGCGGCGGCCTCGGTCCGCATCAATGGCTCCAGCCGCGCATAGATCAGGCGGATTTCCTCGGGTCCCGGGGCGGCGCCGAAGCGCGACGACCACGCCGCGCTGATTTCCGGATCAGCTAGGAGCGCGGCGACGTGATCAAGCTTGGCGCGTCCCATATCCTTTCGCGCCTGGGACTCGGTGATCGGCAAACCTTCTTCCGCGAAGGCGGCCTGGAGGGCGCGGATGGGCGCCAGGCAGCCGAAGTCGATCATGGTGCCGGCCCAATCGAACACGACGGCGGCGACTTCGTTCATGGAGCAATCCCTCGCTTCGTGGTGACCGTCATGGCTCACCCATTTGAGGACGCCGTCCGGTAACGCGTGAGCGCATCGCCCAGGGCGTCTTTTAGCGGCGCGAGCCACGGCTCATAACGCGTCCATTGGTCGAGCCCCTCTCGGAAGATGGGCTGGCGCACCTGCTCCGAGCTGGGGGTGCGGACGCTCCGCGCGGTCTTATGAAATTCCACGCAGCTAGGCTCAAAGGCCAGGCCGCAATGATCCAGCATCCGTCTGACGCTCCCTTCCAGATCGTCCACCACGTCCTCGTGAAAGACCCTCAAAACCCGCCCCGGCAGCGCCGCGTCCCAGTGCGCCATGAGGTCGAGATAGGTCCGGTAATAGCGCGCGATGTCTTCNNCGCGCGTCGATGATCTTGGCGTTGGGTAGCATCAAGTGGATCATCCCGACGTGTCGAAAGTTATTTGGCATCTTGTCGATGAAGACGGGCTTTCCCGACCGGTAGACCCGGGTGTCCGCGAGATATTTTTCCCCGAGCCGGCGGACATCATCGGCCGTCAGGTCCGCCAGCGCGCCGGGATAGCGCGGATTGTCCAGGTCCTGGTCGCGTCCCTGAAGGTCCAGCACGGTGAGCTGGATATCGGCCAGTTCGTGGGTTCCCTCCACGCGCGAATGGGAGGCGAGGATCTGCTCAAGGAGGGTCGAACCCGAGCGCGGCAGACCCACGATGAAGATCGGGTCGGGCCGCGGGTCGCCCCAGCCCGCGCGCGCCGCGAAGAACGGGCGGGTGCAAACCTCAATCTGCTTGCGCGTATTCGTCTCCAGAATCTCGGGCCGGTAATGGCTTTCGGCGCGTTTCAGGGCGTTGCCGCGAGCGTAATAGAGCCAGGATTCAGCGATCTCACCGCGATCCTCCAGCGCTTTGCCCAGCGCGAAACATAAGTGATAGCGATCAATGGGCGTGGTCGCGGGTGCGGCCTCCTCGGCGCGCATCCGCGCGAGTTCGGCGTCTTCGAAGTTGTAAAGCTTGAGGTTGGCGAGGCTCCAATAGGCGTCGCCGAAATCGGGCCGCGCGGCCGCCGCCGCGCGATAGGCCTCGATGGCCTCGGGGACCTCACCCACGGTCTTCAGCGCGTGGGCGAGCCAGAGATTGATGTCGGGGGAGTCTGGCGCATCGCCAAGCATCTGCCGGTAGATCTCTATGGCGGCCTCGTTCTCCCCCAGCCCGACGGCGGCGGTGGCTGCGAGTGAGCGGTAGTCGAGATTTCTGGGGTCCAGCGCGAGAACCTTTTCAATCTCGCGGCGCGCGTCGGCATATTTGTGCCGATGCGCGAGCGTCAGAGCATAGTCGTATCGGGCGGCCCGGTGATCGGGCGCCAGCTCAAGGGCCCCGGCGAGCAGCACTTCGGCGTCATCAAGCACGTCCCGCGCCACGCCGATCTTGGCGAGAAGGCGCATGGCCTCCGGGTGGTCCCCATGACGCAGGAGGAAGGTGCGGATCATCTCTTCCGCCCGCCCCAGTTCACCGTCGGAAAACAACGAGGTCGCTGTCACCACGTCCGGCGGCAGCGCCTTGAGCGTCGTCACATGCGCCATGGCAATTTCGACATTTTCGGCCTCGCCGGTGAGGCGGTAGAGCCCGGCGAGCATGCTCCAGGCAGAGGGCAGGGCGGGGTTGATATTCACGGCGACAAGAAGCGCCGCGATCGCGTTCGGCGCATCCTTCAGCGCCACGTGACAGAGCCCCCGCTCCTGATGCAGGCGGCTAAACTGCGGGGCGCATGCCTCCAGGCGGTCCAGCATCGCCATGGCCTCGGGAATCCGGCCGAGATGGCGAAGGCTGATCGCCGCGATCAGGAGGAGGTCGCGGTTCTCGGGCCGATCCGTAAGGAGCGCCTCGGCGCCCGCCCAGGCCTCCTGATGTCGCCCGTCCCGCTGGAGCGCGCGAAGACCGCGCACCTGAGCTTCAGTCGATGATGCCAGAGGGGTGGCGAACGTGGTGTCCATGGGTCCAGGTCGGGGCGTCGGAGACTCTCGCGCCTGACGTCCCGATACCTTTAGCAGAAAATCTCCCGTCAGAAGCTGGCGCCGATCCTCAGGCCCACGGTCCGAGGCCGGAGCGGAACCTCCGACTTGATGAACTGGGCCGAGGAGGTAAACACACTGGCATCCGAGTCGGCGAGATTGGTCCCGAAGAGCTCCGCCTTCCACTTGTCCTTGGAGACGCCCACCGAGGCGTCAACCGTGCCGTAGCCGGGCTGATAATAACGCAGCAAGGTGGTGTTGGGGATCAGCACGCCGACGCCTGACGGGTAGGTCGCGGGCTCGTTGTACATGCTGCCGACATAGTTGCCGCCGATCTGGAAGTCGCACGTGTAGTTGTCCACCGTCCACTCGTAGCGGGCGCGGATATTGCCCTGGAATGCGGGCGAGAAAGCGGTCGTGGAGCCGACGGTTCCGAAGGGATTGGCGAAGGGTTGGGCGACGCCCCCGCTGGGCTTCACCGTGGTGATACAGCCGCCGTAAGCCGCGGTTCCAGAGATGTTGTCCACAAGGCAGGGCGAAGTCGACTGGGTGTTGTGGTTGTAGGAAGCCGATCCCTGGACTGTCAGGCCCTCGGTGACACGGCCGACGAACTGGCCCTCGACGCCCTTCACATTATAGCCAGGCCCATTGATCCCAAATGTGGTGTTGATGCCCTCGGTGGGGTTGTAGATCAGGAACTGAACATTGCTCCAATCCATCAGATAGGCCGACAGATTGAGCTGGAGCCGGTGATCAAGCAGTTCGGTCTTGTACCCGATCTCGTAGTTGTTCAAGGAGTCGGGCGCATAGCTATTGGGCTCAAGGAACTGGGCCGCGCCGCTGGCGTCCTTGATGACTTCCTTCTGTACACGGTTGAAACCGCCCGGACGGAAACCCTGAGAGAAGGTGAAGTAGACGATAGAGTCTTTCTGCACATGCCAGGTGATGTTCGCGCGGCTCTTGAAGCCGGTATAGACCGCATGGTCGTTGTGGGAATCGATGTTGGTCTCACCGCTGGTGCAATCGCCGTTGGGCACATTGAGACAGCCCGTGGTGGTCGCATAGACCGATCCCACCTCATATTCAGAGTATCGGAAATAGCGCGTGCCCCCTGAAATGGTCAGCACATTAGGGATGATGTCGAAGTCGCCGGATGCGAAAAAGGCCAACTGATCATAGCCCCGCTGGGTGTCTTCCCCGAAAGCCGTCTGGTCGCTGCGGACGCCAGGGTCGTTCGCGGTTGATCCGGGGGCGGTGGTCACGTCGGCCACGCAAGGTGCGCCTCCGGCCAGGGCGGCGGTTAGGTCGGCCGTGCTGCAGGCGGGAAAAGTCTTATAGTTGAAGTTCATGTCGTCGTAGATCTTGAACTGTTCGTAATAGGCGCCAGCCTGAAACCGCAGCCGCCAATTATCCGGCGAGGCGATGCGCACTTCCTGGCTGAGGTGGGTGTTGCGGACCGTGTCCTGCCA
>PLFA01000164.1 GCA_003136615.1 Caulobacteraceae bacterium | reverse complement strand
GGTGAGCTTCGCATGGTGCAGGATACCTGCATGGCCACGGTCGGCGCTGTGTCGAACCCCGACCACATGAACGAGGTGCTCGGCAAGGCCGGCCGCGTTCGCCACAAGGGCCGGCGCCCGCATGTTCGCGGCGTCGCCATGAACCCCATCGATCACCCCCATGGCGGCGGCGAAGGCCGCACCTCGGGCGGTCGTCACCCCGTGACCCCCTGGGGCAAGCCCACCAAGGGTCGCAAGACACGCAGCAACAAGACCACGGATAAGTTCATCATCCGCACGCGTCACGTGAAGAAGGCCCGCTGAGCCCATGACCCGTTCAGTCTGGAAAGGCCCTTTTGTCGACGGCTATCTGCTTAAGAAGGCGGACGCCGTTCAGACCTCTGGGCGGAAGGATGTGATCAAGACCTGGTCGCGCCGTTCTACCATCATGCCGCAGTTCGTCGGCCTGACTTTCGGCGTCCACAATGGCCAGAAGCATGTGCCCGTCCTTGTCAGCGAAGACATGGTTGGCATGAAGCTCGGCGAGTTCGCGCCCACCCGTTATTTCCCGGGCCACGCCGCCGACAAGAAGGCCAAGAGGAAGTAGCATGGGCAAGCCCGTTAACCCGCGCCGCGTCGATACGACGGCGGCCATGAGCAAGGTGCGCACCCTGCGCACCAGTGCGCGCAAGCTCAACCTCGTGGCCCAGTCCATCCGGGGCCTTAAAGTCCAGCGCGCCCTCAATGAACTTGAGTTCAGCCCCCGCCGTATCGCGTCGGATGTGCGCAAGGCGCTCTATTCGGCGATCTCCAACGCCGAGAACAATCACGGCCTGGACATCGATAATCTGGTGGTGGCCGAGGCCTATGTGGGGCGCAACCTTGTCATGAAGCGCTTTTCCGCCCGCGCCCGCGGCCGGTCCTCGCGCATCGAGAAGCCGTTTTCGGAGATCACCATCGTGGTTCGTGAACTGGGCGAGGCCGTCTGATGGGTCAAAAAGTCAATCCCATCGGCCTGCGCCTGGGCATCAACCGCACCTGGGACAGCCGCTGGTTCGCCAGCGGAGCTGATTATTCACGTCTGCTCCACGACGACATCCGTCTGCGCAAGGAGCTGAAGAAGCGCCTCTATCAGGCCGGCGTGTCGCGGATCATCATCGAGCGGCCGCACAAGAAGTGCCGCGTGACCATCTATTCGGCCCGTCCTGGCGTGATCATCGGTAAGAAGGGCGCGGACATCGAGAAACTGCGCACCGATCTCGCCGCCATGACCGAGGGCGAGGTTCACCTGAACATCGTCGAGGTCCGCAAGCCCGAGACTGACGCTCAACTGGTCGCCGAAAACATCGCCCAGCAGCTTGAGCGCCGGATCGCCTTCCGCCGCGCCATGAAACGTTCCATGCAGTCTGCCATGCGCCTCGGCGCCAAGGGCGTCCGCGTGGAGGTGGCCGGTCGTCTGGGCGGAGCCGAGATCGCTAGAGCCGAGTCCTATCATGAGGGCCGGGTGCCGCGTCACACCCTGCGCGCCGACATCGACTATGGCTTCGCCGAAGCCAAGACCACCTACGGCATCATCGGGGTCAAGACCTGGATCTTCAAGGGCGAGGTCCTGGAGCACGATCCCATGGCCCTGGACAAGCGTCTGGCCAGTGAGTCCGGTCCCGCCGGCGAAGGCCCCGGCCGTGAAGGTCGTGGTGATCGTCCCGATCGCGGACCCCGCCGCGACCGCCGCGACGGCCCGGCCGCTTAAGGATTGTAGGACAAGGCCATGCTTTCCCCCAAGAAGACCAAGTACCGCAAGCAGTTCAAGGGCCGCATCCACGGCCTGGCCAAGGGCGGCTTTGCGCTGAATTTCGGCTCGCACGGGCTGAAGTCCGTGCAGCCCGAGCGGGTCACCGCGCGCCAGATCGAAGCGGCGCGCCGGGCGATTACGCGCCAGATGAAGCGTCAGGGCCGGGTGTGGATCCGCATTTTCCCAGACGTGCCGGTGAGCGACAAGCCCGCCGAGGTTCGGATGGGTAAGGGCAAGGGATCGGTGGAATACTGGGCCGCCCGCGTCGCGCCGGGTCGGATCATGTTTGAGGTGGATGGCGTCCCCGATGAGGTTGCCCGTGAAGCGCTGCGCCTGGGCGCCGCCAAGCTTCCGGTGAAAACCCGCATCGTCACCCGTCTCGCCGATGCGGTGGAGGCTGCGTGATGAAGATCGACGACGTTCTGCGTCTGACCCCCGACCAGCTCAGCGACGCACTTCTGTCGCTGAAGAAGGAACAGTTCAACCTGCGCTTCCAGGCGGCCACCGGGCAGCTGGAAAAGACTCATCGTGTGCAGGAGGTCCGTCGGGACATCGCGCGCATCAAGACGGTCCTGCGCGCCCGCACGCCTGCGGCGGCGTGACCTTAAGCATAGAGATATAAAGCGATGCCCAAGCGAATCCTCGAAGGTGTGGTGGTCTCCGACAAGGGAGACAAGACCGTGGTCGTGCGCGTCGAGCGCACCTTCCTGCACCCCCTGCTCAAGAAGACCGTGCGTCGGTCCAAGCGCTACCACGCCCATGACGAGGCCAACGCCTATCATGAGGGTGAGGCGGCGCGGATTATCGAGTGCGCGCCCAAGTCCAAGCTCAAGACCTGGGAAGTGCTTCCTAAGGACGTCGCCGCATGATCCAGATGCAGACCAATCTCGAAGTCGCCGATAATTCCGGCGCGCGCCGCGTCATGTGCATCAAGGTGCTGGGCGGCGCCGGCCGTCGCTATGCGGGCGTGGGCGACAAGATCGTCGTCTCGGTCAAGGAAGCCATTCCGCGTGGCCGGGTGAAGAAGGGCGACGTCCTTCAGGCCATCGTCGTGCGCACCGCCTCGGCGATCAAGCGCAAGGACGGTTCAGTGATCCGCTTCGACAAGAACGCGGCGGTCATCGTCAACAAGCAGTCCGAGCCGATCGGCACCCGGATCTTTGGCCCCGTGCCGCGCGAACTGCGCGCCAAGAGCCACATGAAGATCATCTCCCTGGCGCCGGAGGTGCTGTGATGGCGGCGAAGATCAAAAAGGGCGATCGGGTCATCCTGCTCACCGGCAAGGACAAGGGCCGCACGGGTCGCGTGGAAAAAGTGTTCCCCAAGGATGAGCGCGTCATCGTCGGCGGTCTCAACATGGTCCAGCGCCACACCCGGCCCACCCAGGCCGATCCCCAGGGCGGCAAGAAGCCCAAGGAAGCCGCCATTCACGTGTCGAACGTCGCCATCGCCGATTCGAACGGCAAGCCCACGCGTGTGGGTTTCCGCATCGACGGCGACAAGAAGGTGAGGGTGGCAAAGACCACCGGAGAGGTCATCAATGGCTGAGTCCGCCCCAGAGACGGCTTACGAGCCGCGCATGAAGACTGAATACCGTCAGCGCATTCGCAAGGCGCTGAAGGAGCAGTTTTCCTATCGCAACGAGATGCAGATCCCGAAGATCGACAAGATCGTCGTGAACATGGGCATCGGCGAAGCTGTGAGCGATTCCAAGAAGAGCCAATCGGCGATGAAGGATCTGGCGGCCATCACCGGCCAGAAGCCCCTGCCCACCAAGGCCCGCAACTCCATCGCCGGCTTCAAGCTGCGCGAAGGCATGGTGATCGGCGCCAAGGTCACCCTTCGCAAGGATCGCATGTATGAGTTCCTGGATCGTCTGATCACCATCGCCTTGCCGCGGGTGAAGGACTTCCGGGGCCTTAAGCCCACGAGTTTCGATGGCCGCGGCAACTACGCCATGGGCCTTCGCGAGCACTTGGTGTTCCCTGAGATCAACTACGATGAGATCGACCAGATCTGGGGCATGGACATCATCGTCTGCACCACCGCGAAGACCGATGACGAGGCGCGCGCGCTTCTAAAGGAATTCCAGTTCCCGTTCACCACGGCTCAGCAATAGCCGCGGAACGGGCGAGAGAGAGACACCATGGCCAAGAAAAGCGCCGTCAATCGCAACACCCACGTGCGCAAGCTCGTGGTGCAGTACGCCGCCAAGCGTAAGGCGTTGAAGGATACGGCTGAGAACGAGAACCTGTCGCTGGAAGAGCGGTTCGAGGCGCGGCTTGCGCTTGCAAAGCTGCCCCGCAACTCGGCGCCCAGCCGCATTCGCAACCGCTGTGAGATCACGGGTCGTCCGCGCGCCTTCTATCGCAAAATGAAGATGAGCCGGATCGCGCTGCGCGAACTGGGCTCCGCCGGGCAGATCCCGGGCCTCGTCAAGTCGAGCTGGTAGGGAGGACACAAGATGGTCAATGATCCCCTAGGCGACCTGATCGCCCGCATCCGCAACGCTGGCATGCGCAAGCGCTCCAAGGTGCTCACGCCGGCCTCCCGGATGCGCGAGCGCGTGCTCGAAGTGCTCCTCGCCGAAGGCTATATCCGTGGCTACGGTCTCATTCAGGAGCCGGGCGCCTTCCCGCAGTTCGAAGTCGAGTTGAAGTATTTTGACGGCGAGCCCGTGATCGCGGAGATCAATCGCGTCTCGAAGCCAGGTCGGCGCGTCTATGCCTCCATCGCCGATCTGAAGCCCGTGAAGAATGGCCTTGGCATCTCGATCCTCTCCACGCCCAAGGGCGTGATGTCGGACTCCGCCGCCCGCACCGCCAATGTCGGCGGTGAAGTCCTCTGTCAGGTGTATTGAGATGTCGCGGATCGGCAAGAAGGCGGTCGTTATCCCCGCCGGCGTAACCATCAGCGTCGAGGGGCAGACGGTTTCGGTCAAGGGGCCCAAGGGCGCCCTGTCCTGGACCGTGAGCGACGAGATCGAAATCAGCCAAGGATCAGGCGAGCTGACCCTGACGCCCCGGGCCGAGACGGCGCGCGCTCGCTCCATGTGGGGCCTCTCGCGCACGCTTGTGAACAACATGGTGGTCGGCGTGACCACGGGCTACGAGGAAACCCTCGAACTGGTGGGTGTCGGTTATCGGGCGGCCATGAATGGGAATGCGCTCAGCATGCAGCTGGGGTTCTCGCACGAGGTGAATGTTCCTCCGCCCGCCGGGATCAGCTTCGCCGTGCCTCGTCCCGTGGAGATCAAGATCGCTGGGATAGACAAGCAACTGGTGGGTGAAACCGCCGCCAAGATCCGCAAGATCCGGCCCCCCGAGCCCTATAAGGGCAAGGGCGTGCGCTATGGCGGCGAAGTTGTCCGTCGCAAGGAAGGCAAGAAGAAGTAGCGCCATGGCTCTCACTCCCCGCGATTCATTGAAGAAGCGCGCCGAGCGCGTTCGCCGCCGTCTGAAGGCGGTGTCGGGCGGGCGTCCGCGCCTGTCGGTCTTCCGCTCGTCCAAGAACATCTATGCCCAGATCATCGATGATCGGCGTGGCGTGACCCTGGCGGCCGCCTCCTCGCTTGAGGCGGCGATCGAAAAAGGCTCGGACCGCGAGGCGGCGTCCAAGGTGGGGGCTCTTTTGGCCCAGCGCGCCATTGAGCAGGGTTTGAAGGACGTCGTGTTCGACCGCGGCGGCTATATTTATCATGGGCGTATCAAGGCCCTGGCGGACGCGGCGCGCGAAGCCGGCCTGAATTTTTAAGAGGTTAAGGAAAAACCATGGCCCGTGGCGAACAGCAGCGTGGCGGCGGAGAGCGCCGCGATCGGCGTGACCGCAACAAGCCCGAAGAGCGCGGCGAAGGCGACATCGTCGAGAAGCTGGTGCACATCAATCGCGTGGCCGCCACGGTGAAGGGCGGACGGCGTTTCTCGTTCGCCGCTTTGATGGTCGTCGGCGACCAGAAGGGCCGGGTCGGCTATGGCCATGGCAAGGCGCGTGAAGTGCCCGAGGCCATTCGCAAGGCCACCGAAGAAGCCAAGAAGTCGATGATTCGCGTGCCTTTGCGGGAATCGCGCACGCTTCACCATGATGGCGCTGGCCGTTGGGGCGCGGGCAAGATCATGATGCGCGCCGCCCCTCCGGGCACGGGCGTCATCGCCGGCGGTCCCATGCGCGCCATTCTTGAAACCCTGGGCGTCCAGGATGTGGTGGCCAAGTCGGTGGGCTCGTCCAACCCCTACAACATGNNAGCCTAAAGGACATACGCCATGGCCAAACTCACCGTTCGCCAGACGGCCAGCCCCATTCGCCGCAAGTTTGATCAGCGCGCGACCCTGGTCGGCCTGGGCCTTAACCGCATAGGGCGCACCGCCGTCCTCAATGACACCCCATCGGTCCGTGGCATGATCGCCAAGGTGGCCCANNATATGGTGGAAATCGTCGAATAGCCGCGTGGGGATTAAGTCCCCGCGAAACTTATCCAGCCGAGTCGGGCATCCCCCGGCGATTCATCTCTTAAGGAGAGGCGCTCATGACCAAACTTAACGAACTCTCGCCCCGCGAGGGCTCCACCAAGGGCCGTATGCGCGTAGGCCGTGGCCCGGGCTCGGGCAA
>PLFA01000005.1 GCA_003136615.1 Caulobacteraceae bacterium | reverse complement strand
AAAGTTGCGCGCCTCCACCCGGGCGGG
The DNA here is from genome assembly GCA_003136615.1 of Caulobacteraceae bacterium. GTDB lineage: Bacteria > Pseudomonadota > Alphaproteobacteria > Caulobacterales > Caulobacteraceae > Acaudatibacter. Next base: position 3,413 of record PLFA01000005.1, on the reverse strand, counting down.
CGGCGGCGGCGGAGCAGCCAGCAGTCCCGCCAATCGGTCGGGGAAGTCGGCCGCCAGCAACTCCGGCATCGTTTCGGAATCGAGCGGCCGGGTGAAGCGCCGCCAAAGCCCGTGGCCCAGGCTCCCCCCTTCCACCAACGTCCGGCCCTCATCGTCTCGCCATAACGGCGTGGCGGGGCCCAGACCCTCGATCGAGGCCTGGACCGGGAGCAGCACCACCGCCCCCTTGACCAGGCGCTCGCGCACGTCGCCCGGGATGGGGCCCGGGGTCAGCCACGCGATGGCGCGGGCGCCTTGGGGCAGGGGATCGCGCGTCGGACCCGCGTCGCTGGCGGCGGCCGCCCGTGAAGGCGCCAGGGCCTCGGTGGCGGCCCGCAGATAGCGGGCCCCGGCCTCGAAGCCCGGGGCATAGCGGATGACGAGGGTCGGCGGGGCGGCGGGGATGGCGGGCCGGGCCGCGGGCGCCGTCGCGCCGGGCAGTATGCGCCAGTCCACCGCGCGCGATAGCCGCGGCCGCTCCGCGTCCACGCCGTCCAGCACCGCCGGGACCACCACGGTCAGGCGCGCGCCGCGCGGCAGATCCGCGTCCAGTTCCCGCAGCAGGCTGGAAATCGACGCCGACCCTGTGGAAACCGGTCGCCCGAGGCCCGGAAATCCCGGCGCCAGCCAGCGCACGTGCGCCCCCTTCGGCGCTAGGGCCCTGGCCGCCGCCAGATTCGTCCCGGGCGCGACCGCCAGCCAAGCCTGGGCGTTGTTCTCGCCCCGCCAGACCGGGCGCGCCAATACCAGGGCCAGCAGTGTCAGGAGGGCCAGGCGGGCCGCCAATAGAGCCCACTCGTCCAGGCGCGGCCGCCGGCGGGGTTTTGGCCGAGGCTCCAACCAGCGTAGGGCGGCGAAGGCGATGGGCCTTTGGATGTCGCGTCGCGTCAGGTGGATCAACAGCGGCACAATCAGCGCGGCCAGCGCTGTCAAACCGAGCGGGGCCAGCAGGCCCCAGCTCACGTCTTCCCCCCAAACAGGCGGCGCAGCGGCTGGTCCAGCGGCTCGTCCAGCGCGTACTCAATATGACGCACGCCGCGGGCGTCCAGCTCGGCCCCGATCTTCGCGCGGGCCTCCCCAAAGCGGCGTAGGAAGTCTGCGCGCAACAGGCGGCCGTCGCCCGGAAGCTCATCCCCCGTTTCCGGATCGCGGAAGCGGTGACCGCCCTGGAAGGGAAAGTCGCGCTCCTCCACCGTCAGCAGGCGTATGGCCAGAACCTCGCGTCCCGCCGCCGCCAGCCGCCCGGCCAGGTCGACGCTATGGGGATCGAAGGCGTCGCTCAGCAACACGACGAGGTCGTGGCCGCCGATGCGGTCCCACAGAGGCGCCCAGCGCGGCGGGGGCGGAAAGCCGCCCGCCGCCTGAACCGTGGCCATCTCCAGCCATAGGCGGTCGCGCTGACGCCCACCCGCGCCCGGGGCCAGCAGATGCGGGCGGTCGCCTGCCAGTGTCACCCAGCCAAATCGGTCGCCGCCGGCCAGGGCCATCTCCGCCAGACCCGCGGCCAGGGCCTTGGCCGCGTCCAGCCGCGACCAGTCTGGGCGCGCGGCGTCGGCCTGGCCCATGGAGCCGCTGGCGTCTAACAGGATCCAAAGCGTCAAGGGGCTCTCGCGCTCGGATTCCCGCACGAACACGCGGTCGGAACGCGCATAGAGTTTCCAGTCGACCATGCGCGGCTCGTCGCCGGGCTCATAGGCGCGGTGCTGGGCGAATTCGAGCCCGGCGCCACGGTTGCGGCTGGCATGGACCCCGGAGCCGGCCCCCGCCGCGCGCCATGCGCGCAGTGTCAGTCCCCGAAGGCGGTGGCGCACCTCGGGCGGTAGCAAGGGCGGTGGCCCAAAGGGCGGCATGCGCCCTGCTAGGCGCTTGGGGGCGAGGTGGCGCGCAGCACGGCGGCGATCACCTCATCGGCGCTGCGACCCTCCGCCTCGGCGGCGAAGGCCAGTAGCAGGCGGTGGCGGATCACCGGCGCGGCGAGCGCCGCGATGTCCTCCCGCGTCGCCGCCAGTCGCCCGCGAAGGAGGGCGCGCGCCTTGGCGGCGAGCACAAGGGACTGGCCCGCGCGCGGGCCGGCGCCGAAGCGTACATAGGTCGTGACCTCGGCCGGCGCGGCCGCGTCGCCTGGGCGGGTGGCGCGCACCAGCCGGGTGATCCAGGCCAGCAGGTCGGCCGACAGATGCACCTGTCGCGCCATGGCCTGGAGCGCCAGCACCTCCTGGGCGCCCATGACGCGCGGCGGGTCGCTTAACGGCGCGCCGGTCGTCTGGGCCAGGATGGCGCGCTCCTCCGCCTCGGTGGGATAGTCCACCCGCACGTGCAGCAGGAAGCGGTCGAGCTGGGCCTCGGGCAAGGGATAGGTGCCCGCCTGTTCCAGCGGGTTTTGCGTGGCCAGCACGAAGAAGGGGCGGGGCAACTGGTGGGTGACGCCGGCGAAGCTGACCGTGCGCTCCTGCATGGCCTCCAGGAGCGCCGCCTGGGTCTTTGGCGGCGTGCGGTTCAACTCGTCGGCGAGGAGGAGACTGGTGAAGACAGGGCCCGGCTGGAAGCGGAAGCTGCGGTGNNACCAGCAGGGTCTTGCCCAGGCCGGGCACGCCCTCCATCAGCACGTGGCCACCCGCCAGCAGGCCGATCAGGAGCTGCTCGACCACCGCCTCCTGCCCGACGATGGCCTGGCCTAGCGCCTGGCGCAGCGTATCCATGCGCTGCAGCTGGCCTTCCACCTGACCCTCGGTGATCTCTATAACGCTCATGAGGTCAGCGCATACATGACGATGTTGACCCCGAACTTGGTGTTGTCTTCGGCGAGGAAACGCTTGTTGTGCCAGTCGTAGTCCCACTCGCAGCCATAGTCCTTGTTGCTGTAGAGCACGCCGAGACGGCCGTTGATGTCGATACCCTTGACGTAATCGTGCACCAGATCGTCGCCCCAGCCGTTCAGCTCCAGCCCGGTAGGCGGCGGCCCGTCGAACTTGAAGAAGCGGGTAAAGATGGGATGATTTTTCGGGAGAGGCTTCAGCGCCTTGGGGCCGAAGATCGCCGCCATCTGCTTTTCGAAGGACTTGGCGAACAGGCCATCGATATCGTGGTTGCAGTCGTCNNGCGGCGTTGAACTCCACCAGCTTGTGCCCGGTGAGATAGCAGAAGGGCGCGGTCAGCATGCGCGGATCGGAGAGCGAGAGCACGTGCTCCTTCGGATCGACGCGCAGGTTGGTATAGTCGATCAGGGAGGTGATGATGTTGCTGGGCATTTTCTGATCCAGGTCCCAGTCTCCGGAGTCGTAGCGCAACCGGGTGAACCAGAAGTCATAGGCGCCCCCGTCGGCGCCCTCGGGCGCCGACATCTTGCGCGGAACTGCGACACCCGTGGGCGCGGC
>PLFA01000031.1 GCA_003136615.1 Caulobacteraceae bacterium | reverse complement strand
TAGAAGTGGAAGCCGATGGCCACGTTGGCGCCTTCGGAGGAATTGCTGATGCCGAAGGAGCCGCCGGCGCGGATCACCGTGTTGTACCTGTCATCGAACTGATGAGAGAGGCCCACGGCAAAGGCGCCTTCGCCGTTCTGGAAACCAAACCCGGCGGCCACCATCCCCTTGGTGGGAATCGTGGAGAAGGGCAGGCCCGACAGGGCGTTGGCGCCCGCCAGTTCGCCATTCACCTTGACACTCAAAGCATTATTGAGGCTGGCGGCATAGTTGGAGACCGCGGTGAGCTGATTGACGTTCACCGCATCGGTGCCGTTGATTCCGGGGGCGACATTGGTGAGGCGCCGCTCGTTACCCGGCGTGCCGAAGGAGACGACATTGGCCTGGCCGCCGTCGCTGGAATTGGCGCCGATGGCCACCGAGTTTGCGCCGCTGGCGCTGGCCCGATAGCCGATGGCCGTGGAGGCCGCGCCCGTGGCCATCGCGCCGTCGCCGCCCGCCGTGGATTGCAGGGCGCTGGCTGTCGGCGCCGTGACCGCGCCCGACTGATAGACCTGGAAGACGCCCCCCGCGCCGTTCTGCAGATTGGTGATATTGGCGTTCGCCGCATAGAGCTGGGCGCCATTCACCGCCGCCGTGGAGGTGGCGCTGAGGGCGCCGGCCGCCACGTTGTTCAGGGCGACGGGGCCCGTGGCGCCCGTCCCGCCCAAGGTGACGCTGTTGTGGCTGGCGTTGTCGTACTGCACCGAGTCGACGCCTCCGACTCCCGCCAGGGCGGCCTGCAATTGACCCACATCCACCGCGTCGGTGGCCGCCACGCCCGCGGCGACGCCGCCCAGAACGCGCGCACCGGAGGTTCCGGCGATATTGACNNGTGGCGGCGACGCCCGCGGCGACGCCGCTGAGCACCCGGGCGCCGGAGGTTCCGGCGATGTTGACCGAGGTCCCGCCCGTCTGGGCGCCCACGGTGATCGCTCCGGCGCCCGGCGCCCCGCCAGCCTGCTGGACCAGGCCCGCCGTGCCATTATTGAGCGCGGCGATGGCGTTGGTGTTGCTCGTCACCTGAGAGCCCAGGCCGGTGACGGTCGTTCCCAGGGTGGAGACATTGCCATTGATGGCGTTCACCGCCTGGTTGGTGGCGTAAAGTTCCGATCCGTTCACCGCGTCGGTGCTGGTGGCGGTGATCTGACCGGCGGCCACATTNNCCGACGCTGACCACGCTGGTGGGATTGGTTCCGGCCACCGCATAGGCGACGCCTCGCACCGTGACGCTGGAGACGGAGTTGGGGAGCGCGGTGACCGATCCCGAACCCAGGGCCACGTCTCCCAAATTATTGGCGATGGCGCTGTCGCCGAGGGCGACCGAGCCCAGTCCCGCCGCCGTGGAGATGTTACCGATGGCGACGCCCCCCGCGCCAAGGGCCGTATTGTTTGCGCCGATAGCCACCGCGCCTGTGCCGATGGCGACGTTCGGATCACCCAGGGCCACCGCGCCGGTTCCCTCAGCTGTATTGCCCATGCCCACCGAAACCGCGGCGCCCGTGTTGGTGCCCGCGGCCGTGGCGTCATAGCCCAGCGCCACGTCGCCCATGGCGGTGGCGGAGGCGTTGGGGCTGATGGCCACGGAATACTGCCCCGCCGCGCCGCTGTTATTGTAATTGGGCAGCGCCCCGGTTGGCGTCGTGGTGGTGGTCTGCCCCGTGCTGCCGATCGCGCCGTTCGGCGATGTCCCGTCATTGACGCTGAAATAGTGCACTTGCGCGGACACAAGTTGGCTGACATTCACCGCCTCGGTCGGCGCTGTGCCAGCCGCCACATTGGCCACGGTGACGGGGGTGCTGGTCGTCGATCCCACCAAGGTTACGATATTGGTCGGCGAAGTGGAGGCGGCGTTGCCCACAGCGACCGTGCCCGAGGTGGTCGTGGTGGCGTACTGGATCGGGGAAGACTGCTGAAGGACCGCCACGGCCTGGGCCACTGTCGTCGCGGTTGATCCATAGACTGTGTAGGTTGGGTTGGTGACGCCCTGGGTCGTGCCCGTGGATCCGCCGCCCAGAGCCTGGGCGACCGTATTGGCCGTCTCGCTGACCTGATTGGTGACGCTATAAAGCTCGCTGCCGTTCACTGCATCGAGGCTGGTCGGGGTGATCGCGCCGGCGGCCACGCCCGTGAGGACGCGCGATCCGCTCGCGGACCCGAAGCTCACCACGCCGATGGGACTGGTCCCGGCAAAACCGGTATAGGCGACCCCATCCACCGTGACGCTTGAGGTGCCGATGGCCGCCGAGGTTACAGCGCTGCCCCCACCGATCGCGACATTACTGCCGCCGAGGCCGGAGGATATGCTGGCGCCCTGACCGATGACCACGGAATTGGCATTCCCACTATCCGTGGCGCCGTTACCCATGACGACCGATCCCACGCCGCTGGCCACGGCCACGGGCCCGATCGCGACGGAATTGGGTCCCGTCGCCGTGGAGTCCGCCAGGGTGGAATCGGCGTGGAAGTATTTGATCCCGGCGCCATTGGCGTCGGCATTGAACACATTGACGCTGCTATTGACCGTGGAAAGGCCCGTGGAGAGCTGGGTCACATTGCTATTCGTCGTCGAGAGCCCCGTGGAGAGCGAGGCGACGCCGCTCCCCGTCGTGCTGGCGACGGAATAGAGTTCCGATCCATTGACCGCGTCGGTGCTGGTGGAGGTGACCTGGCCGGCGGCAAGATTGGTGAGCGTGCGCTCAGAGCCGGCGGAGCCGATGCTTAAGGTTCCAGCGGGGGTCGATCCCGCGAAGCCGGAGTAGGAGAAGGCGCCGATAGTAGCGCTGGAGGTTCCCACGGGGGCGGCTATCACGGTGCTGGATTGGCCCAGGGCGATGTTGCTGCCCGCGATGCTTGAGGCGATACCCGCGCCCTGGCCGATCACGGTGGACCCCGCGTTGCTATTGTCGGTGGCGCCCTGGCCGAGAACGGTGGAATTGGCGCCGCCCGCCGTCGCCGAATTGCCAATCGCCGTGGCGTTGTTCCCGCCCGCATTGGCCCCATAGCCGCCAGCGGACGCGTTGGCCCCGCCGTCGCTTGGCGAGGCCGCATTTACCGTGTTGTTGGAAAGGAAGAGCCCAGCCGTTCCCTCCACCAGACCATTGATCGCCTGATCGGCCGCATAGAGCTGCGAGCCATTGATGGCGTCGGTGCTGGCGGCCGTGACCTGGCCGGCGGCCACATTTGTGATGGTGCGCTCGGCGCCCGCCGCGCCCACGCTCACCGTGCCGGTGGGGCTGGCGCCCGCATAGGCATAGGTGACGCCCTTGAGGACCACATTGGCCGTGCCCGTGGATGGCGCCGTGGTGGCGCCCGCGCCCAGCGCCACACTGAGGTCATTGCCCGCCGTGGCGCCATTGCCGATGGCGATGGAGCTGGACCCGATGGAGGTGGCGGCTGGGCCGACGGCGACGGAGTTCAGGCCGGTGGCGGTGGAGTCGACCAGGGACGAATTGGTGTGGAAGTACTTGATCCCCACACCGTTCGCATCGGCGTTCAGAATGCTGATCGCGCTATTGGCCGTCGAGAGGCCCGTGGACAGCGAGGCGACGCCGCTCGCATTGGTGCTGATCCCGGACGACGCCGAGGTGGAAAGCGAGCCGACGTAGCTGGCGTTGGTGCTTATGCCCGACGAGGCGGACGTCGACAGCGATGCGACGCTGCTGTTCGTGGTCGACAGACCGGACGACGCGGATGTCGAGAGCGAACCGATGTAGCTGGCGTTTGTGCTGATGCCGCTCGACGCCGAGGTCGATAGCGATGAGACGCTGCTGTTTGTGGTCGAGAGGCCCGAGGATGCCGAGGTCGACACGGATCCGACATAGCTGTTTGTGGTCGAGAGGCCGGTGGANNACGCCGCTCGCATTGGTGCTGATCCCGCTGGACGTCGAGGTGGAGAGCGAGCCGATATAGCTGGCGTTGGTGCTGATGCCCGACGAGGCGGACGTCGACAGCGAACCGATGTAGCTCGCATTGGTGCTGATGCCACTCGACGCGGAGGTGGAGAGTGACCCGACATAACTGTTGGTGGTCGAGAGCCCCGTGGAGAGCGAAGTGATGTTGCTGCCCGTGGTGCTGGCGACGGAATAGAGCTCTGAACCGTTGATGGCGTCGGTGCTGCCGGGGGTGATTTGGCCGGCGGCGACATTGGTCAGAGTTCGGGCCGGGACGTTTGCCGAGCCGCCGATGCTCACCGTGCTGGTGGGGGTCGTGCCCGCGAAGTTGCCATAGGTGAAGCCGCCAATCGTCGCCGAATTCGTGGAGACAGTCGCGGCTGTTACCGACTGGGTGCCCAAGGCGACGTCATTGGCGTTTGCCGCCGATGATTGGTATCCTAGGGCGATGCCGCCGGTTTGGTTGCTGATCGCGCCGGCCCCGATGGCGATGGCGTCGGCGGCGCCGGACGTAGCGCCGCCCCCTGAGTTCCCGCCGATTGCGATGCCGCCGCTTGCGCTGGCGGAAGCGACCGCGCCAGACCCAACGGCAAGTGAGTAGTCTCCCAGGGCCCGTGTCGCCGCCTCGTAGGGATTGCCGCCGATCGCCACGGCGTTGGCGCCTGTGGCGAGAGCTTGGTCGCCAATGGCGATTTCCGAACCCACACCGGCAGCCGTAGAAGAGGAGCCGATCGCCAAAGGCGAAGCCCCCGTCTGGCCGCCATCATAGGGGTTTGTACCCGTGACCACGGACAGGGAGCCCTGGCCGAGGGCGACGCCATTATTCTGTGTGGCGGTTCCAGAGATTTCCACCTTCGCGGTATTGCCAATGGCGACGTCAAAGCCGTTAGCGCCGCCCGCCGTTGTCGCGCTGATGCCAATAGCCACGCTCGAGGGGCTCGCGGCGAGCGCCGCAGTGCCGACGGCTATGCTGTCCGTGCCGCCGGCCGTTGGCGCCGTGCCGCTATTTCCCCCGATCGCAATGGTGCCGCCGGCGTTGCTTGAGGCCACACCCGCACCCACCGAATATTGAGCATAGCCAACCGACGGCACGACTACCGCAACGCCCATGCCCATGGACGCGAGCAGCGTGGCGATGGCGCCGCCGCCCAGGGCGCCGAGGCCGAGGCGCTTGCGATCAAGGCCGAGCTGTCGGTGGGCCAGGCGGAGAATGGCGAAGATGCGCCGACGCGTGGCGCGGGTCAGCTTAACGCCCGGCGTCAGCCAGTTGGCGGCGAAGCGGCCGGCGCGATCCTTCGCGGGCCGATCACCCTCGCGTCCGCGACTCACGGCGCTCACGCCTTCGCTCCAGACAAGGGCGTCGCGGCCCAGGCGTGCATATTCGCCGCGTGTCGCATGATGATTTTACAAAACCCCCAGAACCCAGCGCCCGCACGAACGTGACGCCGTCTATAACCCCGCCCATTTCAAGGTGATGGCCGCGGCTGCATAGACTGAAATCCAAAAAGAAAAAATGGGCCGTGCAGTCGAGTCGACGGGCTGGACGGTAGAGCGCCACGAAAGGCGAAACGGAAAGCCGCCTAAAGCTCTAGGCTTTGAATAATAAAATTAGAAAAACTATCCATCAACATAGTGTAATGGGCCAGCTGCGGCCAAAAGCTAAATATTGGCTCTGGATAATCATGAGTCAGGGTCGATATTCGGGCTTCCCGCATACATGGTGAAGCTTGTATACGTCGGCCCAGTTTAATCCGAAAGTTCATTCGAAACCCGCAAGCTTGACCTTATCTACTCACGAGATTTGTGAAATGGGGCGCAAGATCTGGCACTCACCACGTCACAAATGTTAGCAATTTTCGGCTAAAGCGAAAGGACATGCGACGCAAGGACGCGGCGCGGGCAAGGCAATCCTAAGGCGCGGGAGCAGCGCCCATCAGGTCGAAGAGGAGTCGATCATAGGCCGCGATGAGATCGTCATTCGTGGCGAGAAACCGGCCGATCAGGCCCCTCTGTCGGTCGCGGTAATCCTCCCAGGCCAGGTCATGGGTCTCGATGGCGACCCGCAGCGCCTGGGCGCCGCCCTCGATATCGTTGTCCGGATAGAAGTAGCCGATCTCGCGGCACAGATGGGCGTTGTGGACCAGGGCGTACCCCTGCCAGCAGACCTCGAGATAGAGATAGTTGAGCGGCAGGCCCCATTGGTGGGAGATGACGATATCGGTGAGTTCAGCGAGGACCTGTGGCGTCTGGAGATTGCCGATAAAGCTCGCCTTTCCCGCCTTGACGATGTCGAGCAGGGTCATCAGGCCAATGAACTCGGGGACCTCCGTGGCCAGAGGGGTGGCGTTCAGAACATGGAGAAAGCCAATGCTCTCCGGCGCCTCGCGAAACGCCCGCTCGGCAATAAGGGTGGGGTAGAGGCAGAATTTCAGCACGTCGATATTCGGTTCGATCACGGTCAGCCGTTTGGGCGCGCCGGTGGGGCGGTATTCTCCGCCGTGGGCCAGGCCTGAGGCGCGCGCCTCGATGGCCATGGGGTGCCAGACGAAGGGCACCACCCGAGCCTCGCGTCGGCGAAGCGTCTCGAAAAAACCCTGGCTGGTTTCCGCCACCTGGGGGATCACCCAGAGGGCGTCATATCGCTGATTGCAGAAAATGGTGTCCCAGAGGCGGCGGCGGAAAATCATCGCCTCGATGTTCTGGACATATTCCGGTCCGCAGCAGTAGCTGACGATCCGCGTTCCCCGGGCCTTGAGATAGTCGGTCTGTTCCGGGCTGATCTGTCCACCCAACTCGATGAGAATGTCGAGATCGTCCTTGGCCTCGGCGAAGGGACGGGTGGGAAAACGCGTCAGGTCCCAAGCCAGGGCGCTGGTGATCGCCACAGCCGTGGTGTTCACCAAGACCACATCATGAGCGTGAGGCGAATTCTGGAACGCCATGGCCAGGAAGAGGGCGTTCTGCTTGATGCCGTTTACCCACAGGCTCTCGTCCTCCCGATGAAGACCCAGCGTAATGCCGATCTTCAAAGCGCGGGGACTGAAGTCTTGAGCCACGCCTTCGCTCTTAAGGGTTTTCGAAAAGCTGGACGATAGCGCGGCCATAGGATGCGACATTGGCCTCGCGGGTGGGATCCAGGGTCGCCAAAAAGGCGCGGGCGTCGCGGCGATAGTCGGCGAGCCGCTCATCGTGCTCGGCGAAGGCCTTGGTGATCGCCGAGGCGCCCGACTCGGGGTCGAAGGTCTCGTAGCGATAGCCGCAGCCGCCGAGATAGCCGGAATTATGAATGAGCGGGAAGCCGCCATAGAGGGCTTCGTAATAGACGTAGTTCTGCTCGTTTTCCCAACTGTGGCTGACGATCGCCTCGGCCTGGGGTCCTAGAACCTCATAGATGGGAAAGCGGCCTTCGAAGCTGGCGATGCCGTGGCGCACCAGATCAAGGCCCATGGCCAGAGCGACAAAGTCCGGCCGTTCTTTCAGATGAAGGCTGTTATAGACCCGCATCACCTCGATGAAGGTCGCGTCCTGGCGGTGGGCGCCGTCGCAGGCCAGCATCGGAAGGTGGCAAGTCTTCACCATGCAGATATTGGGCTCGACGATCCCCAGCCGCCAGCGCTTGCGTCCTGGCTCATACGCGAAGGAGGGCACGCCGCCGCCGGCGGCGGCCAGCGCCCGCTCCAGAATGGCGGGGCTCCAGAGATGCTGCATGGCCGCCACCGGTCCGCGCATGCCCCACTTATAATAGTCCAGGCAGGTCTTTTCGAAGGCCGGCAAGGTCCAGATCGCGTCATAGGGCGTGCCCGACATGAGAAGACCGTGGGGCAGTCCAAACATCATGCGTTCGATGTCGATCACATAGTCATTGGCCACCCGCATGCCGACGACACGTCCGCCCTTGCTCCGAAAATCCCGGGCCCAGTCGGGGCTGAGCTGCGCGCTCAGCTCGATGATGACATCGAGCTCGGCCATGGCCTGGTTCAGGTCGATCACCTGCGCCGGGGCTAGAGTCAGGAAATCCCCGGCCTCCTCCGGCTTGCCGTCGCCGCCATTTACGAGAAACGCCGCCTCGATAAGGGGCGAGGCCTGGAAGAGATTGATCAGGAAAAAGCAGTTTTGGAAGATCCCGTTTTCCCAGATGGACTGGTGTCCCGGGCGGATGAAAAGAGTGACCCCGACCTTGAGCTTGCGTGGCTGGTTCATAGGGCGCGCCCGCTGGCGGCCTTCGCCGCTTTTTGGCCGGTCCTGTTCGGCCAGAGCCGGGAGACAAGGTCCAGATAGCCCCGCTGATTGGCGCTTGCCAGGGGATCGAGGCTGGCGATGAATTGCCGGGCCTTCGCTTGGTAGCCGCCAAGGTTCTCCCAGTGGTGGCTGGCGGCGGCGATCACCGCCGCGGCGCCCTTGTCGACGTCAAAGCCCGGATAATAATAACCCTGATCGATGATCCACGAGGAGTTGTGGATAAGCGGATAGCCGCCATAAAGCGCGTCCAGATAGAGGTAGTTCTGGTCGTTGCCCCACTGGTGGGAGACCACCATGTCGGCGTTCAGCGCCATGAAGGGGGCGAATTCCTCCCGCGCCAGGAAGAGGCCCTTGCCGGCTTTCACCAGATCCAAGGAATTGGCGAAGAAATTGAATGTGGGGTGGTCGACCATATGGAAGCTATTGAGAACCTTGAGCTCCCGCACGGCGCTGGGCACGCGACGATAGGCCTCGTCGCAGATCAACAGCGGAATGGCGGAGCATTTGGTTACGGAAATATTGGGCTCGAAAATGGCCGCGCGGGGACCTTCGTCCCGGCGGTTCACGGCGGGGTCGAAACCAAAGCTCAGGCCCTTGGCCTCTGCGCCCGCGATGCTCTTTTCGAGAAACACGGGGCTCCAGATGAAGGGGGCAATACGGACGTCGCAGCGATGAATCATCCGCATCATGGGAACGAACGCCACGTCCTTGGGGAGAAGCCAGATCTCATCGAAGCGATCGGGGCGCAGGCCAAAACCGCCGCGGTCAAAAATATTGGGCTCGGTCATCACGGCATAGGGCTGACCACACGCCATAAAGACGACCTTCTTGCCCTGGGCGCGGATATAGGCGAGCCATTCCAAATCGAGGGCGCCGCCCATCTCGATCGCGATGTCGATGAGGTCGGTGGCTTCGCGTGGGGGGATTAGCGGGAACTCCGCCGCCTCTTCGATGGCCTGGGGCGGTACGGTGGGCTGATCCCCGCAGTTGAGGAGCACAACACTCTCAACTCCCGACATGGCGCGGAACAGACGGGCGAGAAACAGAATATTCTGACCGAGGCCATTTTCCCATATGTGCTGTCCGGCATGGGTGGTGACTGAAATGCCGATACGCATTGACCCTCGTTTGGACTAAAGGCGTCGCCAGAAGTGTTCGGGTGACGTTTTTCGGGGACGGTGGTCCGTGCGTCTGTATAGCGAGACGCGGCGCCTGCAGGAAGCGGCGGGAGTTTTAGGAGGCAGCCATTACGGCCTTGGATGACACCATCGCGCCGGCCATCCGTTTCAAAGTGCTGCTTGGGCCGTTCATGACCTTTCTTGACCGCGCCGGTCAGGCGACGCGGCGCAAGAAGTCAGCGCCGCGTGAGCTTTGGCTGGAAGCGGCCGGGGAGCTGTTTTCCCTGGAGATGGAAAACCTGGACGCCATGGTGCGCGATCTCACCGCCCAGGGGGATGGTCCCGCGGCGATGCGCCTCGCCGAGTTGATCACGGATGTCTACCCTGAGAGCGCGCGGGCCTTCTTTCGCCTCGCCCATGTCCATCAGACCCTGGGCGACGCGCGCAGTGCTCTCGCACCCCTCAGCCACGCCATGGCCCTGGATCCCAATCTGCCCTTTGTGCGGAACAACCTCGCCGCCGCTCTGATGACGCTGACCGCGCCCGCCACGGAGATCATCCCCCTCCTGGAGAGCGCCGTGGCCGCGGCGCCAGAGGAGCCCGAGGCCTGGATCAATCTCGCCACTCAGAAATTGCGGGTCTTCGATCTCGAAGGCGCGCTTGCGGCCGGGCGTAAGGCGCTGGAACTGTCCCCCGACAGTCCGCTGGCCTGCAACAACTATGCCCAGGCCTTGAAAGAAGACAGGAAGTTCGACGAGGCCGAGATCATGGTCTCCCGCGCCAATGAATTGTCGGGGGGCACCCCGGTTTTCAAGCTCAACCTTGGACTGCTGAACCTCCTGCAGGGAAAGTATCCGCAGGGCTGGGAGGGCTATGAATGGCGGTGGTCGGCCACGCCGGAGAAGCAGAAGGCCAGGCCCGTGCTTCCCGGGCCGCCCTGGCGCGGCGAGCCCCTGGCTGGCAAAACGCTCCTCCTTTGGGGTGAAGAGGGTAATGGCGACGTGCTCCAGTTCGCCCGCTTTGTTCCGCGGGTGGCCGAGCTCGTCCACAGCCAGGGCGGCCGCATCGCCTGGAATTCCTTCCCACAATTTGGCGACCTGCTGCGCCGCGCGCCGGGCCACCTGGTGGATACCTATGTCACGGGCGGCATCCCCGACCTGCCGCCTTTTGACTATGAATTCCCGCTGCTCAGCACGCCGCGCCTGTTCGGTGTCGATGAGACGACCATCCCGGTCCCCACCCCCTATCTCATACCCGATCACGTTCGGCGGAGCGCCTGGCGCGAACGCCTGGCGGATGAAAAGCGACTGAAGGTGGGTTTAGTCTGGACGGGCAGTTCCGAGCAGGCGCGCAACCCGTTTCGGAGCGTGGATTTGGCCCGCTACGCCGCCGCGTTTGGCGGGATCGGCAATGTCGCCTTCTATTCCCTTCAGGTCGGCGCCCGGGATGAAGTGGGGGCCGTCAGGGCCACGGGTTTCGACATTGTCGACCATACCGATGAGTTCAAGACCTATGACGACACCGCCGCCATGGTGGACAATCTGGACCTTGTCATCACCATCTGCACCTCGATGGCCCATTTGGCCGGCGCTTTGGGCAAGCCGACCTGGGTCATCCTGGACGTCAATCCTCACTGGCCGTGGGGACTGGAAGGCCGAGAAGCGGTCTGGTATCCCACCGCCAGACTTTATCGGCAGGCGACGTTCGCGGACTGGAAACCGGTATTGGCTGACGTGGCGCGCGACTTGGCCGCCCTCGCCGCCTCTTAAGCCGATACGTCAAGGAGGCACGACATGCCCGTGAAAATCTCGTCCGTCGCTTTGGCTTTTCTCGCCGCGATATCCGGCCTCGCGCCCGTGGTGGCGCGGGCGGACGCAAGCAGCCAGGAATCGCCCGCCGTGCTCTGTGCAAACCAGGACGGTGCGACCCCCGCCGCGGCGCGGGTGGCGGCCTGTTCCACCCTCCTCAAGCAGCCAGACATGAGCCCGGAGTTCGAATCAACATTGCGTACCAATCGTGCCTGGTCCTTCAGCCTTCTGGGCCGGATGGGCGACGCCCGCGCCGACTACGAACGGGCGATCGCCCTCACGCCCAACTCCCATGTGGCGCACAATGAACTGGCCCTTTTCTTTCTGCGGACCGGCCAGCTTGACAAGGCCATCGCCGAATATGAGGTCGCCCTTCGCCTCCGGCCAGGCGCCGCCTATTCTCTCTATGGCGAGGGCGTCGCCTATATCCGTAAGGGAGATCAGGCCCGGGGTGATGACAACCTCGCCAAGGCCCGGCTGGCCGACAGCAACGTTGATCGGGTCTTCGAATCCATCGGGGTCAGGCCTTAGAAGTCCCTAAACTAGGGCTTTAAGTCGATACAGGGACTCCATGGCCTCGCGGGGACTCATGCCATCCAGGTCGAGAGCCTGGAGGGCGGTTTCTACAGGGCTTGGTCCAGTCTGCCCAGGCGTAGGCGGGAGGGCGGCCGCGAACAGGGGCAGTTCCTGTAATCCGGCGTGGGAGACCGCCTCACGCTCCAGCCGGTTCAGGACATCACGCGCGCGGGCCACGACGGGCGGGGGCACGCCCGCAAGTTTCGCCACCTGCACGCCATAGGAGCGGTCGGCGCATCCAGGACCGGCCTCATGCAGAAAGATGAGATCGCCGTTCCACTCCTTGGCCTTCAACGAAAGATTCGAGACGTGGGCGAGGCGGCCCTCAAGGGTCGCCAGCTCATGATAGTGCGTGGCGAAAAGGGCGCGGCAGCGATTGGCGTCGTGGAGGGCCTCGGCGCAGGCCCAGGCGATGGCCAGCCCATCCCAGGTCGCCGTGCCGCGACCGATCTCATCCAGGATCACCAGGGAGCGGGGCGTCGCCTGGGTGAGGATCGCCGCGGTCTCGACCATCTCGGCCATGAAGGTGGAGCGTCCGCGCGCCAGATCATCCCCCGCCCCGACCCGGCTGAACAGGCGATCCACCACGCCTAGGGTCAGGCTCCGCGCCGGCACGAAGGCGCCGGATTGGGCCAGTATGGCCAGGAGCGCGTTCTGGCGCAGGAAGGTCGATTTGCCGGCCATGTTGGGGCCGGTGACGATGGAGAGCCGGGCATGGCTCTCGCCCGCTCCGTCCAGGGCGCAGTCATTGGGCGTGAAGGCTCCGCCGGCGCGCTGTACAGCCGCCTCCACCACGGGATGGCGCGCGCCGCGCGCCTCAAAGATGAGGGACCGATCAATGCGGGGCCGCGTCGCGCCCACATCCGCCGCCCATTCGGCGAGGGCCGCCGCAACATCGAGGCTGGCCAGACCTTCGGCGGCGGCCAGGATCTCCCGTCCCGCGGCCCCGGCGGCGTCCCGCCAGACCTCGAACTGGGCCATCTCCAGCGCCAGAGCCCTGTCCGCCGCGCGGGCGATGCGCGCGTCGAGATCGGCCAGCTCCACTGTCGTAAATCGCACCTGGTTCGCCAGGGTCTGACGGTGGATGAACTGGGCGGAGAGCGGCGGCGCCATGAGCGGCTCGGCCTGCTTGGCGGAGGTCTCCAGAAAATAGCCCAGGACGTTGTTGTGGCGGATCCTCAAGGGGACGCCGCTTTCCCCCGCCAGCCGCGCCTCCAGGCTGGCCACCACCTTGCGCGCGCCGTCCCTTAAGGCCCGCGCCTCATCAAGCTCCAGGCTGACGCCCGGCGCGACGAAGCCGCCGTCCCGCGCCTGGACTGGCAAGTCCCCCGCGAGGCCTTGCAAGGTCTCCTGAAGGCCGGCCAGGGCGGGTTGGCGTCTGGGGTCGAAAGCCAGGGCCGCCTCCGCCAGGCGCACCGGGAGGGCCTCAAAGGGGCCCTCGGCGTCAAGGAGACCCTGGGCCAGATGGCCGGCGGCCCTGACGCCGTCGCGCAAGGCGCCAAGGTCCCGGGGCCCGCCACGCCCCAGCGTGAGGCGTGCGAGCGCGCGGGCCATGTCGCCCACGCCCTTCAGGCCCGCGCGCACATCCTGGCGTGCGCGCGATCGCTCCAGGAGCCACGCGACGGCGTCCAGGCGGGCGTTGATCGCCTCGGGGTCGGTCAGGGGACGGGCAAGACGGGCGGCGAGGAGGCGCGCGCCGGGCCCCGTCACGGTGCGGTCGATGGCGCCCAGGAGCGAGCCTTCCCGCGCCCCGGCGAGCGTGCGCTCGATCTCAAGGCTGGCGCGGGTGGCCGGATCGATGGTCATCAGCTCACCGTCGCCAAGGCGCCGCGGCGGCCTTAGGGTGGGCGCGCGGCCCCCTTGGGTGGTCTCGATATGGGCCCCGATCAGGCCGAGGGCGGAGATCTCCGCGCCGCTGAAGGCGCCAAAACCATCTAGCGTGGCGACGCCGTAAAGGCGCTTGAGCCGCGCCTCGGCCGCCGCCGGCTCGGCCAGGGCGCTGGCCATGGGTTGAATAACTCCGCCGGCGGCCTCAAGGGCGGCGGTGATCAGGGGGGCGGCAAACAGACGGTCGGGAACAAGGATCTCGGAGGGACGCAGCGCGCTAAGAACCGCCGCCAGACCCTCTGGCGTGGTGGCCTGGCTCTCCACATCGCCCGTGGAGATCTCAATACTGGCCACCGCGGCCCCCCCCGCGCGCACCGCGATGGCCGCCAGCCGGTTGGCGCCCCGCGCATCGAGCAGGCCATCCTCGGTAAGGGTTCCAGGCGTGACCACCCGCACCACATCGCGGCGCACCACGGCCTTGGAGCCCCGTTTGCGGGCTTCCGCGGGATCCTCCATCTGTTCGCAGACCGCGACCCTGAATCCGGCGCGGATCAGCTTGGCGAGGTAGGCTTCGGCGGCATGTACGGGAACCCCGGCCATCGGGATCGGCTTGCCCGCATGGGTTCCCCGATGGGTGAGGGCGATGCCAATCGCCTCGGCGGCCTTGGCGGCGTCTTCGAAAAACAGCTCATAGAAATCGCCCATGCGGAAGAACACCAAGGCGCCGGGCGCCTCAGCCTTGGCGGCGAAGAACTGCGCCATGACCGGGGACGCGCCCTGGGGGCCGGGGGGCTCCACGGGGCCGGCCGCAGAGTCGGCCGGGGCGTCCGCCTGCGAATCGGCCACGGAATCGGTCAGAGAATCGGTACGTCGAGCATCCATCGGCGGCCACGCTACAGGCGTCGCGTTCGCATGGGAACGCTGGCCGGCTGTCGCACGGCAAGACGCCTTGTCGCGGCGTTAAAGCCGGGTCAATCTGCGTCGCGATGGAGAGTCTGGCGACCTATCATATCCTCCCCGCTGGGCCTGGCGACGCCGGGGCGCTGGCGCGGGTTCATGTCCGGTCCTGGCGTGAGACCTATGAGGGCCTGCTGCCGGCCGCCTTTCTCGCCCAGATGAATGGCGCCGTTTACGCCCGGCGCTGGCGCGCCATGCTCATGCGCCCCGAACCCCCTGAGCTTGTGTTGTGCGCGGAGGGAGCCGGCGGTGTCGTGGGCTACTGCGCGGGCTCGAAAGCCAGCGGCGCCGCCCAGGTCTCGACCCTCTACATTCTGAAGGCTGCTCAGGGTCGGGGGTTGGGGCGACGCCTGCTCGGCTCGGTGGCGCGGGTGATGGCCGCACAGGGCGCGGCCTCGTTGCGCCTCTGGGTCCTCAACGGCAATGAAGGTGCGCGGGCCTTCTATGAACGCCTGGGCGGGACGCCCCGTGGCGAACGCGCCGTGGGCGGCTGGGGTGGTGGTCATCGCGAGACCGCCTATGACTGGCCCGATATAGACGCCCTGGTGGATTTCGCCGCCGAACATTGAGGAAGAACCCCATGGACACCGCCGATGCGCCCCTCGTCGCCGCGCGCCACCAGAGGGCCGGACGCGGCCATATTTATGATTCCATTCTCGATACGATCGGCGATACGCCCCTGGTGCGGCTGCCGCGGCTGACAGCCGCTCTCAAGCCGAAAGGGGAGGTTCTGGCCAAGCTGGAATTCTTCAATCCTTTGGCCTCGGTGAAAGACCGTATTGGTCTCGCGATGATCGAGGCGCTGGAGGCCCAGGGCAAACTCGCGCCGGGGGCCACGCTGGTCGAGCCGACCAGTGGCAATACCGGCATCGCCCTCGCCTTTGTGGCGGCGGCCAAGGGTCTGAAGCTGATCCTGGTCATGCCCGAGAGCATGTCCATCGAACGTCGCAAGATGCTGCTCCTGCTCGGCGCAAAGCTCGAATTGACGCCCGCCGAGCGGGGTATGGCCGGCGCCGTGGCGCGCGCGAGGGAAATCCTGAGCGAAATACCCGGCGCCGTCATGCCCCAGCAATTCGAGAACCCGGCGAATCCGGCGATCCACCGCATCTCCACCGCCGAGGAAATCTGGAACGATACGGCCGGGGCCGTGGATGTCGTGGTCGCAGGTGTCGGCACGGGCGGGACGATCACGGGCGTCGGCCAGGCGCTCAAGGCCCGCAAGCCTTCCTTGAGGATGGTGGCGGTGGAACCCGCCAGTTCGCCGGTGCTGTCGGGGGGAAAGCCTGGTCCACATAAGATCCAGGGCATAGGCGGCGGCTTCGTGCCGGCCATTCTGGATCGCGGCGTCATGGATGAGATCATCCAGGTCTCCAACGAGGACAGCTTCGCCATGGCGCGCCGCTGCGCCCGGGAGGAGGGATTGCCCGTGGGAATTTCATCTGGCGCGGCGCTGACCGCCGCGTTTGACATCGCCGCCCGTCCGGAGATGGCCGGCCGCACCATCGTCACGATCATTCCGAGCTTCGCCGAGCGCTATCTCTCCACGGCCCTGTTCGACGATCTGTGACC
>PLFA01000097.1 GCA_003136615.1 Caulobacteraceae bacterium | reverse complement strand
GGATCACCTTGGGATGGTCTGCGAACTGCACACGCTCTTCACCCCCGAAGGCTGGGGCCGCGAGGCCTGGGCGGCGGGGATCGAGGCGCTCGGGGCGGTGTGGCTGCTGAACTATCAACTCATCACCACNNAACGCCTCCCCCGCCGCGAAACGAAGGAGGGCGCGATGCCTGCATTGATTCCAGCCCTGGTGATCGGGGCGGGGGCCGTGACCGGCGCGGCGATCACCGCCGGGGCGACAAGCAGCGCGTCAAACGCCGCCAGCACCGCCGCGGCCAACAACAACGCGCTCGAAAGCCAGATCTACAATGAGAACAGCGCCAATGAGCAGCCCTATATCCAGGCGGGAGACAAGGCCAATACGGCGCTGCAGGGCTTTCTCGGCCTGGGCGGCGACCCGGCGGCCAGCCAGGCGGCGCTGAACAATTACCTCAACTCCACCGGCTATCAGTTCAACCTGCAACAGGGCGAAGAGGCGGCGAAGCAGAACGCGGCGGCCTCGGGGCAGCTGGACAGCGGGGCGACGCTGAAGGCGCTCGATCAATACGGCACGGGCCTGGCGGACGAATACGGCCAGCAATATGAGGGCGACCTGCAAGGCGTTGTCGGCACGGGCGCGGGGGCGGCGAACGCCCTGGCCGGCCAAGGCCAGAGCTACGCCAATGCGGTGAGCAGCAACAACAACAGCGCGGCGACGGCCACGGGGAACGCCATCCTGGCGGGATCGAGCAGCGTCAACAGCCTGATCGGCAATGCCTTAAGCGCCTACGGGACCCAGGCGGGCCTTTCCAGCTTCGGCGGGGGATCGGGCAGTTCAAGCCAGGTCGTCGCCGGCGGCTCCAACATTATCGGAGGATAAAGCATGCCCGATGGGGTAAATATCGACTGGAACCTGCTGAAGACCCCGGACTATGCGGGCGACTATGCCAATGCGTTCGCCGTGGGGCGTCAGATGGCGCAGGCGCGAGGCGAGCCGGGGGCTGTTCCCGCGTCCGTGAACGCCTTCACGGCTCCCTCCGCGGCTCCCGCCGCCCACACATCGCCTGAGGATATGGCCGCCCATATCGCCAGCCTGGACGGGCCCGGTCGCGCGCGGGCGGCGGAGCAGGCTGATCTCCTGACCAGTCTGGGAACGGGCCTGCGGGCCTATCCCTATGCGCAGCGCCCCCGCATTCTGGCCCACCTGGCGCCGGCCCTGATCGCCCGGGGGGCGCCGCCAGAGGCGTTGGCGGCCTTTGACCCCACCGACGAAGCTTTGGACGGCGTCATTGACCAGGCCCGGATTATCGGACAGGGAATTGCGGGCGTGGGCGATCCTTAAGCGGCGTATGAACGAAGCTAAAGCGTGTCCGAGTGGCCGCGCCAACGAGGCCCCCTGGGCAGATTGCGGTGCGCGTGTGAAACGGTTCGGGTTGGACAGCCTGTTCGCCAGGAACCTGACCTCGCTATCGGTGCTGCAGGCGGCCAATATCCTCGCCCCGATGATCACAATACCCTATCTGCTCCGAAGCCTCGGGGCGGAACCCTTCGGGCGCTTGATTCTGGCCCAGGCGAGCGTGACCTATGTCAGCATGCTGGTGGAGTTCGGNNCCCATAAACCAGTTTGTGCTCTCGGTGCTCAGCGCCAAGGCCGTCCTGTTTCTTGTGGGCGCTGTTGTCCTCACCGCCGCCCTCGTCGCCATCCCCGCCCTGCGCCAATCGCGGGCGCCTTTCATTTGGTTCCTGCCCCTGGCCCTGGGCGGCGTCGCCTTTCCGGAGTGGCTGTTTCGGGGCCTAGAGTGCATGGCTGCTCCCGCCATGGCCCTCCTGGCCGCGCGCGGCGCAGCGATTCTGCTGACCTTCCTCAGCGTGCACGGCCCCGCCGATATCACCCGCGCGGCCCTGATCATCTCATGCACGCCGATCCTCGCGGGGCTTTTCTGCGCCCACGCTCTCAAGGCCGCGGATCTGGGCGGCGTACGGCGTCCAACCTGGCCCAGCATCATCGGAGTCCTCCGCGACGGATGGGATACTTTCCTCTCCACGGCCGCCACCAGCCTCTATTCGGTGACCAACGCCGTCCTGGTCGGGACGATTTGTGGCCCGACCCAACTCGCCTTCTTCTCGGCGGCGGACAAGATCAGGTCCGCCGGGGCCGCCTTCATTACGCCTGTCACGACCGCCGCCTATCCCCGAGTCGTGCGGGCCGCCAGCCGGTCATGGGCGGACGGCGCGCATATGGCCTGGCCCATCGCCGCCGTCCTTTGCGCCGTGGCGCTGGTGAGCGGCGGCGCGATGTTTGTCTTCGCGCCCCAGATCGTGGCCCTGGTGGCCGGCGCCCACTTTGGCGCGGCGGTCATGCCCCTGCGGATCATGTCATGCCTACCCCTCGTGCTGGCCATGAACAGCGTCCTGGGGCTGCTCGTCCTGCTGCCGAGGCGCCAGAGTCGGGCCTTCAGCTGGATCCTCACGGGCGGCGGCCTTCTCAATCTGGCGCTCCTCATACCCCTGGCCACACGCTTCGGCGCGGCGGGGGCGGCCGCCTCTCTGGTGATCACAGAGGTTGTCATCACCGCAGCCATGGCCTGGGTCGCCGCGGCGAGCGACGATACGAGCCCCAAGGGTCTTCCCGATGCGGTATGATGTGCTGGTCGTCGGGGCCGGCTTCGCGGGATCGGTGTGCGCCGAACGCCTGGCGCGGGCCGGTCGCACGGTTCTGATCATCGATAAGCGGGACCACATTGGCGGCAATGCCTATGACCGGCTGGACGCGGCGGGCGTGCGCATCCACCCCTACGGACCGCACATCTTCCACACCCAGTCGGCCCGCATCTTGGACTATCTCTCCCGCTTCACCGCCTGGCGGCCCTATGAGCACCGGGTGCGGGCCCGTGTAGCGGGCCTGGACGTGCCCTTCCCCATCAACCGCGTGACGCTTGAGGCCGTATTCGGGGTGAAGCTCGATGAGGCGGGCGCCGTGGCCCTCCTCGACTCCGTCAGGGTCTCCCGTGAGAGGATCCTGACCAGCGAAGATGTGGTCCTAACCAGTGTCGGCGAGCGTCTGGCGGACCTCTTTTTCCGCAACTATACGCGCAAGCAATGGGGGCTGGAGCTTGATCAGCTCTCACCGGGCGTCGCGGCGCGCATCCCCACCCGCGCAAATGACGATGACCGCTACTTCACCGACGCCCATCAGGTCATGCCACGCGACGGTTACGCCACCCTGTTCGCGAACCTGCTGGACCATCCCAACATCACCATCGCGCTGGAGACGGACTTCCATAACATCGACGCCCGGACCCAGCGGGACTGGACCATCTATACCGGGCCCATCGACGCTTATTTCGGTTGCGCGGAAGGCCCCTTGCCCTACCGCAGTCTCCGCTTCGATCACGTCCATCTGCCCGACGAAACGCAGTTCCAGCCCGTGGGAACGGTGAACTATCCCGGGCCCGAGCCCTTCACCCGCATCACCGAATTTAAACACCTTACGGGTCAGGATCATCCGGGCACGTCCATTGTCTACGAGCACCCGCAAGACGAGGGAGATCCCTATTATCCGATCCCGCGGCCCGAGAACGCGGCGCTATATGGTCGCTATCGGGCCCTGGCGCAGGCGACGGCCCGCACCAGCTTCGTGGGCCGTTTGGCGGAATACAAATACTTCAACATGGACCAGGCCGTGGGATCAGCCCTGGCCAGCGTGGACCATCTGCTGAACGCGGCGCATGCAGCGCAGGTGGCCTTATGAGGGAGATCGTCCTCGTATCCTCCGGCGGGGGATCGACAGGCGGCGCCGAGTTAATTCATCAGTTATCGGACGTACTTCTCACGGCCGGGCTTCCGGCGCGGTTGCTCTATTACCCCTTCGACCGGGCCCACGACCCACATCCCGCTGTCGCAGGCTATAAGACCCACATTATCGGTAAATCCGAGGTGGCCGCAGACGCCGTTATGGTCTTCCCGGAGATATCCACCTATCGCATCGCGCAGTTCCCGGGACGACGCATCGTCCTATGGTGGCTGAGTGTCGATAATTACTTTGGTTCAAGGCGCACGAGATACTGGCTCCGCAACGGCCTTGCCCCCTGGGACTATCTGGATATGGCCAGGCCCCGACAGAGGGACAGGATCAGCCACCATCTCTATCAATCGGAATATGCCCGCCTGTTTCTTGAGGGAATCGGCGCGTCGAACACGGCCTATCTGGGCGACTTTATAAATCAGGCCTTTCTTCAAGCAGGTGGCGACGTAGATCTGGCCAACAAGGAAGACATTGTGATCTACAACCCCGCTAAGGGCCTTGAGGTCACGCGACGGCTTCTTGCCCGTCTGCCGCCGGGCGTCGGCGTGCCCATCACGGGCATGACGAGGGCCGAGGTCATGCGCCTTATGGCCCGCGCCAAGGTCTACATCGATTTCGGTCATCATCCGGGCCAAGACAGAATACCCCGGGAGGCCGCGACCTTCGGCTGTTGTGTGATCACGAATCGCCGGGGGTCCGCCGCCAATCCCGTCGATATTCCTATCCCTGACGCTTACAAGATCGCCGAAACCGCGCCGAACTTTATCGAGCAGACGGCGCGCCTGATCGACGATATCTTCACGCACTTCCCACGCC
>PLFA01000078.1 GCA_003136615.1 Caulobacteraceae bacterium | reverse complement strand
CGGCCGGGCGGGCGGGCGCCGGCGGACGCGGCGCGGGGGCCGTCACCTGGGCGGTCACGGCGGGCGGCGGCGGGCTGACGGGGGACGACTGAGCCTCGACCGGCGCTGCGGCCGTCACCGGCGGCGTCACCGCTCCCGCCTGAGCTTCAACGGGCGCGGAAGGCGGCGCTTCAGGGGTCTGGGGCGCGGGGGCGCTCTGAACGGGACGAGGCGCCTCGACGCGCGGACGCGCCTGACGCTCGGCGGCGGCGCGTTCTTGAGCGGCGCGCTGCGCCTGCTCGATCACCCGCTGACGGGCGCGGCGTTCATCCTCCGAAAGACCGCGGGCGGCGGCGCCCATGGGCAGGGGTGGGCGTGGCGCGGGGCTGGACGCCACCGGACCGGGCTCAGGCGCCGCGCGACTGGGCGCGGGAGCCGCCGGCATGGGCATGTCGCGGCGCCGCTTGGTCTCCACCACCACGGTCTTGGAGCGGCCGTGGCTGAAACTCTGCTTGATCATGCCGGCGCTGACGGCGCCGGGAGACCGTGGCTTCAGGGTGAGGGGCGCGCGAGCGCCCGCCCCTGCGGACGCGCCGTCCGTGGGAGACCTGTTATTATCGTTTTCGTCCGTCATGCGCTCGCTTGATCAATCAGCCGTGAGCCCCAAAAGGGCCGCCCGGCGCAACACCAACAATTACAACACTCAACGACACCAAAGGGCCAACAACACAAAAGAGACCGGCGCGGCGCGCGCTCCGGTCTTCCTCGTCAAGGCCCCTCGAGCCAACTCTCAGGGAAGAGGGGGCGAAAACCCGCCAGACGCTCAACGTCCCTCGTCCAGCGATCCGCGCCTCGCCCGGCAAGGAGCGCGCTGTGTATCACATTCTCCGCGCCCAAGGCCAAACTCAATTCCAATCCATCGAACAGACCCAAAAGGCGGGGGGGCCGGGGGACCGCGCGCATCAAGGCCAGAAGCTTGCGACGACCATCTTCAGCCCCATCCCGCGCCTCGATCAGGCAGACCGCCTTGCCGCCCGCGACGGCCTCACGCACCTTCTCGAATCCCATGACCAGCAAGCCGGCTTTGCGGGCCAGGCCGAGCGAAGCCAGCAGGCGCGCGGACAGAAGCGCCTCCACGCTCGCGGCGAGGTCGGCGGGCGCCGGCATTCGCTTGCGCGCCGCCTTGGAGAAGAGGCCTTTGCGGGCGGCGGTCTCCACCGAAAGGCGATTGGCGGCCACCCACACGCCCCGCCCCGGCAGCTTGCGCCCGAGATCGGGAACCACGGCGCCGTCCGGGCCCTCGACGAACCGGATCAGGCGCGCCTCGTCCATGACCTGGCCGGTGACGATGTCACGACGCTCCCGGGCCACCGACGCCAGAGTCACACCTGGACCTAAGCCGCCGATGGCCGGGTCAGGCGCCGTTGGGGAAAGGCCTGGATCCGTCAGACGCGGGCCCCCGACGCTTCGCCGAACACCGCAGCGGCCTCGTCATAGGGCGCCTCTTCAGCCTCAAGCAGCTCGGGCTCCGGCTCGGCTTCAACCCATCCGGCCAGAACGCGGGCGCGCATGATCAGGCGCTCTGCGTCCTCAGGGCTCATCTCGAAGCTTTCAAGAATGCCGGGCTCCCGGACCCGCTCGCCATTCTTGGCCTCGTAATAGCCGCGGATATCATCCGGAACGAGGCCGGCCAGATCCTCGACGGTCTTCACCTCGCCCTCGCCTAGCGCCACGGCGATGGGAAGGGTCACCCCTTCCACGTCGAGAAGCGCGTCCTCCACGCCGAGTTCGATGCGGCGCGCGTCATATTCAGCGGCCTCCTTATCGAGATAGTCCCGGGCCCTCGCCTGGATTTCCTCGGCGGTGTCCTCATCGAAGCCCTCGATGGCGGCAATCTCATCAGTCTCCACATAGGCGACGTCCTCCACCGTGGAGAAACCCTCGGTGACCAGGAGCTGGGCGATGACCTCATCCACATCCAGGGCTTCCTGGAAAAGCGCGGTGCGTTCAGCAAATTCCCGCTGGCGCCGCTCACTCTCCTGGCTCTCGGTCATGATGTCGATCTGCCAGCCGGTGAGCTGGCTGGCGAGGCGCACATTCTGGCCCCGCCGGCCGATGGCGAGGGAGAGCTGCTCATCGGGCACCACAACCTCCACCCGCTCATCCTCTTCGTCCATCACGACCTTGGTCACCTCGGCGGGCGCCAGGGCGTTGACGAGGAAGGTCGCCTCGTCCGGATTCCACTGGATGATATCGATCTTCTCGCCCTGCAGTTCGGCCACCACGGCCTGAACGCGCGAGCCGCGCATGCCGACGCAGGCGCCCACCGGATCGATGGAGGAGTCATTGGAGACCACGGCCATCTTCGCGCGGCTGCCGGGATCCCGGGCGACGGCGCGGATCTCGATGACGCCATCATAGACCTCGGGAACTTCCTGGGCGAAGAGCTTGGCCATGAAGCCGCCATGGGCGCGGGAGAGCATGATCTGCGGCCCCTTGGCTTCCCGGCGGACGTCATAGATATAGGCCCGGACCCGGTCGCCGACCTGGAACATCTCACGGGGGATCGACTGATCGCGCCGCATGATGCCCTCGCCGCGGCCCAGATCGACGATCACATTTCCATATTCCACCCGCTTGGCGACGCCATTGACGATCTCGCCCACGCGATCCTTGAACTCCTCATACTGCCTCTCGCGCTCGGCCTCGCGAACCTTTCCCATGACCACTTGACGGGCCATCTGGGTCTGAACGCGCCCGAACTCGAAGGGCGGGAGGGTCTCTTCGTAGATTTTGCCGACAAAGGCGTCCTTGTCCGTGGGGAGGGCGTCGCTCAGGCGACGATTGGCGTATTCATTGAACGGCTCCTCGCCCTCGGCGGGGATAGGCAGATCATCGTCCACCACCGTGACGACGCGGGTGATGGTGGTCTCGCCGGTCGCCGGGTCNNGCCTCTTCGATGGCCTCGACGACGATCTCCCGCTCGATGGACTTCTCGCGGGCGACGGAGTCGGCGATCTGCAGAAGCTCAAGGCGATTGGCGGAAATTCCGGCGGTCATGGTTCGATTATCCCTGGATTCATAAGGCTTTATGACGTGACGCTTGGGTCAGCCCCAAGCTCGTTTTCAAGCCGGTTGTTTTCGAGTCCGTCGTTTTCGATTCGAAGGGCGCGGATTTCCGCCCCTCGTTTGAGAAGCGCGTCATTCACCATCAGCTTAGCTTCCACCAGCCAGGCGAAGGGCACGAGGGTGGTCGCCTCTTCCCCCTCAAGATTGATGGCGACATTATCGCCGTCGAGTCCGGCCAGTTCGCCGCGGAAGCGCTTGCGGCCCTCGGCCAGGCGGTCGATTTCCAGGCGGGCCTCGAAACCCTCCCAGGCGACAAAGTCCTTGAGGCGCGTCAGGGGCCGATCAATCCCCGGGCTTGAGACTTCCAGAAGGTATTCCCCACTGATGGGATCGGCCGCGTCAAGAACCTGAGAAATGGCCCGCGCCAGCCTGGCGCAATCTTCCACGGCCATGGATCCATCTGGGCGTTCAGCCATGATCTGCAGGCGTCGACCGCTCGCGCCGGCGCCCATCAGCCGCAGGCGCACGAGCTCCAGCCCCGCCGCATCGGCGACGGGATCCAACAGCTCCAGGAGCTCTCGGTCCTCGGTTGTTTTTCCGCGCAAGATGCTAAACGCGCCAGCCTTCTCAAAACAAAATCAGCGCGCGCCGGACGGGCAAAGAAAAAGCGGCGGGCCTTTTGGGCCGCCGCTCGTAAACGCTATCCAGCGCCAACGGACGATGTGAGCGGTCTTATAGCGAGGGCGCGCGGCCCTGTCACCCCCGTCCGCGCGGCCGGGGGTGACCCTTACGCCAGCCAGATCATCATGCGGGTTTCCGCCTCCGCCTCGCGGGCCAGGGAAAAGCGCGCGCGACGCTCGCCGGTGTAAAGAAAGCCGGCCTTGATCAGGACGGCGGCCGAGGCGGGATTGTCGGCGAAATGGCCAGAGGCGAGGATGGCGCGCCCCCATTCCTCCCGCGCCCAGAGGAGCACGCGCTCCACGGCCTCGGTCATGTAGCCTCGGCCCCAATAGGGCCGACCCAACCAATAGCCAACTTCCACCCGATCCTGATCATTGGGGTGCAGGCCGACGACCCCGATAAGGCCTTCGGTGGGCAGTTCCACGCCAAACAGCGCCTCGCGGGCCCGATCAGCCGCCGCCATCCGGGCGATGAAGCTCTCGGCGTCCGCCACGTGAAAAGGATAGGGGATCGATGTTGTCATCCGGGCGATATCGAGATCATCGGCCAGCCGCGCCATGGGCGCCGCGTCCTCAAGGGTGACCGGCCGCAGCCGCAGGCGCTCGGCGGCGATGTCAGGCGGCCATGATGGGAATTGTGTCACGTTTCAAAGCCTCCCAGCAGACCCCCGCATAATGGCGGCGGAGGGATATATCGCGCGGTTTGGTGGTCCGGCTTTCCGGATCACCCGCGCTTGCTGGTCCGGATCGCTTGAGCTTGTGGCGGCGATCCGAGGCTTATTTAGGCGTTCGGATCGACTATTCGGCGGCGTCCAAGAGGGTCGGGGCTGCAGCCACGTTTACGTAGGTTCGGTCTTGCTTCTTGGTCGTAAAACAGACGGCGCCGTCTGTGAGGGCGAAGAGGGTATGGTCCTTGCCCATGCCGACGTTCTCGCCGGGCCAATATTTCGTGCCGCGCTGACGGATGATGATGTTGCCGGCCACGACGGCTTCGCCGCCGAATTTCTTCACGCCNNGAGGAGCCGCCTGATTTCTTGTGGGCCATGGGAGTGTGTTCCTAAAATTTTTATCGGCGCGACTAGTCGGCGGCGGGCGTCTTGCGGGCCCGCGGCTTGGCGGGCGCCCTGGCCGGAGCCGCGTCGACAGC
Source organism: Caulobacteraceae bacterium (assembly GCA_003136615.1). Taxonomy (GTDB): domain Bacteria; phylum Pseudomonadota; class Alphaproteobacteria; order Caulobacterales; family Caulobacteraceae; genus Acaudatibacter. The sequence goes on along the minus strand of PLFA01000078.1, from coordinate 15,493 downwards.
CGCATCGGCGGCCTTCGTCTTGGCGGCGGGTTTGGTCGCGGCCGACTTCGCCGTCGCGGGCTTGGGCGCAGCGGCCGCAGCCTTTGTGACCTTCGGGGCGGGAGCGGTCTTAGCGGGTTCCGCGACGGCCGCTTCGACGGGCGCCTTGCGGGCGGCGCGGGCGGCGGCCTTGGTCTCGGCGACTTCCATGCCTCTGGCGAGATTGCGGGCCCGGGCGCGCAAGGTGGCCACGGGGGTCAGGTCGATCTCGCCTTCCCAACTCACCTCTTTCCCGGCTCCGGCGATGCCGGTGACACGCAGTATGGTCTCGATCTGGCGATGACCACCTGTCCGGCGATAGCCCTGGCGGCGGATCTTCTTGAAGATCTTGATCTTCTCGCCCTTGCGGGTCTCCACGAGCGTGGCGTTTACGCGGGCGCCGTCGATCAGGGGCGCGCCGATGCTCACCTCGGCGCCGTCGCCCAGCATGAGAACGTCCTCGAACGCGATCAACGCGCCGGGTTCACCCTCAAGCTTTTCCACAACGAGCAGGTCGCCCGGTTCGACCCGGTACTGCTTGCCGCCCGTCTTGATTACCGCATACATCTTTAAAACGAGCGCCTTTGAAAATCTCTAGGTTTGTCGAGCTTGGAAACAGCAAACGCCGCGCGCGGCCCATGGCTCGCGGGCGTCTCATCCAAGGGCGGGGTCTTTACAGGCGCAAAGGCCAGAAAGTCAATCAGCCGAAGGTCAATTCCAGGATTGGGCCAAACGGCGTGAGGCCTGACGGTCGTGCTCTTTAAAAGAGTAGCTTGGCGCCGACGAGTGCGAGGGTGGAGGCCAGAATGGGTCTCAAGACCCGGTCGGGCGTGCGGGTGGCGAGAAGGGAACCGATGATCACGCCCGGGATCGAGCCCACCAACAGAGAAAGAAGAAGGACGAGATTCACCTGGCCGATCAGGCCATGGCCCAGGCCCGCTAGCAGGGTGAGCGGCACGGCATAGGCAATGTCCGACCCCACGAGGGTCGAGACCGGGGTCTTTGGATAAAGCAGAACCAGGACGGTCATTCCGATCGCGCCGGCGCCCACCGACGAAATCGTCACCAGCACCCCGACGACCACGCCCAACAAAACCGTGAGGGCCGTTATAGTTGTCGGCCGGAACTTGGCCACCGCTTCCCCTAAGGTGTCGAGAATGAGCCGGCGGAAGACAATGGCCGCCGCGGTGAGCAGAAGGGCGACGCCGAGAACAGTGGTCGTCAGCCCGTGCCGTGCGTCGATGTGAGCCCCGAACCGGGAAAGCAGCCAAAGGGTGACCACGGCGGCTGGAAGACTGCCCGCCGCGAGCCGCCCGACGATGTTCCAATCGACACTGCCACGCCAGCCGTGAGTCGCCGTTCCCACAACCTTGGTTCCGGCCGCGTAGATCAGGTCGGTGCCCACAGCCGTGGAGGCATGCATTCCGAAGACCAGGACGAGCAGCGGCGTCATCAGAGACCCGCCGCCAACGCCTGTAAGACCCACGAGAATGCCCACCGCAAGACCTGAAAGATTATAGGTCGGCTGGAAGATGTGAAGCACGTCTGTTCCTCTTATTTCAAGGCTGCCAGACGTACGTCGGGCGTTCCGGGTCGCTAGACGCCCACTGGCGCGCCTCGCGTCAAACGGCCTTGTCTTCAGGCGCTGTCAGCTTTTCTGAAACCTCTCGAACGGAAGCCCGCAAAATGGCGGCCTGCAACTTTATAGTTGTACGCTTTGGCCAACGCCTAGCGCCCGCGCGCGATCCAGAATGAACTGGGCGGCGGCCAGATCCTCGGCGGCAAGCCCGAGAGACTTGAACAGGGTGATTTCGCCATTGTCTTGCCGCGCCGGCTTCAAGCCGGCGACGATTTCGCCGAGTTCGGCGGCAATATGGTCAGGCGCAATGGCGCCGGCTTCCATGGCGGTCAGATACTCCCCCGCCTCGGCCTCGGCGGACGCGCGCATGTCAACGATATATCGGGATTTCACTACTAAGGCGGGGTCCACCTCGGCGGCGGTCGGAACGCAAGCGCCGACGGCGTTGATGTGGACCCCTGCCGCGACCTGATCTCCCAACAGGATAGGCTCACGGGCGCCCGTGAGAGTGCAGATAATGTCCGCCCCAACCACCGCCGAGGCGACGCTGTCGACGGCCTCAACACCATGGATCTCCGCGAACGCATGCGCGTGGCCTGGTGTGCGCGACCAGACGCGAACCCGGCGGATCGGCCGCACCAGCCGGAGCGCCTCAAGATGGCTCGCCGCCTGCTCGCCGGCGCCCAGAAGCGCGAGGTCTCCCGCATCCTCCCGGGCGAGGAGCCGAGTCGCCACCGCGCTCACGGCGGCGGTCCGGATCGCGGTAAGCGCCGAGGCTTCGAGCAATGCGACGGGCTGACCGTGATGCGCCTCGAACAGGGCGACGAGGCCCAGATGGGACGACAGACCGGCGGCGGCGTTCTGGGGAAATAGGCTGAGGAGCTTGATCCCGAAAACGGCGGGATGTTCTAGGACCCCGGGCATCAAGCCCAGCCGATTGCCCCCGGGCCCGACGGGCATGGCGCTGCGCAGGGGAACATGCGCCCTGTGCGCCGAAAGCGCCGCCAGAACGTCCGCCATCAGGCCAATAGCGTCGGCCATGGGAAGAAGCGCGCGAACCTCAGGGCCCGAAATGACGCGCAGCGACGGGCCGAAGCGGGTTGAGGACGTCATCGCCATTATGGGCGACAGAAGAACTGTGTCATCAGAAATGCCGGGAAATGTTCCTGCAACGCTTGACGCTCAGGCGCCCCGAATATGGCATTTTTGATACATTTTTCGCCATTCACCACAAAAGCTCGTCGGATTGGCGACGCGACTGGAATGATGTCCCCCACCGTGTCACAGTTGATCACAAGAACGTCACATAATATCAATTTGGCAATCAAGGGGGGCATGGCTGCTCAATGTGGACCGGACGTCATCGGGCTTTGAACCGCGCGCCATCGTTGGCGGTGCTTCTCATCAGCCCTACGGTGAAGTCCCCTATGTCGTCGCTCAGCGATGACATGCTTCGGCCAGCCGGCCTTTTTGATTGGAGTCATGCAATGAAATTTATGGCCCTTACCGCCCTGGCGGTCATTTCCTTGAGCCTTCCCATGGCCGCCGCCGCAGCGCCGACCATTACACGGGTTGGCGCGGAGGCTTCTCCCATTTCCGGCGTCGTTGTTGTCAAGGACGTTGGCGGCGCGGACTTTGCCTATGCCAGCGGCGTGCCAGGCCCCGCCACAGCGGGCGACACCAAGGCGCAGACAGTCGTCTCCCTGACCAAGCTGCTTGATGGGCTCAAGGCCCAGGGCTTTGGCGCGGGAGACGTGGTGATGATGCGCGTCTACCTCGTCGCTGATCCGGCCACGGGCAAGATGGACTTTCCGGGCATGATGGCGGGCTTCAAACAGTTCTTCGGCACGCCGGACCAACCCAACAAGCCATCCCGCACCACCGTGCAGGTGGCGGGCCTCGCATCGCCCGGCTCGCTCGTGGAAATCGAAGCCCAGGCGGTGAAGCCGCATATGTGAATTCCAAGTTGATCGGAGCGGTCCGCGGCGGACCGTTCCGATCAATTCCGATCTTCGAGTGTGGATGCGACGCGAAATGATCGCATCCCACTTTCAAGGGGGGTGAGACGCCCGGCGACAGAGGCGCCCAGTACAACAACGCGTTCAACATTGAGGGGAATTTAGACATGAAGAATCTGATGGCGGGCACGAGCCTGCTCGCACTGCTGGCTTCGGCCGGAACCTTGCATGCCGCCGAGGCGGCACCCGATGCGCCGGCGCCTTCCACCAGCAGTGTGGAGGAAATCATCGTCACGGGCACGCGCGAGACCGGGGTCAAGGCCGCGGACAGCGCCGCCCCGATCCAGCTCGTGGGCAAGCAGCAGCTCCTCAAGACCGGCGCGGCGGACCTGGCCACAGCCCTCACGGCGGCCGTGCCCTCCCTGAACATCCAGACCAATGGCGGCGACGCTTCGGCGGTGCATATTCTGGCGGCCCTGCGCGGCCTGAGCCCCGATGACACCCTGGTGCTGGTGGACGGCAAGCGCCGTCACCCCACATCGAACCTGGCGGTGGATTCGGGCAGCGCCTATTCCGGCTCGGCCACCACCGATCTGGCCTACATTCCCGTCGGCGCGATCGATCACATCGAAGTGCTCACCGACGGCGCCGCCGCGCAAAATGGAACCGACGCCATCGCCGGCGTGGTCAATATCATCCTGAAAAAAGGCGCGAGCGGCGGCACAATGACGGCCACCGGCGGCGAATACTATAATGGCCAGGGCTCTCAGGGCTCAATCTCCTACAACGAAGGCTTCGACCTGTTTGGAAAGGGCTTCCTGAACGTCACCCTGGAAGAGCGCTATCACGACTTCTCGACCCTAGGCATCGGCGACGCGCGCAACACCGATTCGAACGGCGTGGCCCTGCCGGGGCAGACCTATCCCAACTCTAACTCAGCCTTGGCGACCAAGTTTCCGTACCTCAACCGCGTCAATGGCGATCCCGAATACAACATTTATAACGCCTTCTTTAATGTCGGCTACGATGTTGCGCCGGGCATTGAATTCTATGGCTTCGGAAACTTCTCCTACAACGCTTCCCAGCACTTCGAGAACTACCGGGAGCCGAACAAAGTCTCAGGAGTGACAAGCACGGGGGTGACGGTCTACCCGATACCCTTNNAAGGGCGAGCTGGAAGGATGGCACTGGGACCTGTCATCGACCTTCGGCGGAAACCACACCGAAGTTTATGTGATCAACACCGCCAATGCGAGCGAGTTCGCGACGCTTCAGGCCGCCCAGGCGACCCCGGTCAATTATGGCCTTCACACCATCTATGATGGCAATTTTGACGCGACGGAATGGACCAACACCCTGGATGTGGACAGGGGCTTCAATGTCGGCTTGGCCGCGCCCCTGAACATCGCCGTGGGCGTGGAAGAGCGTCGGGACACCTACGGAATCGGATCAGGCGATCCTGAGTCCTATTACATCACCGGCACCCAGTCGTTCTTCGGGTATGCGCCCTCGGATGCCGGTAGCTATTCGCGCGTGAACTATGCGGCCTATTTCGATGTGGCCACCGACCCCATCAAAAACCTGCACGTCGATCTCGCCGGGCGCTATGAGCACTACAGCGATTTCGGCAGCACCGAGGACGGCAAGGTCACGGTCCGCTACGACTTCAGCCCGAAGTTCGCGGTTCGCGGCACGATCAGCAACGGTTTCAGAGCGCCGACCCTCGCCGAAGAATACTACTCGGGCATCAATGTGGGCCCGACCTCGGCGAGCGGACAGTTTCCGCCGAATTCCGCCGCGGCCAAGAATGCCGGTTTCTCGTCTCTGCAGCCCGAGAAGTCGATCAATTACAGTGTCGGGTTCGTCGCCCATCCGATGGACAACATGCAGGTCACCGTGGATGCTTATCAGATCATCCTTCACGCCCGCATCCTGAACTCGAGCGGCTTCAGCGGCATTGCCGCCGAATGTAACCCACCAGGGCTGGTGATCGGCACCGTCCCGACCAATGTGTCCTACCTGAAATGCCCCGCGGGCGACACGCCGGCCGTGGACATCATCTCGCAGTCGATCCTAAACGCTGTTCAGGCCAAGGGGATCAGCTCAGCCGGTCTGACGAGCATCTCAATCTCCAGCTTCGTCAATGGTATGAACACGACCACGAACGGAATCGAGGCGACCTTCAACTACGCCTCCGACTTCAGCGACTACGGTCACGTAGATTGGACGATCGGGGCGAACTATAACAAGACTCAGATCACCAAGATCGATCCGATTCCCGCTTTCGCCAACGAGGTTATCCCGGCGCTCCACATCAATCAGACGGAGCTTTTGGGGATCGCCGCGGCCAGCGAGTTCACCACCGCGCTGCCGCGTGAAAAGATCATTCTTCAGGCGTTCTGGACCAAGGGGCCCTTCAGTGTAAATCTGCGGGAAACCATCTACGGCAAGACATCTGAGTTGGCCTATGCGCCGACACTGAGCAACTACTTCAACGAGACCGTGCCCGTCACGCCGATCACTGACCTGGACATCGGCTACAAGGTCACCAAAAGCCTGAAGTTCGACGTCGGCGCGAACGATCTTTTCAACCAGATCCCGCCCACGGTTCCGCTGGCCTCTACTGGCCAGGCCCTTGATGGTAGTCGTGTGTTCCACCTGCCCTACGGCACCGCGCCCTGGGGCCAGAATGGCGGCTATTTCTACGGCCGGGCGACCTACAGCTTCTAAGACTTTTGCGGCCAGCCGGGGCCCGGCTGGCCGCTCTTCTTACGCGAAGCGCGCCTCTTTCCACTAACCTTCGGCGGGGCTCGCGTGGCGCAGGCCGCAGAATGGCGGCCAGGCAGCGCGAGTCCGCAAGTGCGAGGACTCAAGCCGGCGAGCAAGATTCTTCCGAATCGAACTTAAGCCGCCTATCGCGTCCGCTGCGGCGTGACGCGGCGCATAATTGCCGCAGTGGCGGCGCCGTCGGGGCATGTGGCATGAGAGCATCACCCTTGACTGATCGCGAGGCAAACGCTCTGCCGTCTGACTGAAACTCAATGCGTCAGGCGGCCGCCCAAAACACCTTAATAGACTTTTATTGTATATTTTTCAATATTTTAGGCTGATCCGCCTCCACTGCGGGGTCGGCGTGCGCCATTACGGCTTAGAAATCTAAAAGAATTATTCTTGAAATCTAAACGAGCGCTACTTTCGCCCGGTTAGCGAGCGAGGGTGCGGCGTTCAAGGATCGCGTCCCGCAAAATGGGAGGCTTCGTCCGGCGAAAGTGGTGAACAACAACCATTGCCGATTCAACATTGAGGGGAATTCTGGACATGAAGAATCTGATGGCGGGCACAAGCCTGTTCGCACTTCTGGCGTCTGCCGGCGCCTTGCATGCCGCCGAGGCGCCCGATGCGCCCGCGCCGACCACCAGCAGTGTTGAGGAAATCATTGTCACCGGCACCCGCGAGACCGGCGTCAAGGCGGCGGATAGCTCGGCGCCTATCCAACTCGTCGGCAAGCAGCAACTCCTCCGGACAGGCGCGGCGGACCTTGCCACGGCGCTGACGTCGGCGGTCCCCTCCCTGAACATCCAGACCAACGGCGGCGACGCAGAGGCGGTTCACATCCTGGCGGCCCTGCGCGGCCTCAGCCCTGATGACACCCTGGTGTTGGTGGATGGCAAGCGCCGCCACCCCACATCGAACCTGGCCGTGGATACGGGCAGCGCCTATTCGGGCTCAGCGACGACCGACCTGAACTATATTCCCGTCGGCGCCATCGACCACATCGAAGTGCTGACCGACGGCGCGGCCGCTCAGTACGGCACGGACGCCATCGCCGGGGTGGTCAATATCATCCTGAAGAAGAACGCCAGCGGCGGCACGATGACGGCCACCGGCGGCGAGTACTATAATGGCCAAGGCGAAAGCGGCGCGGTCTCTTACAATCAGGGCTTCAACCTGGCGGACAAGGGCTTCCTCAACATCACCCTTGAAGAGCGCTACCACGACTTCTCCACTCTGGGCATTGGAGATGCGCGCGTCACCGATTCCAACGGGGCGTCTCTACCGGGCCTGACCTATCCCAACTCGAATTCGGCCTCGGCGACCAATTTCCCCTATCTGAACCGCGTCTATGGCGACCCCGAATACAACATCTACAACGCCTTCTTTAATGTGGGTTACGACGTAAACCCGGCCATCCAGTTCTATGGCTTCGGCAACTTCTCCTACAATACATCGCAGCATTTCGAAAATTATCGGACCCCGGATCGCGTCGCGGGTGTGACCTCTACTGGGGATACGGTCTATGCGATCCCGTTCGGCTTTGATCCGAAGGAGAAATTCGACGAAACCGACTACTCCGTCACCGGCGGCTTCAAAGGTGTCCTGGCCGGATGGAACTGGGATCTGTCCACGACCTATGGCGGCAACCACACCGAGGTTTACGTTCTCGATACGGCGAACGTGAGCGAGTTCGCAACCCTTCAGGCTGCGTCCGCCACGCCCGTCAACTACGGCCTACACACGATCTATGATGGCAATTTCGACGCCACGGAGTGGACCAATACCCTCGATATCGACAAGAGCTTCAATGTTGGCTTGGCGGCGCCTTTGAACGTCGCCTTCGGCTTCGAGGAGCGCAGGGACACCTTCGCTATCGGTCAGGGCGATCCCGAATCCTACTACGGGACGGGCTCCCAGTCCTTCGCGGGCTACGCGCCCACCGACGCCGGCAGCTACTCCCGCGTCAACTATGCGGGCTATTTCGACATCGCCACAAGCCCGATCAAGAACCTGAAGGTCGATCTGGCGGGTCGCTACGAACACTATAGCGATTTCGGCAGCACTAAGGACGGCAAGGTCACGGTCCGTTACGACTTCAGCCCGAAATTCGCGGTTCGCGGCACGATCAGCGATGGTTTCCGCGCCCCGACCTTGGCGGAAGAGTACTATTCGGGCGTGAACGTGGGGCCGACCTCGGTGGGCGGGCAGCTTCCGCCTAACTCCGCCGCCGCCCAGGCGGCCGGATTCAACGCGCTGCAGCCTGAAACCTCCATCAACTACAGCGTGGGCTTTGTCGCCCACCCGATGGACCGCATGCAGTTCACATTGGATGCCTACCAGATCATCCTGCATGCCCGCATCATCAATGCGGGTCCGTTCACGGGCAGCGCCCAGGAATGCAACCCGGCTGGCTATACCGGCGCCGTTCTGCCGGTCAACGTGTCCTATGTCACATGTCCCGCCGGCTACACCCCCGCCGTGGACGTCATCTCACAATCAGTGCTCAACGCGGTCGCCGGGCGGGGCATCAGCACCGCCGGTCTGACGAGCGTTTCGGTCTCGAGCTTCGTCAACGGCATGAATACGACCACCAACGGGATCGAAGCGACCTGGAACTACGCTTCGGATTTCGGCGACTATGGCCACGTCGATTGGAATATCGGGTTCAACTATAACAAGACCCAGATCACCCACATCGATCCGATCCCCTCTTTCGCTTACGTCACCATCCCGGCATTGGGCTTCAATCAGACCCAATTGCTCAGTGTCGCCAGCGCCAGCGAATACACAACGGCGCTGCCACGCGAAAAGATCATCCTCCAGGCCTTCTGGAGCAAGGGTCCGTTCAGCGTGAACCTGCGCGAGACGATCTACGGCAAGACCTCCGAGCTCGGCTATGCGCCAACCCTTAGCGCCTACTTCAACGAGACCGTTCCGGTCACGCCGATTACGGATATCGATATTGGCTATAAGGTCACGAAGAACCTCAAACTCGATGTCGGCGCGAACAACCTGTTCAACCAGATCCCGCCCCTGACGCCCTTGGGATCCACGGGTCAGGCCCTCGACGGCGGGCTCGTCTACCACCTGCCCTATGGCACCGCGCCCTGGGGTCAGAATGGCGGCTACTTCTATGGTCGGGCGACCTACACCTTCTAGGTCCTGAGCGGCTGGCCGGGGTCCGGCCGGCCGCCACGCCATCTTCCAATAACTCGCGCCCTGCCCTTAAGTGGGTGGGGCGTTTGTTTTTTGGGCGCCAGATGCGGAGGTTTCACGTATGGCGCTGGCCGACCCGGCGACGCTGAACGCGGCGGTCGCCCGGGCCTCCGCGGCTCTGGCCAACGACCCCGCCACCGCCCAGCGGGAGGCGGAGGCCGTGCTACGCCTGGCGCCAAAGGACCCACGCGCGCGGCTGATCCTCGCGTCGGCCCGCCGCCGACGGGGCGATCCGAGCGGCGCCCTGGCGATTCTTCGGCCCTTGGCCATCGCCTTTCCCCGCGCCGCCCACACGCAATATGAACTCGGGGCCGCTTTGCTCAGCCTCGGGGACAGTACGAACGCCAAATCGGCTCTTCGCCAAGCGGTGTCCTTGAAGCCCGACCTAGCCGAGGCCTGGCGCGCGCTCGGCGACCTGCTGTTTGCGGAAGGGGACAATCCGGGCGCCGAGGCGGCCTATGCGGCGCATGACCGGGCGAGCGTAAGCGACCCTATGCTGGCAAGCGCGGCGGACGCCCTTTACGGCGGCCGACTGGACGAGGCCGAACAGCGGCTGCGTCAGATCATCCTCGTCAATCCCCGGCATGTCGGCGCGGTGCGCCTGATGGCGGAGGTATTTCGCCGTCTTGAACGCCTTGCGCCTGCCGAGGTCCTGCTCGTTCAGGCCTTGGCGATGGAGCCGGGCCATGCGGGAACGCGGCTGGCGCTCGCCGATTGCCTGTATCGGCAGCAGAGGCCCGCGGAGGCCCTCGCGGAGGTGGAATCCCTGCTCGCGAGCGACCCCGCCGCTATCGTGTATCTGAACCTGCGCGCCGCATGCCTCTCGGGACTCGGCCGGTTTGACGAGGCTATCGCGGCCTATGGCGAACTTCTGAAAACCCTGCCCCGACAATCCCGGCTCTGGGTGAACCAGGGCCATGCGCTGAGGATGGTGGGCCGGCGGCCAGACGCCGTGGCGGCCTATCGCGAGGCCATCGCCCTGTCGCCCGCTCTGGGCGAGGCCTATTGGAGCCTCGCCGATCTCAAGGCGGAGCCGCTTTCGGCGGCGGATGAGGCGGCCATCGTCGCCCAACTGAAGCGCCCGGATCTCTCGCTCGACGACCGTGTCAATCTGCACTTTGCCCTGGGAAAGGCCATGGAGGACCGCGGCGCGGACGACGCCGCCGCCTTTGCCCACTACGCCGAGGGCGCGCGGCTGCGTCCCCGGCCTTCAGGCTATGATCCGGATGAAGATTCGCAGCTGATGACCCGGGCGAAGCGTATCTTCACCGCGCCGTTCTTCGCGACCCGCACGCACTGGGGTTGCGCGGCGGAGGATCCGATTTTCATTCTGGGCATGCCGAGGTCCGGGTCTACCCTGGTGGAGCAGATCCTGGCCAGTCATTCAGCTGTGGAGGGCACCATGGAGTTGCCCGATATAGGGCATCTCGCGTCGCGATTGGGCGGCGATGCGCGCCTCGCCTATCCCGAGGGGCTGGAACGGTTGGACGCCCGCGAGACGGCGCAGCTTGGCGAGGCCTATCTGGAGCGCACGCGCGTGCAAAGACGGTCGGGCCGCCCTTTCTTCATCGACAAAATGCCCAATAATTTCCGCCATGTGGGCTTCATTCATATGATCCTGCCCCGGGCCAGGATCATCGACGCGCGACGCCACCCCATGGCGGCGGGCTTCTCAAGCTTCAAACAGCATTTCGCGCAGGGTCACGCCTATTCCTATGATCTGGGAGAGCTCGGTCGCTACTACAGGGATTATGTGGACCTGATGGCCCACTACGACGCCGTGCTGCCCGGGCGCGTGCATCGGGTGATCTATGAGGATTTGGTGGAGGATACGGAGGCGCGGGTGCGAAGCCTCCTTGCGTATTGCGGTCTACCCTTCGAGGAGGCGTGCCTGCAATTTCACCAGACCAACCGTGCGGTGCGCACCGTCAGTTCCGAGCAGGTACGCCGGCCCATTTTCCGCGAGGGCCTGGATCACTGGCGGCGGTTCGAGCCGTGGCTGAGCCCGCTCGAAGAGGCTTTGGGCCCCGCGCTGAAAACCTGGCGCGGAGGGGGTCAATAGAGCCGGGAGGCGCCCAGGAATTGAGCCTGAGAGGGTTGGCATTTGAGCTTGTTGCGATGCCTAGGGCTAGCAGGGGCTTCGTCCGTTGACGGGGGGTTCCTGACTGCTAAAGCCCCCTCACCAGAGCGTTCCGCATCCTGCGGTTCGTGCTCGAAAGCCCTCGTTTGATGGCGCTTTGTTAGGGAGTCTCATGGCGACAGAATCCAACGGCGCGGCCTTCAGCCGGCGTGATTTTCTGCAGCAATTGCAGGGCTGGGGCGGGACCGCCCTGATGATGGCGGGTATGGACGCCCTGGGCTTTGGAATCGCGTCCGCGGCTACGGCCCCACCGAACCTGACCGGCGGCGGAGGCGGCAAAAAGGTTATCGTGCTGGGGACGGGTGTGGCGGGTCTGACCTCCGCCTATGAACTTAGCAGCGCCGGCTATGACGTCACCGTGCTTGAAGCCCGCGACCGCGTGGGTGGCCGCTCCTACACGGCCCGCAAGGGCACGAAGCTGACCGAACTGGGCGGCGAGACCCAGGTCTGCGACTTCGACGAGGGCTATTATATCAACCCCGGCCCCTGGCGCATTCCCTACTCCCACCGCGGCTATCTTCACTACGCCAAGAAATTCAAGGTGGGAGTCGAGCTCTTCAACAATGAGAANNCCGGTGCGCAAGCAGGAGATCACCGCGGATACCCGCGGATACGCCAATGAAATCCTCGCCAAGCAGGTGCGTCAGGGCGCCTTGGACGCCGAATTCGCGCCGGGCGACAAAGAGCTGTTCCTCGATTATCTGCGCAGTGAAGGTTATCTAACCAAGGACGATTTCAAATATATCGGAACCGACGGGCGCGGCATGGACGAGAATCCCGGCGCGGGCCTCGATCCCGGCGTGCCCTCAACGCCCCATAAGCTCACCGATATCCTGCATTCCCAAACCTGGCGGACCCTCCAGTCGGTGGGCAGCCTCGATATGCAGCATACAATGTTCGAGCCCATTGGCGGCATGGACCAGCTTCCGGCTGGCTTTGTGCGTAACCTGAAGCCCATCATTCGCCTCGGACACGTGGTTGAGAAGATCAGCCAGACCCCGGAGCAGGTGACGGTGGCCTTCACGGATTCGGACGGCCAGAAGGGCACGGTGACCGGCGACTATTGCGTCTGCACCATCCCCCTCTCGGTGCTTCGCGGCATTGATCTGGATGTCACGCCTGAATTCAAGGAAGCGATCACCGGCGTCTCCTATGCCCTGGTCTGCAAGATCGGTCTGCAGATGAAGACCCGGTTCTGGGAGGACAATCACCAGATCTATGGCGGCCACGTCTATGTCGACGACCCTGGCGTGAACGTCATCAGCCTCCCCTCCACGGGATGGCTGGGAGAGAAGGGCGTCGTTCTCGGCTTCTATCCCCAAGGCGCCTCGGCGGCGCGGGTGAGCGCCATGAGCCTGGCCGGCCGGCGTGACTATGCCCTCTCGGTGGGACAGAAGATTTTCCCGGAATATACCGAAAGCAATGACGGCTCCTTCTCCATCGCCTGGCACAGGGTGCCTTTCAACATGGGCGGCTGGGCGCAATGGACCGAGGAAGGACGGGCCAAATATTATCCCAAACTTCTGGAGCCTCAGGGCCGGCTCTATCTGGCCGGCGAGCACTTGAGCTACATCACCGGCTGGCAGGAGGGAGGCATCGAGTCCGCGTGGCAGCAGATCGGCAAGCTCCACAAGCGGGCCATGGCGCCGGCATGAAACGGCTTGCCGCGTCGGCCGCCCTTTTCGGCGGCCTCACCCTGGCGTGGGCGGTGAACGCCCAGACCACCGGGGCGACCCTGTTCGCGCAGAACTGCTCGGCCTGTCACCAACTCACCGGGCTGGGGATCCATGGGGCGTTTCCCGCCCTGGCCGGGGACCCCTTCGTGCTGGGTGACCCCAAGAACCCGGCCTATGTTCTGCTTCATGGGCGCGGCGGCATGCCGAACTTCAGCGAGGACCTCTCCGACGCCGACATCGCCGCGGTGCTGAGCTATGTCCGCTCGTCCTGGGGCAATCATGCCCCGCCCCTGGATGCGGCTCTGGTGGCCGCGGTGCGCGGNNCCTCCCTCACGCTCTTGCACGGGGGAGGAGAAAGTCGGCGCAATTTCGGGATCTCAAGCGAGCCCTGGCGAGCGACGAATGTCAGGCGGCGACGGCTGACCGGCTCAAGGCGCAATGCGACCAAAGCTCCGAAAGCGCCGTCACCAGGCGGGCGATATCCGCATCGGAGTGAAGCGGCGACGGGGTGATCCGAAGCCGCTCCGTGCCGCGGGGCACGGTGGGATAGTTGATGGGCTGGATATAGATGCCGTAATTGTCCAGCAGCCAATCGCTGATCATTTTGCACTTCACCGGGTCGCCGACCATCACCGGAATGATGTGGCTCTCGTTGCGCAGGCACGGAATGCCCATGGCGGTGAGCTCGCGGCGCAGCTTGGCGACCCGGTTCTGCTGACGCGCCCGCTCCAACTGGCTTTGCTTGAGGTGGCGAATACTGGCCAGGGCCCCGGCGGCGATCGCCGGCGCCAGGGATGTGCTGAAGATGAAGGCCGAGGCGAAGCTGCGGATGAAGTCGCACATGGCCGCGGAACCGGCCACATAGCCGCCCATGGCGCCGAAGGCCTTGGCAAGGGTCCCCTCGATCACCGTGATCCGGTCCATCAGGCCTTCACGCTCGGCGACCCCGCCGCCGCGCGGCCCATAGAGGCCCACGCCGTGGACTTCATCGAGGTAGGTCATGGCCCCGTAACGGTCGGCGATGTCGCAGATGTCCTTGATGGGCGCGATGTCGCCATCCATGGAATAGACCGACTCGAAGGCGATAAGCTTCGGCCTCGCGGGATCAAGCGCCGCCAGCTTGCGCTCCAGGTCCGCCACATCGTTATGGGCGAAGATGATGCGCTCGGCGCCGCTGTGGCGGATTCCTTCGATCATCGAAGCGTGGTTGGAGGCGTCGGAAAGCACGACGCAATTCGGCAGTTTCCCCGCCAGGGTGCTCAAGGCCGCCAGGTTCGACACATAGCCGGAGGTGAAGACGAGAGCCGCTTCCTTATGGTGAAGATCGGCCAGTTCCTGCTCAAGGAGGACGTGATAGTGGTTCGTGCCGGAAATATTGCGCGTGCCGCCCGCGCCGGCGCCGCACTTATCCAGGGCCTCATGCATGGCCGCCAGGACCTTGGGGTTTTGTCCCATGCCAAGATAGTCATTGGAGCACCAGACGGTGACGTCCGAGGTCGCCCCTTCATGGTGGCGCGTCGCCGCCGGAAACTGTCCCACCTTGCGCTCGAGATCCGCGAAAACCCGATAGCGGCCTTCTTGCTTGAGGCCCGTCAACTGGTCGCGAAAGAACGTCTCGTACATGCTCACGTCAAACTCCCTTCAGAGTCTTCATGGGGACGCTTCGCGCCATGGGGCGGGCGACCAGTCTGGATTGTGGGTATGGGGCGGACATGGCTCTTCAAAGATCCAGAGCCGGGCCGTCGGGGGTCTTCGCGGCGGGCATGGCCCAGCGCCAGAGAGCTGTGTCGGCCACGGGCAGCACCATGAAGGCGTGCTCTATTACCGCCAGTGTCGTCAGGGCGAAAAGCAGGGAAAAGCCCACCGCCTCGAAAGCCGTGGCGCCCGGATGCAAAGCGCTCCAGGCCTCCGCTCCCGCCAAGGCGCCGCCCGCGGCGAGGGAAATGGGGAAGAGCACGGTGATCGGGCTCTTGCGGAGATAAGTTCCCAGATAGCGCAGATGATCGGGGAAGAAGACGTCACTGAAATTGGGAACGCCCAGGAAGATGTTCAGCTTGGCGCTGAGACGGCTAACCAGCAGGATGAGAAAGGTCCAGGCGCCGATCTGGTTGGGCGCGCCCCAGGTGACGGC
>PLFA01000170.1 GCA_003136615.1 Caulobacteraceae bacterium | reverse complement strand
GCCGGCGATCACCGCCCCCCTGGAATACGACAACGAGCCTCTGGTCTATGGTCCATATGACGTTTTACCCGTGGGTCACTATGCCGTGGAGTTCCAATTCTCGGTCGAGGACGCGGGCGTCCAAGCCCTGGGGAGAATCGAGATCGAGGCGTTCAGCAACGGAGCCCTTTGCCTGGCGCAGCGTTGGCTCGGACCGGGCGCCTGGTCCTCACAAAGGTCACGCACCTTAAGCTTCACGAATCTCGACACCTCCAATGTGCTCGAGTTTCGCATCCGGGCGGAGGGTTTCACGCGAGGACGCCTGGTGTTCAAGGGAGTCACACTGCGCTCCCAGGCCCGCCACGGATTCCGACGGTGGTTTGGCAAGGGCGCCACCTGGCAAGCGCCGCGCGCCGAAACGCTACCATCCAGCTCCCCCGGAACCATTTCGGCTCGGTCGCATTATGTCCGTGACCGGACGAATTACTGACGCGGCTGCAATAAAGCGAGGCGGGGAGCCGTAGCGCAGCGATCGTCCTGAAAAGTTTGAACCTTAGAGGTTCATGATGACGCGTTCCTTGAGTATCCAATCGCTCGTCGTGGAAGGCTCTTCCGCACGGATCTTGCGAGACTCCGGCAGGGCGCGCGCGGACTGGGTCGAGCAATACCCCCCCGGCAATCTCCCGCCCACGCTCGGCGCCGACCGCCCCTTATGCTTTCTCCACATCGCCAAGACAGGCGGCACCAGCCTGACCGACGCCCTGGCGCGGCTCTATCCACCGGAGCAGGTGTTCAGCGATGGCGGAAACCTCTCCATCGCCTATCTGGAAACCCTGGGCGAAAAGCTGGGCGGCCGCGTGCTGCTGGCGGGCCATCCGGACCAAGGCGTGGCCGCGACCCTTCAGGGCCACGCCGATATTATGACTGTCCTGCGTCGCCCGGAAGATCAGGCCGTCTCCAACTATCTGCATGTGCTCGCAGACTCGCACAATGCGCTTCACGCGGCGGCTGCAAGCTCGTCCTTCACGGATTATCTACGAGCCCACCACCATCAGATTGATTTTCAGGCCCGGTCCCTCGCCATCGCGCTCGCGGTCGATCCGGCCCTAAGCGATGCGTTGCGCATTTCATCTCATCCGCTGACGAGATTCCTCGAATCCCTCCCCTTCGTGGGCGTGACGGAAAGGATGGAGACGTGCGCCGATATCCTCTCGCGCCTGCTTTCAGGGCGCCAGGCGATCACCCTCAATTACATGAACGCCTCGGTCTGCCGGGGCGTCTCCGCGCGAACCCTGGCCAGGCTGCGGCAAGATTATCTGGATCTGCGCCGTGATGCCGATCTAGCCCCGATCTTCGCCCGCGAGGCGCGCCTTTACGCCACAGCGGAAAGGGTCATGGCGCGCCTCGAAGCTGAGGTTCTATCAAGCCGCGCCTTACGCAACCGCGCCGCGCCAGCAGGGTTCATCAGTGCGGGGCGCTTTCATACCGCTGAGGGCCTCACGCGAGGGCCGACCGTGGTCGCCTCTCTGGAGGGGTCAGACCCGCACATCATTCATGGGCCCTATGCACGCCTGCCTGCAGGTCATTACGAGGTTGAATTCCATGTGAGGCTGGAGGGGCCCCAGCCCACCGCCAAAGGTCGAATCGAACTTGAGACCGCTTGCAATGACGACATTAGCCTGCGCCGCAAGTGGCTGCGCGCCGGCGCGTGCGCCTCAACCCGGGGGCCGGTCATATCATTTACCCATCACCACGCCTTCGACGTGCTCGAATTCCGCATTCGCGCGCACGGTTTCTCGGGCGGCCGTTTGATCTTTGATGGTGTGACGATCAGGCCCTGCACCGCAGCGCGCGCTTGGCCGTCGACGCCTTGGCGCGCCTTGTCCCTGGCCCGGCGGGCCTTACGCAATGCTTTGCTCGGCTTGCGACGGGCCCTCGCCCGCCCACAAACTGGGGTGCGCATTTCCCGCTGACCCTCTAAGGCTCGCCTGGGGGGTCAGGCGAGAGTTGTTCATAATGGTGCGCCCAGGCGTGATTTTGGTCTCCACGGCCTCGGCGGCCCTCGCGCTCGCCCAAGGCGCCCTCGCGCAGGAGGCGCCGGCCCCACTCTTGGGCCCCATCACAGCCTGGCTCGCCGGGACAGAGGTCAATGGCCGGATAGAAACCGGGATCACCGCCAATCCCGCCAATCCCGATACCGGCGTCAATTTCGGCCAGCTGTTCACCGACAAGAGCAATCAGCTCGTCCTCAATCAGTTCGATATCAGCGCCAGCCGCACCGCCGATGCCCGCATAGGCGGCTTTGGCCTAGGGTTCGACGCGGAGGGGATTTATGGGATGGACTCTCAGTTCACCCACTATCTCGGGATCGGAGATCAGGGCTCGAGCGGGCGCAACTCCTTCGATCTGGTGCAACTGAACCTGGATCTGGCGGCCCGGCCTTCGGCGGATTTCGCCTTCGCGGTCAAGGCGGGGTTCTTCGTCACGCCCATGGGTTTCGAGAAGCTCGATCCCACCCAGAACTTCTTCTATTCCAATTCCTACATCTACAATTTTGGCCTGCCTCGGAAACATACGGGCGTGCTCACGACCACGAGTGTGGGCCCAAACCTGGATCTCTATCTCGGCTACGACACGGGGGAGAATACTTCGGTGGGGCCGGGGGGCGGCTATAATGACGCCCAGCCCCACGTGCTGGGCGGGGCGGCGCTTCGCCTTCATGACGTGACGATCCAGGCCTTCACCCATATCGGCCCGGAGGATGCGCCAAGCTTGCTCCCTCCGGGCGTCGATGCGCACCGCGCGACGCGCTACGAGAACGACCTTTTCGTGACCTGGGCCCTGGCGCCGGGCGTCTCCACCGCCACGGAGTTGAACTATGTGCGGGACAATGGCCTGAAGGCCGGTGCGGGGGGCGCGGCGCAATATCTCACCGTGACCCTTTCGCCCCGGCTCGCCGCGGGCCTCCGCGCCGAGGTGTGGCGCGACGCGGAAGGCGCGTTTGTCGCCGGCTATCCTGGAAACCTGGATTACCTCGACGCCGAGGAAGGCGCGCCCAACGGCTCCTTCCGGCCTGGGCCCGCGACCTATGGAGAATTGACCCTGGGCCTGAATATTCGCCCGCCCCTGGCGCTCACGCCGACCGATCACCCCATCGATCTGCCCTTCGGCCAGATGATCCTGCGCCCCGAAATCCGTTATGATCGGGTGCTCAGCGGGGACTCCGGGTTCGGGGCGACGCCAGGCTCGGCCCGGGGACAGGTGACCCTGGCCATGGATGTGGTGGTCCCTTTAAGCTTTCAGCATCGGGGCGGGGCGCCCCCGTCGCCCGACGCCGTGGCCGGGGCGCCCACGCCGGCCGTGGGTCCAGAAACCGCCAGAGCGCCGGCGCCCGCCATGGCGCCGAACGCCCCGGTCACCACCGCGATCACCACCCTGCCCGGCGTCAGCGCGGCGGATGTCGTCGTCACGAGGCCGCGCGCGAGCCAAGGCCAGGCGCCGGTGTGGCCCGAGGATGTCGGCCTTGTCACCGCCGCGACCCTCGCCCTCACCAATCCCCAGACCGTGCAAGACCTGAACGGCGACTTCCCCGGCACGACCCTCGCGCAAAGCCTCTCAGGCGACCTCGCGCCCTATATCCGGGGCATGGGCGATGCGGCCCCCCATACGGGCCAGGCGCCATCCGTGGGGCTCGACCTCGATGGCGTGGCGATCGACGGGGCGTTTGCTCAGCTCCTGGACCCAGGCGCCCTCACCTCGGTTCACGTCACCGCCGGCCCCTCCGGGCTTTTCCAGGGCCGCGACGCCAGCGCCGGCGTGATCAGCTTCACGGACGCGAAGCCCACGCGCGCCTGGGGCCTGGATGCGGGATACAGCCTTGAACAGGGTTTCCACGCCAGCAACGAGCGGCTGCGCTTCGACGCGCCTGTGGGCGAGACGGCCGGCCTGGAGATCAGCCTCTCGCACCGACAACGGGGAGGATATGACAACAACGTCTATTCCGGCGACGGTCTCTACGGGCGGGACGAGACGACCCTTGGCCATCTGCAATTCGATTGGTCCCTGACACCCGCCCTGGAGGCCAACCTTAGCGTGACCGTGGCCCACGGCGATGGCGACGGGAACCCCCTGGCGCTCGGCGATACGCTGGATGCGCAACAGCTCGGGTCATCCTTGCGGACGACCTATCCGTCCCTCGCGTTCAACGCCTTTGGCTCACCCTATCTCCCGGGGCTGACCCATCCGCTGGGCATCTTTCAGACCGCCGCCGATGGGCCCAATGGCCAGAGCCTCACCGCTCAGCTCTATAGCCTGAGCCTCGCCTATGACTCCGCGCTCGGCCGCGTGACTTCCATCACGGCCTTCCTGAATGAGACCCAGGCAAGCGCGCTGGATCTGGATGGGGGCTGCGCGGAGTCTGGGCTCGTCGCCCTCCCCTGCCCCGTGATCGTCAATCCCCTGGTGGGGGCGCTCGATGTCTCAACGGCCCGGCGATACCGGCAGTTCAGCCAGGAGATGCGCCTGGATCATGACTTCGGGGCCTTCGCCGAGAGCCGCATCGGCGGCTATGTGATGGATGACCAGACCGCCGAGACCGCTCTGACCCGCACGGCTCAGGACCCGGCGCCCCCGTCGCCCATTGCCGGCCAGAGCGCCCATCAGAACGAGACGAGCTATGCCCTGTTCGCGGGTCTGACCCTGCATCCCACCTCGCGCCTGAGCGTCAGCGGCGGCCTGCGCTGGGTGCATGATGACGAAACCTACAGCGTCGCCGACTCTCTAAGCGGCGCGGGCGGTCCCTCGTTGGCGGGCGGGGTCTCTACCGGGCGTCTGCTCAGCCGCGTGGCGTTGGACTATCGCCTGACAGAGGGGGCCTCGCTCTTCGCGGACCGCACGAGCGGGTTCAGGCCGGGCGGCCTCTCCCTGGCCTCGACCTTGGCGGAGGATATTCCGGGCCAGGCCAATTACACGGCGGCCAATCCCCACGTCGCCACGTTCGGCGCGGAGACGAGCGTCAATTATGAGGCGGGCCTGGGGCTTTCGGGCCTGGGCGGAGCCGTGACGGGTAAGATCACGGCCTACCTGGACCAGATCTCGGGGATGCAGACCCCCGAGATCGTCCTGACACCCGGCTTCG
The DNA here is from genome assembly GCA_003136615.1 of Caulobacteraceae bacterium. Lineage (GTDB taxonomy): Bacteria > Pseudomonadota > Alphaproteobacteria > Caulobacterales > Caulobacteraceae > Acaudatibacter. The sequence goes on along the minus strand of PLFA01000170.1, from coordinate 868 downwards.
CCGAGGCGTTCGACACCTACATCGTCAATCTGCCCCATGTGGAGACCAAGGGCCTGGATCTGCAAGGCGCCTGGCGCGCGGGCCCCGGCCTTACCCTGTCGGGGGTGGGAAACTATGAAGACGCCAGGATCACCAATGGCCTGGTCCCCGCGGCCGAGACGCCGGTGAACGCCGCGGCGAGCGCGGGCGCGGCGGGGGCGAGCACAAACCTCACCGGAACGCCCCTGGTGCGCGCCCCGCAATTCACCGCCACCGCGCGGGCGGACTATGTGCATGAGGTGGGCCCGGGCCAGCTCGATCTGGACCTAAGCTATGACTGGACCAGCCGCTACGCCCTGGCCGTGTCGAACGGTCAGGGGGACTTCCAACCCGCGGTGGGCCTGGTGGACTTTGCCATCGGCTATCAGCGCAGCGTCTATAAGATCGCGGTGACGGCGCGGAATATTCTCAACAAGGTCACCTACGCCAATGCCGTCCCGGCCTTTTTCGCCCACAGTTGGGGCGATCCCCGCACGGTGGTGGTGTCGCTAGAGGCGAAGTTCTGACGGGGAGCGCTCTCCTCCCCAACCCTATCAACTATCCAGGAAGCTCCGCNNNCAGGGCGGCCGAGACCACAGGGCGGCCGCTGGGAAGGGCGGACTTTGTGGCGAACCTGCAACGTCGGCTGGGCCGGCCCATCGCGCGGCGTGCCCCGGGGCGAAAGCCATTGAGGCGGCCTGATGGGCAGCTGGCTTTGCTATGAGAGTAGAGATCGGGGTATGTTGCCCCTGTGACCAAATTTCACCGAATTTCACGAATTTAAATTCCCGTAGAATCAATCTTGATTTTCAGTTTGTATAAAAAGAGATGCGTACCCCGATCATTAACT
>PLFA01000172.1:174-3077 GCA_003136615.1 Caulobacteraceae bacterium | reverse complement strand
AACTGGTGCATGAGCTGGTGCAGACGCTCATCATAGATCGACCAGGCCACGCGGCCGGGCTGGGCGTTCACCTTGGCGGCCTGTTCGGAATAGCCGAGGGATTCGTCGGCGAAGCGCCGACCCTCCCGGTTCACCTGAAAACCGCCCTCCATGATCACCGGCCACAGGATCGGCACGCCATAGCCCGCCGCCAGACCGCCGTGACCCTGGTATCCCGTCATATCCGCCAGCTCCGCGCCCAGGGCCTCGCCCCAGATCATGGCGTCGCCCTTATTGCCGGGATGGCCGTGATAAACGGCGTCGGCCATTTCGGGGATCCATTGGCGCACCATCTCGGCATTAGCCCCAAAGCCGCAGCAGGCGAGGATCAGGGCGCCGCAGCCAATCAGCTCCGACGCGCCGTCGGGGCGAACCACCTCCACCCCCTTCACCTCGTCCCCCGCCACGAAGAGGGTCTCCACCCGGGCGTCCGTCAGCAGTTCCGCCTCCGTGGCCGCCAGGCCCGCCTGAAGCGCCGCCTCAAGCTCCGAGCCCGTGCGGTTGGGTGTCCCATACATCCGCATGTGGCTGTGGCCGGGATAGAGAAAGCCCTGCACGAGGGTGAGGGGCACGCCGTGCCGGTCGCGCAGCCACGCCACCGTCTCCGCCGACTCGCGCGCCAGGCGCTCGGCGACGGCGGCGTCGGCCTTGTTCTTGGACTTCTTGAGGATATCGGCGGTCAGGCTCGCCCAATCGTCCGCAATTCCGAGGTCCGCCTGCTCCGGCGTGCCGGCCGCCGGGATCAATCCCGTGGACATGGCCGTGGAGCCCAGCGGCGTGGCGTCGCGCTCAATAACCAGGGTCTCCGCGCCCGCGTCCGCCGCGGCGAGACCGGCGGAAAACCCGCAGGCCCCCGCGCCCACGACGACGACCTCGAAACCGTATTCGAAGTCAGGAATGTCTCGACTGATCCTAGGCAAGGAAAGCTCCGGCTCTGGCGCCGCTCAGCCCTCAGGGCTGTGTGATCGCGCGCAGAACGAGGTTGGGGAGGTATGAATTGTCCCATTCCGGCGACTTGGGCGGCGCATCGCCCATCCGCAGAATGGCCAGGTTCTGAGACGGGATCATATAGAGAACCTGATTGGTGTTGCCGTCGAACAGGAAGAGATCCTTGGCGACATAGGGCTCGCTATGCAGCACCGCGCCCAGCATCTGGCCCGGCCGGCCAAAGCCTCGCCGGGGCACATATTCGCCCTGCACCCAGATGCCGAGGCCATAGCGGGGGTTCTGGGCGGTGGGGGTCTTCATGGCCTCCACATAGCCCTCGGGCAGAAGCCGGTGGCCCTCCCACACCCCGTCATGCAGGAGCAGCAGGCCCAGCCGCAACCAGGTCTCGCCGGGCAGAAGCATGCAGCAGCCGGAATGGGCCAGGCCCCCCGGCCGGTCGACCCAGACCTCGCCGCCCGCCGCGCCCAGGGGTTTGAGGATCTCCTGGGACACGAAGGCGGCGTAGCGACGCTTCGTCGCCCGCTCGATGATCACCGCGATCAGTTCGGCCGAGGCGTTGGCATATTGGTAGCGCGTGCCGGGCGGCGCGGAGAGGGGATAGTCATTGATCACCGCCTCATCGTGGCGCGGCGACAGGTAGGCGCGCGTCATATAGCTGGCGGGATCGCTGACCGCCCCTTGTTCGGCGAGGCCGGAGGTCATGGAGAGCAATTGGCGAATTGTCACCGCCGCCTTGGGCGTGCCGCGCCACTCCGCAATGAAATCCGCCGCCGGTTGGTCGAGCGACTTGATGGAACCGAGCTTGATGGCGCGCCCGATGGCGACGGCGCCCATGGGCTTGGCCATGGATTTCGCGTTGATCAAGGTGGCGGCGTCGCTGCCTGGCCCATAGACGGACTCCTCCAGCTTGCCGTTCCGCCAGATCAGCAGGGTCTTGGAGTTGTTCGCCAGAGCATAGGCCTTGGCCTTCTCCAGCACATCGGCGGGAAGGGTGGGGGGCGTGGCGACCGGCAGGGGACGCACATGGGCGGCGCCCGCCACGGCTTCCATCGTGTCATAGGGGTCGCCCCCGGGGATCTTGTTGCGCGCCAACCGCGCCGCATAGATCGCCTCCTCGGAAGGGCTTAAGGCCTCGCTCGCCATGGCGGCTCCCAGGGGCGTGCTCATCAGGCTCGCGAGGGCCAAGCCGACCAATAGGGACAGTCTCATGACGCGCCTCTTGCTGTCAGTGGCTCTTGGTCTGAACGATGTCGCCCAGAAACGTTTCTGTCCTGAACAGTCTTGGATGGCTCATGGCCCCGGACAACGCGCAATCGCTCATCTGACCGCGAGGCGGAGAGGCGCCGGCTGGTCCCTAGGCACGGCGCCGCCAGATGGGCAGGATAGCTTCGTGACAGCCGTGAGGAGTGCGCCATGAGGGTCAGCCGCCGCGTTTTTCTGGGCGTCGCCGCCACGGCCGGCCTCGGTGGCGGGGCGGCCCGGGCCCAGGACAATATCGTGACCCTCACGCGCGAGCACCCGGACGGTCGCCAGACGTCCTATCGCATGATGCTGCCCAGCGCCGGTGGAGACTGGCCCGTCATTCTGTTCTCCCATGGCGCCAATTCCAGCAACCTCGACTATGACCGCCTGTGGCGCGCCTGGGCCCTGGCCGGCTATCTCGTCATCGGCCCGAACCATATCGACACGGGCCCGCGGGAAACCCAGAAAAAGGTCGGAAGTGGCGAGCTATGGGTCTCCCGCCTGGCCGATACGGCCCTGCCTCTCAATCAGAAGGGCGCCTTCGAGGCCTTGGCCCGGGCCGGCGGCGGCAGGCTGGACTGGGGCGCCTTCGCGGTCGCCGGTCACTCCTTCGGCGCCGTGGTGGCCCAGGCCCTGGCCGGGGCGACCCTGTTCAATCCGGAGGACCACAAGCG
>PLFA01000172.1:0-161 GCA_003136615.1 Caulobacteraceae bacterium | reverse complement strand
GGGCTTCGTCAATGACTGGCATTTGCGCCTGACCGGTTTTTCCGGACCTCCGGATCGCTGGACCATCGTCGCCAAGGATGTGGACCACTATTTCGGCGGTCTGATCTGCCGCCGAAAACCCGCCCCGCCCGCCGACGTCCTGGCCATGGAAGAGGTGGCGG
>PLFA01000121.1:6091-16834 GCA_003136615.1 Caulobacteraceae bacterium | reverse complement strand
TGGTGGGCGGCGAGGGGTTCGAACCCCCGACCTCCTGGGTGTAAACCAGGCGCTCTAACCAGCTGAGCTAGCCGCCCCCGCTAAGGACCAAAGCGGATGGGCGCCGGCGCCCATCCGCCAGAGGTCTTAGTGCGTGACCACGAGGCCGCCAACCATGTCGTCGCTGGCGGGCGGGGCGCGGGGCGCCTCATCCTCTTCGCGCCATTCGATAGCCGTCGTGGGACCCGTCAGGGTGATCGCAAGGACCTCATCCACGGTGGAGACAGGGATGATCTCAAGTCCCGCCTTCACGGTTTCGGGCACATCGGCCAGATCCTTGGCGTTCTCAATGGGGATCAACACCGTCTTGATACCCGACCGCAGGGCAGCCAGAAGCTTCTCTTTCAAGCCCCCGATGGGCAGAACCCGACCGCGGAGCGTGACCTCACCGGTCATGGCGACGTCCTTGCGAATGGGAATGCCGGTCAGGACCGAGATGATGGCCACGGCCATGGCCACGCCCGCGGAGGGGCCATCCTTCGGCGTCCCNNGGCATCTTCACGGCTTCGATTGTGAGGATATCCCCGCCAAATTCAGTCCAGGCGAGGCCGGTCACGATCCCCACCTGATCCTCCTCATCAGTCGCGCCATAGTGGAACCGCCGGACCCCCGCATATTTGCCGAGCCGCTCGTCATCGATGGTGACGCTGAGCAGGTGCTCCTTGGCCATGTCGCGCACGGCTTTGCGCGCGAGGTTTCCAAGTTCCCGCTCCAAAGACCGGACGCCAGCCTCCCGGGTGTAATAGCGGATCAGGTCCCGAACAGCCTCCTCCGGGACGATCCACTCGCCGTCCTTCAGGCCATGGTCCTTGGCCAGCTTGGGCAACAGGTGGCGCTTGGCGATCTGAATCTTCTCCGCCTCGGTGTAGCCGGGGATGCGGATGATCTCCATGCGGTCCATGAGGGGCTGGGGCATGTTGAGCGAATTGGCGGTGGTGACGAACATCACGTTCGAAAGGTCGTAATCAACCTCCAGATAGTGGTCGTTGAACGTGGCGTTCTGTTCCGGATCCAGCACCTCCAAGAGGGCGCTGGAGGGATCCCCCCGCCAATCCGCGCCCATCTTCTCGATCTCATCGAGCAGGAAGAACGCGTTGGTGGTTTTGGCCTTTTTCATCGACTGAACGATCTTGCCAGGCATTGAGCCGATATAGGTGCGCCGGTGGCCGCGGATCTCCGCCTCGTCGCGGACACCGCCCAGTGACAGGCGTACAAACTCCCGCCCCGTGGCCTTGGCGATGGACCGGCCCAGAGACGTCTTGCCGACGCCGGGCGGTCCCACGAGGCACAGAATCGGGCCCTTCAGCATGCCTGTGCGGGCCTGCACGGCCAGATATTCCAGGATCCGTTCCTTGACCTTTTCCAGCCCATAATGGTCCTCATCAAGGACCCTCTCGGCGAGCTCGATGTCGATGGGCTTGGATTTGGACTTGCCCCAAGGGATGGAGAGCAGCCAGTCGAGATAGTTGCGGACCACGGTGGATTCCGCCGACATGGGGCTCATATTGCGGAGCTTCTTCATCTCCGCCTCGGCCTTGCTCCGGGCCTCCTTTGACAGCTTCGTCTTCTTGATCCGCTTTTCCAGCTCAATGAGCTCGTCGCGCGAGTCGTCGTGTTCACCCAGCTCCCGCTGGATCGCCTTCATCTGCTCATTGAGATAATATTCCCGTTGGGTCTTCTCCATCTGTCGCTTCACGCGGCTGCGAATCTTCTTCTCCACCTGCAGGACGCTGATCTCGCCCTCCATAAGGGCAAAGACCTTTTCCAGGCGCTTAGAAACGTTGAAGATTTCAAGAAGCTGCTGGCGATCAGAGATTTTCACCGCCAGATGCGACGCGATAGTGTCCGCCAAGCGGCTGGGCTCGCTGATCTGAGGAATGGCGGCCAGGGCCTCGGGCGGGATCTTCTTGTTGAGCTTCACATAGTTTTCGAACTGCTCGACCACGGCGCGGCTCAAGGCTTCGGCTTCATGCGCCTCGCCGCCCTGGTCCTCGATCTTCGCGATGTCAGCCTCGTAATAGAGTTCGCGGTCGTTGAACCGTAGAACCGCGCAGCGCGTATGGCCTTCCACCAGCACCTTCACGGTGCCGTCAGGCAGCTTAAGAAGCTGCAGAACGCTGGCCAGAACACCCACCTCATAGATGTCAGCCGGCGTGGGATCATCCTGATCCCGGTCCTTCTGCGTCACGAGCAGGATTTGCTTGTCGCCCTTCATCACCTCTTCGAGGGCGCGCACGGATTTCTCACGGCCGACGAAGAGCGGGGCCACCATGTGTGGAAAGACAACGATGTCGCGCAAGGGTAGAACGGGAAGGGTGTTGGTCGAGGCCATGGGAACAATGCTCCTGCCGGCCCGTTGTCGCTTACCGCGGCCAGCTTAAGTCGTGACGTTTTAGGGCGATCTGTCTCTGTCTCGTGCGCCGAGTCGAGCCGCCATGCCGAGCCTTAAAGGCCCAACTTCCCCACCTATGTGGCTTCCCCCTCACCGAGGTTCAAGCCAAGCGCCCTCTGCAGGTCCGAGGCCAAATGTCGCGCCCGGTTTTTGAGCGATGGCGCCAATGGGCGCCGGCCCGCCTCGGGCGGCTCGGCCGTCAGGCTGAGGCCGCCGGCGCCTTCTTCTCGGAATAGATCATCAGAGGCTGGCCCCGCCCTTCAACGACCTCGGCGTTAACCACCACCTCTTCCACGCCCTGAAGGGTGGGAAGTTCGAACATGGTTTCCAGCAGGATCGCCTCAAGGATGGAGCGAAGACCCCGGGCGCCGGTCTTGCGCGCTATGGCTTTGCGGGCCACGGCGCGGCGGGCGTCCTCGGTGAAGGAAAGACCCACATTCTCCATCTCAAACAGCCGCTGATACTGCTTGATGAGGGCATTCTTCGGCTCACTCAGGATTTTCACCAGAGCCGCCTCGTCCAGGTCATCCAGGGTCGCGATCACCGGCAAACGGCCGATGAATTCCGGGATCAGGCCGAAACGCTGAAGATCGTCAGGCTCGACCTGGCGGAGAACCTCACCTGTCCGCCGGTCATCCGGATCGGCGACCTTGGCCGAGAAGCCGATGGAGGTGCCACGCCCGCGGCTGGAGATGATCTTTTCCAGGCCCGCGAAGGCGCCGCCGCAGATGAACAGCATATTGGTCGTATCGACCTGCAGGAATTCCTGCTGCGGGTGTTTGCGCCCGCCCTGAGGTGGCACCGAAGCGATGGTGCCCTCCATGATCTTCAGAAGCGCCTGCTGCACCCCCTCGCCCGAGACGTCACGCGTGATCGAGGGGTTGTCGGACTTNNGACTTGCGGCTGATCTTATCGACTTCATCGATATAGACGATGCCGCGTTGGGCGCGATCAACGTTGTAATCGGCCGCCTGCAGCAACTTTAGGATGATATTCTCCACATCCTCGCCCACATAGCCCGCCTCGGTCAGGGTCGTGGCGTCGGCCATGGTGAAAGGAACGTCGATGATCCGCGCCAGGGTCTGGGCAAGCAACGTCTTGCCGACGCCCGTTGGGCCCACAAGCAGGATATTGGACTTGGCCAGTTCGACGTCGTTGTTCTTCTGGGCGTGGTTCAATCGCTTGTAATGATTGTGCACGGCCACGGAGAGCACCTTCTTGGCGTGCTCCTGACCGATCACATAATCGTCCAGCACTTCGCGGATCTCACGCGGGGTCGGCACCCCGTCCTTCGATTTGACGAAGGCGATCTTGTGCTCCTCGCGGATGATGTCCATGCACAGCTCGACGCACTCGTCGCAGATGAACACGGTCGGACCGGCGATAAGCTTGCGAACCTCGTGCTGGCTCTTGCCGCAGAAAGAGCAATAGAGCGTGCTCTTACTGTCGCCGCTGGCAGCCTTGGTCATAATTCCAGCCTCACTCTCCGAAGGCGGCGCGGGCGACAGGCAACCTTTGCCGACCCAGAACCCTCCTACAGGCGCGCCCCCCACTTGACGACGCCTATCCAACTGACTTTCCCCGATCCGGGCAAAGATCACAACCCCGTCACGAACATCAGCTTGCCTTAAGAGGCCAGGATGTCACATTTGCGTCGCCCAGAAGGAGCCAATGAGGAAGATGGGGAGTGCGGACGACCTGCGCCACCCATGATCGCGCCGCTGCAACCATCGCGGCCGCTAGTGGCGTTTGATTTTGACGGCACCCTGACGGTCCGGGATAGTTTCATTGCCTTTCTGGTTTGGCGCGCGGGGATTTTCAGCGCGGCCTTGAAAGGCCTCGCGCTCGTTCCCGCCGCCCTCGCCTATTTTGGCCATCGAGACCGGGGTCGGCTGAAGTCGAAAATGGTCCAAGCCTTTCTGGGTGGCGTCAGCCTTGAAACGGCGCGCGAGGACGCCGCCCGATTCGCGCGGGATAAGGCTCCACGCCTGCTGCGGCCTGACGCCCTGGCCGCATGGAACGATTGGCGCGAGCAAGGAGCGCGGCTTGTTATTGTCACCGCCTCCCCAGAATTTCTGGTCTCGCCGTTCGCCGAAGCTTTGGGAGCCCATGACCTTATCGGCACACGCCTTGTTCTCGATCCCCATGGGCGACTCACGGGCGCGCTTGATGGTCTGAACTGCCGGGGGCCCGAGAAAGTCATTCGCCTTAAGGCGGTTTACGGCGCAACCTTGGATCTCGCGGCCGCCTACGGCGATACAGACGGGGACGCGGAGATGCTCGCGGCGGCCCATGAGACGGGGTTTCGCGTGTTCAGGGGGCGGCCATGAAGCATGCGGGGCCGGAGGCTCTGGGTCGCCTTGAGCCGCTGCTGGAGAAGGTGCGGGCGCTTGGCGCCTTACGCGAAACCGCGCGCGGAGTTTTCTACGCCAAGGGTCGCGCCGTGCTTCATTTTCATGAGGACCCGGAGGGACTCTTCGCCGATATCCGACCACCCGGGGCGGCGGACTTCGAACGGATCAACGTGGATGATGAAGTAGGTCGAGCCGCCTTGCTAGGGCGGCTTGGCTAAAAGAATTAGCCCGCGGCGGCTTCCGAAGCCGCGCGGCTATCATAGATGTGGTCCACAAGACCCCATTCCTTGGCTTCCTGCGCGTCCATGAAATGGTCGCGGTCAAGCGTGCGCTCTACCTCATCATAGGTGCGGCCGGTGTGCTTAGCGTAGAGTTCGTTCAACCGGCGCTTGGTCTTGATGATGTCCTCGGCGTGACGCTCGATGTCGGAGGCTTTGCCCTGAAAGCCGCCAGAGGGCTGGTGGACCATGATCCGGGCATTGGGAAGTGACACGCGAAGACCAGGCTCGCCCGCCATCAACAGGAAGGATCCCATGGAGGCCGCCATCCCCATGCAGGTGGTGGCGATAGGGCAGCGCACATATTGCATGGTGTCGTAGATGGCCAGGCCCGAGGTCACCACCCCGCCCGGGGAGTTGATATACATGTCGATCTGCTTCTTGGGGAATTCCGATTCCAGATAAAGAAGCTGCGCGCAGATCAGCGCCGCCATACCATCTTCCACCGGCCCGTTTAGAAAGATCACCCGCTCGCGGAGCAGACGCGAGAATATGTCAAAGGCGCGCTCGCCTCGGCTGGATTGCTCCACCACCATCGGGACGAGGTTCAGCGAACGGGTCATCGGATCGAATTGGGGATCGTGCAGCGTGTCGTACATGTGCAAAGCGCCTCTCTGATGGTCTTTGGATATCGCCCCGCCCCCGGCGCGATGCAAGGCGTCACGAGGCCTCGGCGGTCTTGGCTTTGGGCTTGGCCTTAGCTGTCGTGGCGGGCTTGTCGTCCGCCGCCGCGGCTGGTTTTGCCGTTTTGGCGGCCTTAGCCGGTTTCGCCGCTGGGGCCGGCGCTTCGGCCTCGGGGGCTGCCTCAGGCTCGGAAGCCTCCGCACTCTTGGCCTTGCCTGTTTTTTTGCCGGCGGCCTTGGGCGTCTTGGCTTTGGGCTCGGCAGCCGTCTCGAAACCCTCCGGCAGATCGTCTTCCTTCAGGAGGTCTTCCTTGGACACCGGCCGGTCGGTGACCGTGGCCTGCTCCAGTATGTAGTCGACGACCTTATCCTCATAGATCGGCGCCCGCATGGTGGCCTGAATGTTGGGGTTGTTCCGGAGCAGGTCGAAAATCTGCTGGGCTTGATCGCCATAACGCATCGCTTCAGCCCGCATGGCCTCGCCCAGTTCGGCATCCGTGACTTGCACATTCGCCCGTCGACCGATTTCGGCGAGGACGAGTCCCAGGCGGACCCGTCGCTCGGCGATCTTCCGATATTCCGCCCGCAGCGTCTCTTCGGACTTACCCTCATCCTCCGGGGAGAACTGTCCCTCGGCCCGATCCTTCTCGATCTGCTGCCAGATGCCGCTGAACTCCGCTTCCACCATGCGGGGCGGGAGGGGAATGTCATGCTTCGCGTCCAGGGCGTCGAGGAGGACGCGCTTGGTCTTGAAACGCGAGGCGGATTTATAGCCCTGGTCCAGATTGCTCTTCAGCGCCTCACGCAAGGCCGAAAGATCCGCAAGGCCCAGTTGCTGCGCCAGGGCGTCATCCGCCTGCGCTTCCTTCGGCGCGCGAACCGCCTTGACGGTCACCTCGAACACCGCCGTTTTGCCGCGCAAGGCCTCGGCCTGATAGGCTTCGGGGAAGGTCACGGTGATATCGAGGGTTTGATCCGGGGTCGCGCCCACCAGTTGCGCCTCAAACCCCGGAATGAATTGGCCAGAGCCCAGAACCAACTCGGCGTCTTCCGCCGCGCCGCCCGCGAAAGCCTCGCCGTCGATACGGCCAATGAAATCAATCACGACCTGATCGCCGTCCTGGGCCGTGACCTTCTTGCCCGTGCGCGGCTTATAGGTGCGGTTTTCCGCCGCGATCTTAGCCAGCTCTTCATCGACCTCCGCCTCGCTCGCCCCATAAACCGGGCGCTGTAAGGAAAGGGTCGATACCTCCATCGGCTCGAACTCGGGCATTACCTCGACATCAATATCGAAGGTCAGATCACCTCGCCCGGCGATGACCTGATCCATATCCGAGACTGGCTTCAGGTCTGGTTGGGCGGCAATGCGCAAACGTCGGTCAGACAGGACCTTCTGGGATGACTCGTTCAGGGTCTTTTCCACCAACTCGCCCATAAGCCCCTTGCCATAGAGGCGACGGACGTGGGCGGCCGGGACCTTGCCGGGGCGAAATCCCTTGAGCTTCAGGGTCGGCAAAATCTCCGCGATCCGCGCGTCCAGCGCGGCCCCCAGATCTTCGGCGGGCACGGTAACGCCGTAGCTGCGGCTCAGACCCTCATTGAGTTTTTCGATAACTTCCATAAGATCAAACCCTTAACCACTCCCGCGGCGACCGAGCAGCGTGCTCATCGGTTCCTAGAGATCGCGGGGCCAAAGAAAAAACGCCGCACCCAAGACCGTCTTGGCCGGCGGCGCGAAACGAGCGCGTCTTATGTCATGGGCCAAGGCGCCCGTTCAAGCCCGCCGATCAGGGTTGGCGCCTGGTGCGGATGAGAGGACTCGAACCTCCACGCCTCACGGCGCTGGAACCTAAATCCAGTGCGTCTACCAATTCCGCCACATCCGCGCTGGCCTCGTTAGAGTGGAAACCCTTGAAAAAGGCAATGATCCAACGTGAATCGCCCGCAAGCGAAACGCCCAATTTTCCTGAGATGACCATGAAAGTCGGTCGAACGACCGTTGCCGTTCACTGATTATCAAGCGCAAGCAGAAGATTTCGTGATATGCTAGAGCAGAATCCATGCGATTAGGCTAGTAAATCTGACAGTCCGGACTATATCAACTTAGCGGAATAATCGCCGCGCTGAGATGACTGCCGGGCCATGGCTTACCATTTGCGAGCCTCCGGTTTATGACGAAGGGCCCACCATGGCCTCTTCTACCCTAGCCGCCGATGGCCTATCAGACAGCCTTGCTCTGGCTATGGTGGCTATATCAAACGCGCCCCTACTTCTCCTAGATGATGAGCTTAAAGTCGTCGCGGCAAGCAATTCTTTCTGCGGCGCGTTTCAAGTCAACCACCTGGACGTTTGCGGGCGCGAGATCTTCTCTCTGGGCCACGGCGAGTGGGATGTCCCCCAACTTCGCGCGCTCCTGAGGGCCACCGCGTTGGGGCGCGCTGACATCGACGCCTATGAAATGGACCTCAGGCCACTGGGGTCAGACGTGCGCAGATTGGTTATTCGGGCGCAGGCTCTCAATTATGGTGACGATACCCCGCGAAGACTTCTGATGACGGTTTCCGACGTCACCGACGCGCGCCTCGCGGATCGCTTACGGGAAGATCTGGTGCGTGAAAAGGCGATCTTGATTCAGGAAGTGCAGCATCGCGTCGCCAATAGCCTGCAAATCATTGCGAGCGTGCTTCTGCAGACAGCGCGCAAAGTCCAGTCCGAAGAGACCCGCCTCCATCTGCGCGACGCCCATAACCGGGTGATGTCCATCGCCACGGTGCAGAAACAGTTGGCCATGTCGCAGGTGGGGAATGTGGAGCTCCGGTCCTACTTCACTCAGCTGTGTGAGAGCCTCGGCGCGTCAATGATCCGCGATCATGAGCAGCAATCCATCGAGGTCACGGCCGATGGAAGCATGGCCACGGCCGATGTCTCCGTCAGCCTGGGACTGATCCTCACCGAGCTTGTGATCAACGCCCTCAAGCACGCTTTTCCCCAGGGCCAGCCGGGCAAGATCAAGGTCGACTATCAGTCCAGGGCCGGCGACTGGACACTGTCGGTGGAGGACAACGGCGTCGGAATGATGCCCGGTTCCGAGGAGGCTAAACCGGGTTTGGGCACGAGCTTGGTGGAAGCTCTGTCGCGCCAGCTGCATGCCCACGTGGAGGTCACCGGCGCCAATCCCGGGACGCGCGTCGAGATCATTCACAAGCAGTTTGACGACAATCACGCCGCCGAGGCGGTCTGACGCCCTCTAGTTCTGGGCCAGCAATTTTGTCACTGCGGCGTAATGTGGTCCGAGCGACGACGCGGGTCACGGCAGGATGATTCCGCCACCCTTTCAGAATAACTGACAGGCGCCCTGCCCTCTTCTCTCGTTATGGCATGGGCTTCTTCGCCGCCCCGGCGCCCTTCAGATGGGGTTCGCGGCCGGCCCAGGCGAAGGCGGCGATTTTCCACACGCCACCCTCCCGCCGCAAGGCGAAGGCGACGCGGGCCGTCTCCGCCATGGCCTTGCCATCCTGTTTGTAGGTCTCGCTTGCCGCCGCGACGACATAGGCGACGTCTCCTTCGGCCTCGGCGACGAGGGGATCGCCCAACCTGACATGGTCATTGGTCATGTGGGCCGCCTTGGATGTGGCGTCAAAGTCAGCCCCCCAATGCTTGAAGGCGTCAGGCCCACTCCAGGCGTGGGGTGGGAATTCGTCGACAATCGTCACGTCGGCGGTCAATGCGGCGGCGGCGACATCGAACTTGCCCTTATCGATACTGTCCACGAATTGATGCGGCGCGGCCATTAATTCAGCCGTTGTCGGGGCGGCCATGACCGGAGCTGAGACCCCCAAGATCAACAGACTTGCCGCAATCGCCCTGCGTCGCATGAGGCCGCCTCCCCTTCCCGGGAACCTAGTTAAGGCGCCGAAACCTCAGACGGGCAAGGCGCCCGCGGCCAAGCATACCCCATCAGGGTCATAACGATAGGCGCGCAGCCACTCACAAAAGGCCGCGATGGCCGTTTCGGGCGCGGTTGCGGGGCGGTAGCCGGTGAGATCGGCCAGCAAATCCGCCGCCGCGAAGGTGGAGGCCATGTCGCCGGCCTGCATATCCGCGAAGACCACCTCCGCCTTACGACCAAGCGTGCGCTCTAGGATACTCAGAAAATCCATAAGATTCACCGGCTGACCGCGACCGATATTCACCGTCCGCCAGGGCGCCGCCGGGCTGAGGGAATCGCTTGGGCCAATTGGCCGCCCAAGCTCAGGCGGGGTGTGGATGAGACGCGTCACAGCCTCCACGAGGTCGTCGATATAGGTGAAATCCCGTTCCAGGCGGCCCTCGTTGAACACCTCGATGGGCCTGTCCTCGAGCATGGCCTCGGCGAACTTGAAGAGGGCCATNNATCGACCAGAGGTGACTATAGGCGTGGCTCATTTCCTCGCCGGCCTTCTTCGTGGCGGCATAGAGGGTCAGGGGGTAGTCCGCCCTGTCCGTCTCGGCGAAAGGCGTAGCCGTATTGGCGCCATAGACCGAGCTGGTGGACGCCAGGAGAAAGTGCGCCGGCGCCTGATGGCGTGCGACCTCCATCACGTTGAAGGTCCCCACCAGATTGGAATCAACATAGGCGCGGGGGTTCTCCAGGCTGTAGCGAACCCCGGCCTGGGCGGCGAGGTGGACGATCACACCCGGCCCGAAAGGCTGAACGGCCGCGTCAAGGGCGGCGGCGTCCTCAAGCATCAGGTTCACGGCGGTGAAGCCCGGACAGCCTTGAAGGATAGCCTGGCGACGGCGTTTCAACGCCACATCGTAATAGGGCGTGAGGCCATCGATCCCCAGCACCTCGTGTCCGTCGGCGAGCAGACGTCGCGCCAGATGGAAGCCGATGAAGCCCGCCGAACCGGTCACGAGAATCCGCAAACGCGAGGAGCTTTTCGGCCTGTTCACGGCGTGACGCCTTATCACCCCAAGGCGGGGACCGTCTAATCAGCGATCAGAGTCTCGAGAGTCTCCACCGCCTCGGCAAACTCAATCTTGAAATCCTGCACCACCTGACCTGCTGATCTGAC
>PLFA01000121.1:0-6084 GCA_003136615.1 Caulobacteraceae bacterium | reverse complement strand
GCCTCGGTCCAGGAGGAGCGAAGCTGGCGCGCCGGCTTGCCGGTGCGCGACCTGGTCCGGACGGCGTCGCGGGATGTGGCCTCGATCATTTTTTCGCGGAAGATTTCGCTGGTCTCCGACTCCACGGTGGCCAGCCAGACCGAGCCGGTCCAGGCGCCCGCCGCGCCCATGGCCATGCAGGCGGCCATCTGGGCGCCCGTCATGATCCCCCCGGCAGCCAGAACGGGCACGTCGCGGATCGGCCGGATCGCCTTGATAACCTCCGGGATCAGCACCAGGGTGGTCACTTCCCCACAATGGCCGCCGGCCTCGGTTCCCTGGGCGACGAGAATATCGACCCCAGCGTTGACCTGGCGGATGGCGTGCTCCTTCGCCCCCACCAGGGCGGCGACGGGGACGCCGTGCCGGCGCCCCATCTCGATCATGGCCGGCGGCGGCACGCCCAGCGCGTTGGCGATGAGGCGGATAGGGTGTTCGAACGCGGCCTCCAGCACTTCCAGAGCCTGTCCCGGGTCGAAGGGCTGCGGCGCGTCGTCGGACACCTCGCGCTGTATGAGGCTCACCCCGGCCTTTTCCAGAAGGCCACGGGCGAAAGCGCTATGGGCGTCGGGCACGCGCTTGCGCAGCCCGTTATAGGTGACGTTCGTTTCGCCCGCCGTGGAGAGGTTGTCGGGTATCAGAACGTCCAGGCCATAGGGCTTGCCCTCCACCTGATCGTCGATCCATTTCAGCTCCGTCCGGATCGACTCCGGCGAATGGCTGGTGGCGCCCAGAACGCCAAAGCCGCCGGCCCGGCTCACCGCGGCCACCACGTCCCGACAATGACTGAAGGCGAGGAGTGGGAATTCAATTCCCAGCATCTCGCAAATCGGCGTTTTCATGGCTTGCTCGATTCCTGAGGGTCAGACGACGGGGTCAAAGCTCCGGATAAGGTCGCGTCCCTCCGGCGATGGCGCGACACGGACCGTCGCTCCCAGCGGGTCGGCGGCGATCATCGCATTGGCCAGTGCGGGATCGGCAGGATCGGTCATGGCGACGAACCGCGGCCCATCCCGCGAACGGCGGGCGATCACGACGCCCACCGGTGCGGGGCCGGCATAGTCGATCGTATAGGTCTCCACGACGCCCGATCCGGCGCCGAGCGCGAGCGGTGGCGCGGACCATGCGTCAACCTCATCCTGGAGCGCGGCGTCGTCGGAAGGAGGTATCCCCGCCGGGATCGCCGAATAGACACCCACGGAGGTCTTGGAGAGAAATCCGCCATTGGCGGCCACAAGCCCCCGCGCGCCGGGCCGCTCCCGCAAGGCCCGAACGATGGCGGCAATGGCGTGCATGGAATAGTTGTTCCCTGCCCCTCCGAAGTATGGAAGGCCCCCGGTCATGGTGAGAGGCCGCGCATCCTCGGGCAATATGCCAAGGCTGTCGCGGAGGTTGAAAACCGCTATCGGAAAACAGCTGTAAAGATCGAAGAGGTCGATATCGTTCACGTCAACGCCCGCGCGCTCCAAGGCGAGCTCGGCGACGCGCGTGGCCGCCGGACTGGCGGAGAGGTCGGCCCGCTCCATGGGGAGACGCTCGCGCACGTCGGCGCCGCCATGGAGATAGATGAAACGCTCAGGCGCAACCCCCAGCGCTCTGGCCTGCCCCACCGATGTCATCAGAACGGCCGCACCCTGATTGGCTTGGTCACGCGCGACAAGGCGGCGGGTATAGGGATCGGCCACTAGGCGGTTTGACGCCGTCACCGTCGCCAGGTCCGCAGCATCATGGGTTTCCCGTGACATGGCGTGGGGGTTGCCGGCCGCGACCTTGGTGAACGGGGCAAAAAGACGGCCCATCTCCAGGGCATAGTCCGCCCGGCCGAGCCCCAGACGCGCCCGGCGGGCGTTTTCGAACAGGGCATAGACCGTGATGGGAACGCGGGCGCCGTGCCGGGCGAGATCGGGCGTCAGCAGAGGATCGCCATAGCCGCGGTCTTCCATGTCGGGGCCCAGCGTCTCCGACCAATCCCGCGTTTCGCCGCGAGACGTTAACTGCCGGACGGTGGAGATGGCCTCCGCCCCGCAAAGCAGCACCATGCCCGCCTGTCCTTCGCCGATGGCCCGGGCGAACTCATTGACCAGATGTTGAGGCCCCTGCCCGCCCACTGGCTCAAGGATCGCCCGGCGCGGATCAGACCCCAGGCGGCGCGCGACGGCGCGGGGGAAATTATCCGCGCGGCCAAAGGGAGCCACGGCGCGCGGGAAGGAGATCTCGAATTGGCGGATCGCCGCGATCACATCGATCCTGGCGCTGAGGTCCTGGCCGGCGCCAGCGTCCGCCAGGGCCGCTCGGCAAGCTTGCGCGGCCAGGTCGGCGGGGGAAAGGGCGCGCCAGTCCGGCGAATCGATTCGCTCCGACGCTTCGCCCACGCCGATGATCACGGGCGTGTCGTCACCCACGGGTAATCCCCTCTCGCAGCCAGGTCCGGCCATTCATACCGACGGGACTGCTCTGTCGAGCCTGACGTTGCGGCAGCGAGGGATCAGCGGCGCAACCAGCGCCCGGCCAGAAAGCCCGATCCGATCCAGACGCTCGCGGCGAGGATCAAAAGGCCGATGGGCGCCAGGCCGCCGCCCGCGACGCCCCGGACGATGGAGTTTCCCGCGAAGGCCGTGAGCAGGATCTTGGGCACAATTCCAAGCCCCGTCCCGGCGATGAAATCGAGGAGTCCGATGGGCGAGACGCCCGCGGCCATATTCACCGCCACGAAGGGGGCGAAGGGCGTGAGGCGCACGGCGAGGCTGGCGATGAAGCCGTTGCGGGCCAAAAGACCTAAAAACTGGACGAACCTGGCATTGTGAACCTGATCCACAAGCCGCGCGCCCCACAGACGACCCAGCCCAAACCCGATCAGGGCGGAGATCATGGTTCCCACCCAACTATAGGCCGCGCCATGCCAGGGCCCGAAGACGGCCACGGCCGCGGCGATCAGAACAAATTGCGGCACGCCCAGGAATGCCAGCACGGCAAAGGCGGCGATCGAGGCGGGAAGCGCCCAGGGTCCTTGCGCCGCCGCCAGCCACTGACTGGCCGTGGCCTGACCATTGAGACCCAGAAGGCCGGCCCCAAACAGAAACACCAGGCCCACGCCCCCAAATAGCACAAAAGCGAGGGTCGCGGCGCGCCAGCCTCCCGTGGTCTTCATGTTGTTGGGTCCCCTAATCGAAAACCGCCGACACGGAGCTGGGCGCCGCGCGCTCAGCCATGGCCGCGAGCGCGGGACTAGCCGCGGCCGTGTCGAAGGCGCTCAGCACCCGCGCGAAGCGCGCCTCGACGACGGACCGGAACTCAGGATGGGTAAAGACATAAAGCTCGCCGGCCTTCACCGCTTCCACAACCCGCGCGGCCACCGGCTCGACGGGGATTCCGCTCAGCACCGGTGACGCGGCCGCGGCTTCGGCGGCGCTCGCCGCGCGATCATCGGCGCCATAGGCCTCCGGGCGATTGCGGCGGCTTTCATGAATCCGGGTCTTCACAAATCCCGGGCAGAGGATCGAGACGCCGATATTCTGAGGCTCAAGCTGGGCGGCCCAGC
This sequence comes from Caulobacteraceae bacterium, assembly GCA_003136615.1. Lineage (GTDB taxonomy): Bacteria > Pseudomonadota > Alphaproteobacteria > Caulobacterales > Caulobacteraceae > Acaudatibacter. Next base: position 2,507 of record PLFA01000121.1, on the reverse strand, counting down.
CCTCGCTCATCCCCACCACCGCATATTTGGTGGCGCAATAGGGCTCCATGCCGGGCGGGCTCACCATGCCGGCCAGCGAGGCGGTGTTGACGAAATGTCCGCCCTCGCCGTGCGCGGCGATCAGCGGCTCGAACACCTCCATGCCGTAGACGACGCCCTTCAGATTGACGTCGATGACCCAGTCCCAGTCGCCGGGCGGGAAACTGCCGAACGGCCCGCCGGCGCCGACGCCGGCGTTGTTGCAGACCACGTGCACCTTGCCGAAGGCGGCGATCGTCGCCTCGGCCGCGGCCTTGATCGACGCGCGGCTGGCGACATCGGCGACCACGCCCTCGGCGCGTATCTGCCGGCTGCGCAAGTCTTCCACCGCCCGCTCCAGCGCCTCGGCCTCGATATCGGCCAGCATCACCGCCATGCCTTCGGCGCCGAAGGCCTCGGCCATAGAAAAGCCGATGCCACTGGCCCCGCCGGTGATGAAGGCGACCTTGCCCCTCAGATCCTGCATGCTCGCTCCCTGGTTTTTGCCGGGATCAAGGCCCCATGCCATTCAGCTTGTCGAGGCGTTTCAGCGCCGTCGAGGTGGTGGTGAAGCGGCCGAGCTTGGCGTCCCAGCGGTAGAGCGCCTCATAGGTGCGGGTCACCGCCTTCGGGATCGGATCGCCGCAGTCGTCGTCGGGCAGGTGGACGATCTTGTGTGTGACCGCGATGTCGAGGGCGAGATAGGGACTGCCGGGGTCCGGGCGGGTGGTGAAACGCGGCGTCTGGTCCTGGCGCCAGCCGCAGTTGGTCTCGGTGATGGCGTAGAAGTCGGCGATCAGCCGGAAGCGGTCGCCTCGCACAAAGACCACCGCCCTCCCGTCATAGGCCAGGTCGGCGTCGTCGTGCTCGCTGACCGTCACCAGGGCGTCGTCGCCGGGCCCGAGGCTAAGGTGCTGCGGATCATCGAATACGGTGTCCTTGTCGAGGCCGACGTCGACCACGTCCAGCAGCTTCGGCTTCGGCCCCTCGTCGAACAGCAGCAGCAGGGTCTGGCTCTGCACCCGGTCCGGATCGGGGCCGAGGTCGGCCATCACCACCATCCGCTTCTGGCCGCCGGCCAGGATGTGCTTGACCTCGATGTCGCCCAAGGTGACCGGGTCGGGCGGATCGCCCTCGAAGCTCGCGCCGCCGATATGGCGCGGCGGTGGGGTCTTCAAACTCCCCTCGATGTCGCCGTCATCGGTCTTGGCGAGGCTGGGCACGGCCTGGCGGACCAGATCGAGCCAGGTCAGCCCCGGATGGCCGGGCACGGGGTCGGTGGGCTTCAGAAACGGCGAGGTTTCCGCGGACGCCGGCGCGGCCGAGAGCAGGAGCAACAGGGCCGCCATCCACCGCATCGCCCGCTCCGCCCGTCCCGTGACCAATCCCCGGCCCATGTTGCCCGGCGGCCGGCCCCCGCGTAAAGAGCGCCGGCCTTTTCCAACCGCTACAGAGGATTCGTCATGTTCGCCCAGTCCGCAGCGCTCGCCCGCGTCAAGCCGTCCGCCACCCTGGCGGCGGACGCGAAAGCGCGCGAGCTGAAGGCGGCGGGCAAGGACGTGATTTCCCTGGCCGCCGGCGAGCCCGATTTCGATACGCCGGAGAACATCAAGCAGGCCGCGATCAAGGCGATCCGCGACGGCAAGACCAAGTACACCAACGTCGACGGCATCCCGGAGCTGAAGGAGGCCATCTGCGGCAAGTTCGCCCGGGAGAACAGCCTTACCTACAAGCCCTCGCAGGTGAACGTCTCCCCCGGCGGCAAGCCGGTGATCTACAACGCCATGGTCGCCAGTCTGAACCCCGGCGACGAGGTGGTGATCCCCGCGCCCTACTGGGTCAGCTACCCGGACATGGTGCTGCTGGCCGGCGGCGAGCCGAAATTCGTCATGACCACGGCGGAAAACGGCTTCAAGGTGCGGGCGGCCGACCTCGAAGCCGCGATCACGCCCCGCACCCGCTGGGTGCTGCTGAACTCGCCGTCCAACCCGTCCGGCGCGGCCTATACCCGCGCCGAACTGCGGGCGGTGGCCGACGTCCTGCTGCGCCATCCGCAGGTCTGGATCCTGACCGACGACATGTACGAGCACCTAGTCTATGGCGATTTCGAATACACGACGATCGCCCAGGTCGAGCCCGGCCTCTACGACCGCACGCTGACCATGAACGGGGTCTCCAAGGCCTACGCCATGACGGGATGGCGGATCGGCTACGCCGCCGGTCCCGAGCCGCTGATCAAGGCGATGGGCAAGGTCATGGGCCAGACCACCTCCAACCCCTCCTCCATCTCGCAGTGGGCGGCCGTGGAGGCGCTGAACGGGACGCAGAGCTTCATCAAGACCAACGCGGCCCTGTTCGAGACGCGGCGGGATCTGGTGGTCTCGATGCTGAACCAGACCACGGGCCTGCGCTGCCCGACGCCGGAGGGCGCTTTTTATGTCTACCCGTCGCTGGAAGCGCTGATCGGCAAGACCGCGCCCTCGGGGAAG
>PLFA01000184.1:225-17851 GCA_003136615.1 Caulobacteraceae bacterium | reverse complement strand
CCAAAGGCGCGCTGGTAGATCTTGCCTTCCGGGGTGCGGGAGAAGGGGACGCCCCAGTGCTCCAGCTCATAGACCGCGTCCGGCGCGTTGCGGACCAGATATTCGATGGCGTCCTGGTCGCCCAGCCAGTCGGACCCCTTGACGGTGTCATACATGTGCCAGCGCCAGTCATCCTGGCCCATATTGCCAAGGCTGGCGGAGATGCCGCCCTGGGCCGCCACGGTGTGGGAGCGAGTGGGAAAGACCTTGGTGACGCAGGCCGTTTTCAAGCCCGCCGCCGCGCAGCCCAGCGCCGCGCGCAGGCCAGAGCCGCCGGCGCCCACGACCACGACATCGTAACGGTGGTCGATGAATTTGTAAGCGGACAAGCCTTAGCTCCCTGCGCCGAAGGTGACTTTAAGGATCGAAACCAGCGCCAGGGCCGCGACGCCCCAGCCGACAAACGCGTTGAGGATCAGAAGGGCGGCCTTGGTGATGGGCCTTTCAATATAATCCTCGATGATCGTCCGCATGCCGAGCTGGGCATGATAGAGGCCGGCCAGGATCAGGAGGCCAAGAAGCGCCGCGTTCACCGGCGAGGCGAGCCAGGTCCGCGCGCCGTCATAGCCTCCGGCCGCGACGCTTAAGGCCGCGGCGACGCCCCACAGGGTGAGAAACAGGAGGGCCACGGCGGAGACCCTCTGGCCGATAAAATGGCCAACGCCGTGTTTGGCCGATCCCAGACCCCTGGCGCGCCCAAGAGCCGTTCGAAATTGGGCCGCGCGAAACTCGCTCATGGTCACAGGGCCCCCATGACGGCCGCCAGGACCCAGACACCCACCGCGGCGACGCCCGCGAAGGCCAGGGCGATCCAGGCGGTGATGTTGGCGGTGTGGGGCGCGAGGCCTTTGCCGAAATCCCACACCAGATGGCGCAGGCCATTGGCGATATGAAAGAAGAGACAGACCGTGACGCCGAAGAGAATGATCCTGCCGACCAGCGAACCCAAGAGCCCCGCATAGGTCGCATAAATGTCGGGCCCAGAGGCCAGGGCCAGGGCCCACCCGGCCAGGATCAGCAGCCCCACATAGAGGCCTACGCCCGTGACCCGGTGCAGGATCGAGGTCGCCATGGTGATGTGCCAGCGCCACTGCAGAATATGGGGCGAGAGCGGGCGAGCCCGGAGGACCGGGGGAGCGTCAGCCATGGGGGTGAGAAGCCTTCGTGCGAAACTTGAGCGTTATCTAGTCTCGCCGAGGCGGCTAATCAACGAAGCGTGTGGAAAGCGGGGAGGCGGCGCGAGCTGGCAAGAAGGGCGCCTACCGATAGCGGCGAAAAACACCGCAGAGTTCACCGTGAAAGTCGGCGTCGCGTTCGTAACCGAATCCTGTCTTCAGAAGGACCCTTTCTGACGCCGCGTTGCCCTTCATGACGATGCCCACAAGGCTTGGATCAGCCCGCCTGGAGGCCCANNCCCTCCACGTCCACGTAACGCAAGCCAGCGCGGCCCGCGAAGGCTCCATCCGGCGTGCGAAGCGTCCATAAGCCCACCCCGTGGTCGGACCAGTGGCGCAGATTGGCGTCCAGATAGTCGGCGGTGGCCTCGGCTGTTCTGGCGCCGCCCAGAAAGCGGGAGACCTCGGGATCGAGATGAAGGGCCACGAGATCGGACAGGTCGTCGTGGGCCAGCTTCGTGGCCGTCAGCCGAGCTGTCGTGAAGTCGTCCATGTCCCTCGCCCCCTTTGGTCAGCGCTATTCCTCACCCGACGGCGCCCAGCCAGTCAGCCGAGCGCATTTCCTCGAGGCGGGAGACGGCGCGCTGGAACTCGAAGGCCTGGTCGCCGGCCGGATAGAGCGCACCGGGCTCGTCGGCGGCCAGGACCACCAGCCGAGCGCGGGCTTCGTAGAGGGTGTCGATAAGCAGCGCCAGACGCCGGGCCTCATTGGGACGCTCGGGCGAGAGACGGGGCGCATCCTCCAGAAACAGCGTCTGGAAACGGGCGGCGATGGCGAGAAAGTCCTCGGGCCCCAGGGCGCGGCCACAGAGTTCGGCGAAGCTGGCCCGCAGCATTCCGCCACTGGCGCGGGCGAAGGGCTCGCGCCGGCCGAGAACCTCCACCACGCCCGGCCCCTCCTCGGCCCCGGCGAGAAGCTCAAGCCAGAGGGCGTCGAACCGCGCGCGATTATCGGGGTCGATGGGGGAGAACCAGGTCCCCGCCGAACGCAGGCGCTGGACGCGATAGTCGCGCGGGCCATCCACGGCAACGATCTCAAGACGCGCGGTCAGCATATCGATGACGGGGAGGAAAAGCTGGCGGTTGACGCCGTCGCGATAGAGATCGACCGGCGGCCGATTGGAGGTGGCGACCAGCGTGACGCCCCGGTCGAACAGGGCCGAAAACAGACGCCCCAGAATCATGGCGTCGGCGATATCGGTCACCTCAAGCTCATCAAAGCATAGCAGGCTCGCGCCCTTGGCGATGACATCGGCCACCGGGGGAATGGGATCATCGCCCCTGGCCGTGCCGAACCGGCGCCTGCGTTCCGCCGCGCCCGCGCCGCGCCACAAGCCCACCAGGACGTGAATCTCCGCCATGAATTCGTGAAAGTGCCGGCGGGATTTGGCGGCCACGGGGGCGGCCTCGAAGAACATGTCCATGAGCATGGACTTGCCCCGTCCCACCGGGCCCCAGACATAGGCGCCCCTGACGCCACGCGGCTTCTGAAAAAGTCCTGGTGCTGGCCGCGCCGCCAGGTCCATCTCCACGCGCGCCAGGGCCTCCATCGCCCGGGCCTGGGCCGGATCGGGGGCGATAGCGCCGGTCGCCAGGCGGGCTTTGTAGGCGGCGCGCGTTTGACCCGGCATTACAAGCCGTTAGACCGCCCAGCCCGTGGGGTCTATAGGCCAGACCTCGCAAGCCCCTTGCCCGGCCTCGCATCGGCCCGGCATGGTGGGCCATGGCTCTGGTTTGCACAGAATCGCGCCCATGAGCGCGCTGGGGATAGCCGATCTGCGCCTTGCGGATGAGGCGGCCACCACGCGGCTCGGAGCGGCCATCGCCGTGCGCCTGGGCCACGGCGAGGCCGTCTGCCTGAGCGGCCCCCTGGGGGCGGGAAAGTCGTCACTGGCGCGGGGCCTCATCCGCGCCCTGGCGCCCGAGGCGGGAGACGTGCCGAGCCCCACCTTCACCCTGGTGCAGTTCTATGCGGGCGCCGCGTTCGAGATTGCCCATTTCGACCTCTACCGGCTTACCCGGGCGGAGGAAGCCTTCGAGATCGGGCTGGATGAGGCCCTGCGAGAGGGGGCGGCGGTGATCGAGTGGCCCGAGCGGCTGGGTGATCTCCTCCCCGCCGACCGCCTGGACGTGGCTCTCCGCGTGGACGGCGCGGGCCGCCGCGCCGGCATCACCGCCCACGGCGCCTGGGAGGGCCGCGCCCTTGAGTTCTGAGCGCGAGGCGACCCGGCGCGATTTCCTTGAAGGCATAGGCCTTGGCGCGGCGCGGCGCATGGCCATGCCAGGCGACGCTTCGACGCGCAGCTATGAACGCCTGTTCCCGCCCTCCGGGCCCCGTCTCATCCTGATGGACCAGCCGCCCAATCTCGAAACCCAGCCCTGCCCGCCGGTCGCCAGCGACGTGGAGCGGGCGGCGCTTGGCTATAACGCTCTGGCGCGGCTGGCGGCGGGACGTGTGGAGGCCTTCGCCGCCTGCGCGGCCTATCTCCGGTCCCTCGGGCTCTCGGCCCCGGAGGTTATCGCCTTTGACGCCGACGCTGGCCTCGCCGTGCTGGAGGACCTCGGCGATGACCTGTTCGCGCGCCTGATCGAGAACGGCGCGGATGAGAAGCCCCTCTATGACAATGCCGCGGACGTCCTGGCGCGCCTGCACCTGGAGTCGCCGCCCGCGGTTCTCAATGCGGGGGGCGCCACCTGGCCCCTGCTCGATTACGACACGCTCGCCCTGACCACCGCCAGCGACATCTTCGTGGAGTGGTGGCCGAAATGGGACCGGGCGGTGACCCCGTCCTCGGAGGCGACCGCGGAATGGCGGGCCCTATGGGCGCCCATAGCGGCGCGGGGCGCGGCCGGGGCCAGCGTCTTCTGCCACAGGGATTTCCACGCCGAGAATCTGATCTGGCTTCCGGACCGGCAAGGACCGGCCCGCACAGGTCTCCTGGATTTTCAGGACGCCGTGCGCGCCCACCCGGCCTGGGATCTGTCGATGCTGCTGCACGATGCGCGGCGGGACGTCTCGGCGGCGCGGGAGGCGGCGGTTCTGGACCGCTATTTCGCCGCGCGGCCAGACTTGGATCGTGATGGGTTCATGGCCGACTTCCACGCCCTGGGCGCCCTCAATATCGTGCGCATTCTCGGCATCTTCGCGCGCCTGATCGCGAGGGACGGCAAGCCGCGCTATCAGGCCTTCATGCCGAGACTCTGGCTTTATCTCGACCGCTGTCTTGAGGAGCCCGCGCCACCGGGCCTCGCCGCCTGGCTGAGGCGTCACCTGCGCCGGGCCGCCGCTTGAGCCGGCCGCGCACGGCCATGGTCATGGCGGCCGGACTGGGGACCCGCATGCGCCCCCTGACCCTTGATCGCCCCAAGGCCCTCGTGCCGCTGGCTGGCCGGTCCCTTATCGATCATGTCATCGACCGACTGATCGCCGCTGGCGTCACGCGGGTGGTCGTCAATGTCCACGCCTTCGCCGACGCCGTGGAAGCCCACCTCAAAGGCCGCACCGATGTCGAAGTCTCAATCTCGGATGAGCGCGGGGCGCTGCTAGAGACGGGCGGAGGTTTGAAGGCGGCGCGGCCTCTGCTGGGGGAGGACCCGATTCTGGTGGCCAATGTGGATTCCATCTGGATCGAGACGCCAGGACGCCCCGTGCTGGACGGTCTGATCGCGGCCTGGGATGGCGCCCGGATGGATGACCTCTTGTTGCTCGCGCCCGTCGCCACGAGCCTGGGGTTTGACGGCCCCGGGGACTTTCACCGCGGGGCGGATGGGCGCCTGATCCATCGTGGCGCCGACATGGCCGCGCCGTTCGCCCAGGCCGGCGTGCATATGCTATCGCCTGGGATCATCGACACTTGGCCGCGCGCGCCGCACAGCGTCTTCGCCCACTGGATGGAGATGGCCGCCCAGGGGCGACTGTATGGTGAGGTGATGGAGGGGGTGTGGATGCATGTGGGCGATCCGGCCGCCCGCGACGCGGCCGAGTCGCGTCTTGCGCTGGAGCCATGAGCGAGCTCTTTGGGCGGCCCTCGCCCCGGTGGCTGACCATTCCCGCCCACCGCCCGTTTCTGGACGACCTGGCCGCCGCCCTCTGGCGGGAACTGTCGCCGGGCGGTCCCGAGGCCCTGGCCGACGCCCTTGTTCTTTTGCCTACCCGGCGCGCCGCCCGGGCGCTCGCCGACTCATTCCTGAAGGCCGCCGGCGCCCGCGCCGCGATTCTCCCGCAGATCCGGGTGCTGGGCGATCTGGATGAGGGCGAACCCCCCTTCGAGGTCGGCGATCTGAGCCTTGATCTGCCCCCCGCCATTACGCCACAGCGGCGGCGCTTTGAGCTGGCCGGCCTGGTGGCGGCGAACCAGGATCTTCTCGGCCGGCGCCTGGAGGCCAGCGGAGCCCTGGAACTGGCCGACGCCCTGGCCTCCTTTCTCGACACCTGGCAGATCGAAGAGCCCACCTTGGGGGCCGACGCGGTTTTCCAGGACCTGGCGGATGGGGAATTCGCGCGGCACTGGCGGATTTCGGCCGCCTTTCTGGATATCGCCCTCAAGGCGTGGCCGGCCCGTCTCGAAGCCCTGGGGGTGATGGATATCGCCGCGCGGCGCATCGCCCTGTTGCGGCGTCTGGCCAGCGACTGGACCGCGCGGCCGCCGGCCGGCGTGGTGGTGGCGGCGGGGTCCACCGGCTCGGCGCCAGCCTCGGCGGCTCTGCTGGCGGCCATCGGCCAAGCGCCGCGCGGGGCGGTGGTGCTGCCGGGGCTGGACCGCGATCTGGCCGATGCGGCCTGGCGGGAGGTGGAGGATCAACACCCTCAGGGCGCCATGCGCCGGCTGCTGACGGCGGCGGGCGTGGACCGAACAGAGGTGGCCGATCTGGACCCCGCAACCGCCGCCCAGTCCCGAGGCCGATGGCGGCGGCGGCTGATCAATGAAGCCTTGCGGCCGCCGGACGCCACCGCTGACTGGCTGGAGGTGATCAAGAGACTGCGCGCCGAGGCTCCGGAGATCGACCCCCTGGCGGAGGGGCTGGAGGGGCTATCGGTGGTCGCCGGAAAGACAGAGGAAGAGGCCGCCGCCCTGGCCGCGCTCCTTCTAAGGGAGACAGTGGAGACATCTGGCAAGACCGCGGCCTTCATCTGCCCGGATGCGGGTCTGGCCCGGCGGGTGAGCGCGCGCCTGCTCCGCTGGAATATCGGCGCCGACTCCTCGGCCGGACAGCCGCTGGCGGGTAGCCGCCCAGCTGTTCTCGCGGGTCTCGTGGCCAAAGCCGTGGCGGATCCCGCCGACCCGGTCACACTCCTGGCGATTATTAAGCATCCCCTCGCCTCGCTTGGCCTGGAGGAAAGCCGCCTCGCATCGGCGCGCGAAGTCCTGGAACGACGCGGCCTGCGCGGCCCCCGACCCGAGAGCTTCCAGGCCCTGATCGCGCGGCTGGATGAGGCCCCGGCGGAGGCCCGCGACCTTGCTGAGCGATTGGGCGCTGCGTTGATGATCGCCCAAGCTCCCTTCTTGGATCCGTCCTCCCTCGAGGCCGGAGCCGTCCCCCCGGCCCAGGCGGCGCGCGCCCTGGCCCAGGCCCTGGAGTCCCTGGCGGCCGGCCCACGAGGGGGCTTGAGCGGCCTCTGGGTCGGGGCGGCGGGGGAGGCCCTTGCGAGGCTGTTGTCAGCCCTGATCCGCGAAAGCGGCGCTCTGCCGCTGGTGACTCGCGAGGCCTTCGCCCGCCTGCTGGGTGAACTCCTGGCCGCCGAGACCTTAAGGCCGGGCGGCGCCAGCCACCCGCGTCTCCGCATCCTCGGGGTTCTGGAAGCGCGCCTGTTGCGGGCCGACCGGATCATTCTGGCGGGTTTGGAGGAAGGCGTTTGGCCCCAGGGCGCGCCCATAGATCCCTTTCTCTCCCGGCCCATGCGTAACGCTCTGGGCCTTCCCCCGCCGGAGCGCCGGATTGGCCTCTCGGCCCATGACTTCGCCCAGGCCGCCTGCGCCCCGGAAGTTGTGTTGATCCAGACCCTACGGCGGGGCGGGGCGCCCACCGTCGCCTCGCGGTGGCTTTGGCGGCTTGAGGTTCTGGCCAAGGGCGCGGGGCTTGAGCTGCCGGGACGTCCGGATTTGGCGGAGTGGGTCCGGCGCCTTGACGGGCCCCTGGCCGATCCGCCGCCAGCCCTGCGCCCCGCCCCCCGGCCGGCCCCCACGCCCCCCGTTGTCGCCCGGCCACGGCGGCTCGGTGTCACGGCCGTCGAGCAATGGCTGCGCGATCCCTACGGCCTCTATGCCCGGCACATTTTGAGGCTCCGCCCCCTGGAGCCGCCGGATGAAGAGATCGACGCCCGAGCACGCGGCAAGGCGATACACAAGGCCTTCGAGCGCTTCGCCCTGACCTATCCGGATGACCTGCCGGACGCGGCCGAAACGGTTTTCGCGGAGCTCCTCCGGTCATGCCTGCGCGAGGCGGGCATGGCGGAGGCCAGGATGGCCCGGGAAAGCGCCCTGGCGGCCAACGCGGCGGGATGGGCCATCGCCTTTGAACAGCGCCGCCGACCGGGCGCGCGCCTGTTGGTGGAACAGAAGGGCGAGTTGACTCTGGCGGCGCCGGGCGGGCCCTTCATCCTCACCGCCAACGCCGACCGCCTGGAGGTGCGCGGACGCGTCGCCGACGTCCTCGACTTCAAGACAGGGCCGCCCCCGAGCAAGAAACAGGTGGGGTCTCACCTCGCGCCGCAGCTCACCCTGACCGCGGCCATCCTCGCGGGCGGCGGTTTTCCTGACCTGGGCCCGGTGAGCGCCGGAGAGCTTGTCTATGTGCGCGTGAGCGGGGGGCGTGTTCCTGGCGTGGAGGCGCGTTGCGACGATGGCGACGCTGGCGATCTGGCGGACGAGGTTCTGGCCAGACTTTACGGGCTCGTTGCACGGTTCGATCAGGAGACAACGCCTTACAAGGCCTGGACGCTTCCCCAGTTCATCAACCGTTACAGCGGCGACTACGACCACCTCTCGCGCCTTTGGGAATGGCATGTCCTTGGCGAGGGGTTTCTGGGCGAGGGTTCGGCGGAGGGCAAGGCGTGAGCGAGGCCAGGGTCCGAGCGCGCGCCCCTCAGACCGAGGCGTCTGACCCCCGCGCCTGCGTCTTCGTCGAGGCCAATGCCGGATCCGGCAAAACCTTCACCCTGGTCACCCGGGTGGCGCGGCTCCTGCTCGCCGGGGCGCGGCCAGAAGCCATTCTCTGCGTCACCTTCACCAAGGCCGCCGCCGCCGAAATGCAGGGGCGCCTGTTCGAAACCCTGGGCGCCTGGGCGGTGATGGACGACGACGCCCTCGGCCAGGCCCTCGCGACCATCGATGAGGCTGACCGCGACCGCTCCAAGGCCCGCGCCCTCTTCGCCCGCGCGCTGGAGACGCCCGGTGGCCTGAAGATCCAGACGATCCACGCGTTTTGCGAAAAGCTGTTGCGACGCTTTCCCCTGGAGGCGGGGGTCTCGCCATCCTTCACCGTTCTCGACGACGCCGCGGCGGCGGCGCTTTCCCGCACGGCCCGGGACCGAATGGCCGCGCTGGCCCTTGAGGACGCGAAAGGGCCCGTGGGTCTCGCTTACGCCCATCTCTCGGTGGCCCTCGCTTTCGAGGACTTCCGCCGAATGCTCGCCATGTTCGAGAGTCGCCGCGCGGAGATCTCCGCCTATGTGACAACCTGCGGCGGCGACTGCGGCGCCGATGTCTGGCGCCGTTTCGGATTTGGGGCGCCCACGACCTGCGAGGATCTGGAGGCCGCGGCGGTCTCCCGCATACGCTGGGGCGCCTGGCGCCGCGCGGCTGAAGCCCTCGCCCGAGGAACCGGAAAGGGAGATCAGTCGCTGGCGGCGAAGATGCGCGCCCTGGCGCCGGGTTGCGCCTTTGGCGATGTCTGGTCGGCCTTTTCCACAAAGGGGGGCGAACCGCTCACGAAGCTCGGAACCCAGAGCGTGGACCCGGAGATCCGCGCGTGGCTGCAAGAGGAACAGGCCCGTCATCATGAGACGGCCAAGGGCCTTCGGGGCGCCAGGATGGCGCGGGACACGGTCCATGTGCTGGTGCTCGGCCAAGCCTATGCGTCGCTCTATGACCATGAAAAGGCGCGTCGGGGGGCCCTGGATTTCGCCGACCTCGTGGCCCTGACGATCCGGTTGCTTACCGACAAGGCCGACGCCGCCTGGGTGCTGTACAAGCTGGATGGCGGTATCGATCACCTGCTTCTGGACGAGGCCCAGGATACGGCCCCTGAGCAATGGGACATCCTGCGCGTCCTCACCGAGGAATTCTTCAGCGGCTTCGGCGCGGCGCCTCGGCCGCGCACCGTTTTCGCCGTGGGGGACGAGAAACAGTCGATCTTCTCCTTCCAGGGCGCGGCGCCGGAACGCCTCTCCGTCGAGACCCAGGCCTTCAGCCGTCTGGCGCGGGACGCCAGCGCGTTGTTCAGGGAATTGAAGCTGCTGGAAAGCTGGCGTTCCACATCGGAGATCCTGGGAGCCGTGGACGCGGTCTTCGCCGCGGGACCCGCCCTGGCGGGTGTGCGCCCGGCCCGGGGCGCCAGCGTCGAGCGCTTTCCGCTCACCCACAATCCCCGTCGGCCCGATCACGGCCGTGTGGACCTCTGGCCGTTGGAACGGGCCCAGCCAGGGGAGGCGCCAGATCCCTGGGCGCCCCTGGACGCGGAGCCAGCCACGAGCGCCGGCAAGCTCCTCGCCCGCCGCATCGCCGATGAGATCACCCACATGCTGGCCCGGGGTTATGCCGTCGCCGATCGCGGGACAGGTCAGCCCAGGCCCTGCGTTCCCGGCGATATCCTGATCCTGGTGCGTCGGCGCGGGAGCCTGTTTCATGAGATCATCCGCGCCCTGAAGCGCGCTGCGGTCCCGGTGGGCGGGCCTGACCGCCTGGAGCTTTCAACCCACGGCGTCTTTCAGGATCTGATGGCCCTGGCCAGGTTCGCTCTCTTTCCGGCCGATGATCTGGCCCTCGCCGGACTGTTGCGGGGGCCGTTTTGCGAGGTGGACGAGGCCGCCCTCTTCGATCTGGCCCACGGCCGCGCCGGATCGCTCTGGGACAACCTGACCCGTCGGGCCGACGAGCGGGCCGCGTGGCGCGCGGCGGCGGATTTCCTGGGGTGGGCCCGCGTGCTGCTAGCCCAGGGCCAGCCTTTCGATGGTTTCAGCCGGGTCCTGGCGCGGCTCGACGGCGAAGGTCGCTCCATGCGCCAGAGGCTGTTAACCCGCCTGGGAGCCGAGGGTGAGGACGCCCTCGAAGCGTTTCTGGGCCTGGTGCTTGACGCCGAAGGGCAGGGGATTTGGGATCTGGAAAGCCTGGCGGCGCGCCTGGCTTTGACGGAGCAACAGATCAAACGCGATCCCGATGCGAAGCCGGGCGCTGGGGGCGGCGCGGTGCGGGTGATGACCACCCATGGGGCCAAGGGCCTGGAGGCGCCCATCGTCATCCTGCCCGACACCTCCACCCGCGCCACCAGCCAGGCCAGCGCCCTTTTGGATCTTGCCGACGGCGGCTTCGCCTGGGCGCCGCGCAAAGACGAGGATTGCCCGGCTTCGGCAGCCGCCCGCCAAGCTCGTGAAGAGAGTATAGCGGAGGAGTCGGCCCGGCTCCTCTATGTCGCGCTCACCAGGGCCAGGGACTGGCTCATCATCGCGGGCATTGAAAGCCTGCCCCGCTATTACGAGGGCAGTTGGCGGGAGTGGATCGAGGCTGGGTTCGCGCGGCTGGAGACACGCCCAACTCCTTTGGCAGGGGGCGGCATCGCGCTGCGGTTCGGCGACGATCCGATGAGTCTCGGCCCCGCGGCGCAAGCTGTGACCGCCGGAACCACCCCGCCCCCCTGGACCGTCGTCCTAGCCCCCTTCGAAGGCCCGCCGGCGCGCCGCGCGGCGCCCTCCAGTCTGATCGACGCCGATGACGGCGAGGCGGCCTCACCCCTCGCGGGCGGGGGTCTGGGACGTTATCGCAGGGGGGAACTGATCCACAGCCTGCTCGAGCGTCTACCCGACCTCGCCCCCTCCGCGCGGACCAGCGCCGCCCTGCGGTGGCTTGGCCGCGAGCGCGACCTCGATGACGCCCAATGCGGGGAAATGGCCGCCGCGGCGCTGGGAGTGCTGGAGGATCCGCAATTCGCGCCGGTGTTCGGCCCGGGCTCAAGGCCTGAGGTGGCCATTGCTGGCGGCGCGGCGGCCCTGCCCGCTGGCCTTTCCTTGTCTGGAAGGATTGATCGGCTGGTGGTGCAGACCCACCGGGTTCTCATCGTCGACTTCAAGACCAATCGCCCGGCTCCGAGCCGCATCGAGGACGCCGACCCCGCCTATATTCTTCAGATGGCCGCCTATGCGGCGATCCTCGCCGAAGTCTATCCCGGCCGACGGATTGAAGCGGCCCTGGTCTGGACCGATGGACCCCGCCTCATGGCGGTTCCGGATCACATCATGCGCGAGGCCCTGGCCGACCTAAAGCAGGATGACTTTTGACTGATCGTCAAACATCTGACTCGTGCGCTAAACTCAAAGTGAGAGCTTGATTCAGACGTTTCAATGAAACGTCATCACGCTCTGGCCTGAGAGCTTTTCTGAATGCCCCTTGATTAATCCCAAGGCTGCCTGACGTGGCCAGGCAGGCCAAGCGTGTTGACGCGGCTTCCCGCGCGCCTACATCTGTGAACTTCACGGCAAACGGGATCTTTTCCATGGCCACTCTGGCGACCACCGACGCGAGCTTCGAAACAGACGTGCTGCAGGCCACAGGCCCCGTGCTCGTGGACTTCTGGGCGGAGTGGTGCGGGCCCTGCAAGCAGATCGGTCCGGCTCTCGAAGCCATTTCCGGGGAGCTTGAGGGGTCCTTAAGCGTCGCCAAGATGAATATCGATGATTCGCCCACCACGCCGGCGCGCTATGGCGTGCGCGGCATCCCCACCATGATGCTGTTCCGTGAGGGGCGCATGGTGGACATGAAACTCGGCGCGATGCCCAAGGGCAAGATCCTCGAATGGCTCGCCGATATGGGCGTAACCGCGGCGGCAGCCTAGCTCATACTGGCCAGGTCTCTGGGCTCAGGCTCAGGATATCGCCGGCGAAGTGAAGCGATCCACAGAGGATCAGGTGCGGCGGCGCCCGGAAGGCGCTGAGCGCGGCCCTAATGCCCGCCGCCGCGCCATCCACGATCTCGGCCTCCAGGCCTGACGCCCGCGCGGCCTGGGCCAGGACCTCGGGCGGCGTGGCGGTCGGGGAGCTGAAGCCTGTGACGAAAACACGGGGGTTAAGCTCGCGTAGCGCCGCGAAATAGCGCCTCGCGTCCTTGCGGCCCAGCATGCCCACCACCAGAGCCACGGGCCGCCCATCCCGCGCCGAAAGCGCGGCGCAGGCTTCCGCCAGGGCCGCCGCGCCGTGGGGATTGTGGGCGCCGTCCAGCCAGAGATCGGCAGGATCAGCCAGCCGTGACAAAGGCCCCTTATCCAAGCGCTGAAACCGCGCCGGCCAGACTGCATGAGAAGCGCCCTCACTCATGGCGGCCTCATCGATGCGTGGCTCGCCCAGGGCCAGGAGCGCGGCGGCGGCGAGGCCGGCGTTGTCGTATTGGTGCGCGCCGAACAGGGACGGCGGGGCGAGGTCGAGGAGGCGGTCGGGAGTCTGGACCACCAGCCGACCTCCCTCGGCGAAGGCGTCAATCTCCCGGCCCATGAGGCTAAAAGGGACGCCAAGGCGCGCCGCCTCGGCTTCAATCACCTCCAGCGCCTCTGGCCTCTGGCGGGCCCCCACCGCGGGGCGGCCCGCTTTCAGGATCCCCGCCTTTTCCCAGGCAATCTTGGAGAGCTCCGGCCCGAGCATCTCCAAATGGTCATAGTCGACGGGTGTAATGACCGTGACCGCCGGCGCGGCGAAGACATTGGTAGCGTCAAAACGGCCGCCAAGACCCACCTCCACGAGGCACAGATCCGCCGGGGTCTCGGCGAAGGCGTGAAAGGCCAGGGCCGTGGTGATCTCGAAAAAGCTGATGGGCTCGCCGCCATTGGCGCGCTCAACCTCGCTGATCCGAATATCCAGTTCCTCATCGCTGATCAGGCGCCCGGCTAGGCGAATGCGCTCGGCGAAGCGGACCAGATGGGGCGAGGTGAGAACGTGGACCTTGAGCCCCGCGGCCTCGGCCATGGCGCGCATGAAGGTGGTGGTGGATCCCTTGCCGTTGGTCCCGGCCACGTGGATCGCCGGCCCCATGCGGTCTTGCGGGCGGCCGAGCTTGGCAAGGAGACGCTCGACCCGCCCGGTGGAAAGATCGATCAGGGAAGGGTGCAGGGCGCGCAGGCGCGCGATCACCCCATCAGAGGCGCGGATCGCGTCGTAATCCGGCGTCGTGGCCTCTCTCAAGCGGCCGGCAGCCGCGAGCGCCCCATCATCAGGGTGCGTAAGATTGAGGCGAGGATGGCCGGGAGCTCCTTGCGGGTCACCACACGATCCACCATCCCTCGTTCCACCTGGAACTCCGAGGTCTGAAATCCCGGCGGCAGGATCTCGCGGATCGTCTGTTCGATCACCCGGCGTCCGGAAAAGCCGATCGCCGCGCCGGATTCAGCCAAGTGGATATCGCCCAGCATGGCGTAGGAGGCTGTGACCCCGCCATAGGTTGGATCGGTGAGCACGACGACATAGGGCAAATGAGCGGCCCGCAAGCGCTGCACGGCGAGAGTGGTGCGGGCCATCTGCATGAGCGAGAGAGCGCCCTCTTGCATGCGCGCGCCGCCCGAGGCNNCCGGCGGCGGCGCCCAGGGAGCCGCCCATGAAGGCGAAGTCCTGGACCAGAACGACCGCCGGCACGCCGCCGATATCGCCCACCGCCGCGGCCATGGTGTCCGTATGGCCGGTGGACTTGCGGGCCGCGGCGAGGCTGGCGCTATAGGGCTTTCCATAGGTGAAGCTTAAGGGGTCGTCCGCCGTCTTGGGCAGGTTCACGACGCGGAAACGGCCGCCGTCAAAGGTATAGGCAAAGCGCAGGTCGGGGCCGATGCGCATGTGTCGACCGGCGGGTGTGACCCAGAGCGCCGCCTCCAGGTCGGGACGGAAGATCATCTCCCCCGTGTCGGGACATTTTTCCCAGAGATTATCGGGCGTCTCGCGGCGAGTGACAAGCTTGCGAACGCCCGGCGCGAACCTCGCCAGCCAGCCGCCTCGCTCCCGCCCGGGGGCCTTTGGCTTTTCGTCGTCAGCCATGGGCGGGCGTGAGGCGGGCCGGCAGGGGACGCGCGGCGCGCACGGCCTGGGCCAGAGCGGCGACGGTCTCCGAGGCCGCTGCAGCGGGATCCTCGGCCCTCTCAAGGGCCGCCGCCATGGCATCCACGAGCGCCGAGCCCACCACCACCGCGTCCGACACCCTGGCGATGGCCGCGGCCTGTTCGGGCGTGCGAATGCCAAAGCCCACCGCCACGGGAAGACCACTGGCCGCTTTTACCCGGGCGACTGCGGGCGCAACCAGATCAGCCTCCGCCGCCTTGCCGCCGGTCACCCCCGCGACCGAGACATAATAGACAAATCCTCGCGTGCGTTGGGCGACCACTTTGAGGCGCGCGGTGTCCGTGGTCGGCGTGGCCAGGCGAACCAGGGCAAGGCCCTCGGCGTCCAGGGCGTCGGCGAGGGGCGTGGCCTCTTCGGGCGGGCAATCCACCACGATCACGCCGTCCGCCCCGGCGGCGGCGGCGGCATGGGCGAAGGCGGCTAACCCTAGGCTCAGGATCGGATTGAGATAGCCCATGAGGATGATCGGCGTGTCACGGTCGCTACGGCGGAAGCGCCGCACCAGATCAAAGACGCCCGCCAGGCTCATGCCGGCGCCCAGGGCGCGCAAGGCGGCGCGCTGGATCGGCGGCCCATCGGCCATGGGATCGGAGAAAGGCATACCCAGCTCGATGAGGTCCGCGCCGGCCTTGGCCAGGCCCGTCACCACCGCCAATGAGCGATCCGGATCGGGATCGCCGGCCATGACATAGGCCACCAGACCGGCCCGCCCCTCCCGCGCCAGGTCCGCGAAGCGCTTTTCGATACGCGCCTCGCTCAAGCGAGAGCCTCAAGGCGCGCGGCGATGGCGGCCAGATCCTTGTCGCCCCGGCCAGACATGTTGAGGATGACGATCCCCTCGGGCCCGACCTCGGCGCAGATTTCGGGAAGGCGCGCCAGCGCATGGGCGCATTCCAGGGCCGGCACGATGCCCTCCAGGCGCGAGCACAGGCGGAAAGCCTCAAGCGCCTCGTCGTCGGTGGCCGTCAGATATGTGACGCGGCCGGTGTCATGCAGCCAGGCATGCTCAGGCCCGATGCCCGGGTAGTCGAGGCCGGCTGAGATGGAGTGGGCCTCGGTGATCTGCCCGTCCTGGTCCTGCAGCAGATAGGTGCGGTTGCCGTGCAGAACACCAGGGCGGCCGCCATTGATGGCTGCGGCGTGACGGGGCGTCCCCATGCCATCGCCAGCCGCCTCAACGCCGAAGATTCGTACGCCTTCATCTTCCAAGAACGGGTGAAAGAGGCCAATGGCGTTGGAGCCCCCGCCGACACAGGCGACGATGGCGTCGGGCAGACGACCTTCGGTTTCCAGAATCTGCGCCCGGGCCTCGGCGCCAATGACCGTCTGAAAATCGCGCACCATCACGGGATAGGGGTGCGGCCCCGCCGCCGATCCGATGATGTAATAGGTGTCATCCACATTGGCGACCCAGTCGCGCAGGGCCTCATTCATGGCGTCCTTGAGGGTCGAGGCGCCACTGGTGACCGGGCGAACCTCGGCGCCCAGGAGCTTCATGCGAAGGACATTGGGCGCCTGCCGTTCCACGTCGACCGCGCCCATATAGACCACGCAGGGGAGGCCGAAGAGCGCGCACACCGTGGCGGTGGCCACGCCATGCTGGCCCGCCCCCGTCTCGGCGATGATCCGGGTCTTGCCCATGCGGCGCGCCAGAAGAATCTGGCCCATGCAATTGTTAATCTTATGGGCGCCGGTGTGGTTGAGGTCTTCGCGCTTGAAATAGACACGCGCGCCGCCCAGACCCGCGCTCAGCCTTTGGGCCAAATGCAGGGGGCTCGGGCGGCCCACATAGTCACGCAGATAGGCGGCGAGCTCGGCCTGGAAGTCCGCCGACTGNNCGTCCGCCATAGTCGCCAAACCGGCCCCGGGCGTCGGGCCAGGAACGATAAGCATTGGGCGGCGCGGGCGTTTCGAGAAGGGCGCTGGGGGTCATCGCTGATATCCGTCAAGGGCGACGGCGTTGAGGAAGGCGCTGATAAGAGCGGGGTCCTTTAGTCCCGCGCCCCTCTCCACGCCAGAAGAAACGTCAACCAGGGGCGCGCCTGAGATGCGAACCGCCTCCGCGACATTCCAAGGATTGAGCCCCCCCGCCAGAAACCAGGGGCGCGCGAGGCGCAGGCCGAGCAGGATCGACCAGTCGAAGCTCTGACCCAGGCCCCCTGGCCGGCTGGCTTCGGCGGGGGCCCGCGCATCGAACATCAAGTATTCCGCCACGGTGTCGTAGGCGCGCGCCGCGACGATGTCGTCCGGCCCGGCGACGCCTAAGGCCTTGATGACGCCAGCGCCCGAGCGCTCGGCCACCTCACGCACACGGGCGGGCGGCTCAGCGCCGTGAAGCTGAATGAGATCGGGTTTGAGGATCTCCATGATCCTGTCCACCAGCGCGTCGTCGGGATCCACTGTGACCGCCACGATCCGGGACCGGCCCCGGGCGGGCCTGACCAGATGGGCGGCGTCCTCCAGAGCGATGTTTCGCGGGCTGGCGGGAAAGACCATGAAGCCCAGATAGGCGGCGCCTCCAGCCAGAGCGGCGCTGACCGCTTCGGCCGTGGAAAGTCCGCAGATCTTGACGCCGACGGGACCGCTCAGGACGGTGCGCCGGCCGTGGTCTTCGCCAGCAGATCACGGATTTCGGTGAGCAGCGCCTCACTCGGCGTGAGCGCCGGCGGCGCGGCGGGAGGCGCCTCGGCCTCCTGGCGGCGCAGCGCGCTCAGCGCCCGGACCATGGCGAAGATCACGGCGGCGACGATAAGAAACTGGATGACGGTATTGATGAAGGCGCCATAGCCGATGGCCACGGGAGCGACCTTATGGGCCGTGTCCGCGGCGCGGATGACGATCTTGAGGTCCGCGAAGTCCACGCCGCTGAGAAGCAGGCCTATGGGTGGCATGATGATATCATTAACGAGGCTGGTGACGATCTTGCCAAAGGCGCCGCCAATGATAACGCCCACCGCCAAATCCACCACATTCCCGCGGGCGATGAAGTCGCGGAAATCCTTGGTCACACGCATGGCTTAGTCAGCGTTGAGGCGCGCGCGAAGCTCTTTGCCGCTCTTGAAGAAAGGCACATGCTTGGCCTTCACCGTCACAGGTTGGCCGGTCTTCGGAT
>PLFA01000184.1:0-200 GCA_003136615.1 Caulobacteraceae bacterium | reverse complement strand
ACGTCTTTCTGGGTAAGGTCAGGGTTCTCGGTGGCAAGCGCCGAGATTAATTCAGATTTTATCATCTATTCGTCCACCCCCGCCGATGGTCGGCGGCCCTCGAATGAGCCTCTAAGCTTTTAGCCTAGCATGGAAATTCTCAGGCCGGGAACCGGTCATCGGCGGGGAAGCCGTGAAGGAATCGCGATAAATTCTAATCC
>PLFA01000107.1:210-4132 GCA_003136615.1 Caulobacteraceae bacterium | reverse complement strand
CCTGGCCATGGCGGCTGCGCCAACTGGAATAAAGTCCAAAAGACCGCACGCGGATGGGCGCGAGGCGCAAAAGGTTGTGGGCCGCGATCCAGGCCGCGACCCGCTGTGGCTCGGCGCGCTTTAAATAGGCCAGCGTGACATGAGGGCGCCACACGCGCACATCGGCGGCGAGCCCGGCCCGGCGGGCGGCGGCCTCGCACCGCTTGTGGAGCTGGATCAGAGCCGGCCCCGCCTCCACCCCCACCCACAGGTGATTGGGCTGCCCCTTCGTTTCGAAGGCGCCGACCCCCGCCAGGGTGAGGTCCAGCGCCGCGCCGGTCACGCCGCTCAGCTCCGCGTCCAGATCCTCCGCCAAGGCCTCGTCGATCTCGCCCACGAAACGCAGGGTCAGATGCAGCTTCTCCGCCTCATGCCAGCGCGCGCCTGGCACACCTTCGCACAGCGGCGCCAGCGCCTCGCCAACCTCCGGCGGAATGGCGATGGCGGCGAAGAGCCGGATCATCCCGGCCGCTTCAGGCTCAGCGCGCGCGCCACGAACGGGGCCAGACGCCCGGCGATCACCTTCGCCCCGGCGCCATTGGGATGGATTCCGTCGCCCTGGATCAGGCCGGGATGACCGCTCACCCCCGCCAGCAGATTGGGATAAAGCGCCACGCCCTCCGCCTTGGCCACGGCGGGAAAGACCGTGTCGAAATCCCGGGCATATCCCGCCCCGATCACCGGCGGGGCGATGAGGCCCACCAGCAGCACGCCGATGCGCCGAGCCTTCAGCCGCCGGACGATGCGGTCGAGATTGGCGCGCGTGATCTTGGGATCGATCCCCTGCAANNCCGGCGATCCGCCGCGCGCCAGGGCCGCCTGCAGCTGGGCGGGCAGGGCGGCCGCAGCCGGCAGGCCATAGCCGGCGGTGATGGAATCCCCCAGAAGCGTCACCACGGGCGGGCCTCGCCCGGAAGCCCGCGCCGCTCCGGCGGCAAGTGCGGCGAGGCCGGCCACAATAAGGCCGCGGCGGTGGGGGCTAGGTCGTGCGCTGAGCGTCATGGTCCCTATCTAGAGCAATGTCCGCCGCGCTTCATCTCAGGGGAGGGTTAAGATGTTCGACGCCGATGCGCCGTCCGCGCCGCTGGCCCTGGCCGGGGTTGGCCTGACCCTGCCCTCAGCGGCCGGGCCGGTGGAGATCCTTCGCGGCGTCGATTTCGTCCTGGCGCCCGGCGAGCGCGTGGCCGTGGTGGGGCCCTCGGGTTGCGGCAAATCCTCTCTCATGGCCGTGGCCGCCGGGCTGGAGCGGCCGACCCGGGGCGAGGCGCGGCTGCTGGGCCAGGATCTGGCGCGCCTTTCCGAAGACGGCCGCGCGCGGCTCCGCCGGGGGCGGGTGGCCATCGTCTTTCAGGCCTTTCATCTCCTGCCCAATATGACCGCGGAGGAGAATGTCTCCACGCCCCTGGAGATCGCCGGCGAGGCGCAGGCCGACAAGACCGCTCTCGCCTGGCTGGACCGCGTGGGCCTTGGCGCCCGGCGGCGCCACTATCCCCATCAGCTTTCCGGCGGCGAGCAGCAGCGCGTCGCCCTGGCCCGGGCCCTGGCCGCCCGGCCAAAGCTTCTCTTCGCCGATGAGCCCACCGGCAATCTCGACGCCGCCAACGCGGCCGCCATCGCCGATCTGATCTTCTCCCTCACCGCCGAGATTGGCGCGGCCATGGTGATGGTCACCCACGATCCGGCCCTCGCCGCCCGGGCTGACCGCGTGGCCCGGATGTTCGACGGCGTCATGGTCGCGGGAGCCTAGGGCCAGGTCATGTGGCTGGCGGGGCGTCTGGCGGGGCGGGAACTGCGCGGCGGCGCCCGGGGCTTTCGGGTGTTCCTCGCCTGTCTGGCCCTCGGCGTCGCCGCCATCGCCGCGGCGGGTTCCACCGCCCAGGCCTTTCGCGCGGGCCTCGCGTCCCAGGCGCGGCAAATTCTGGGCGGCGATCTGTCGGTCAGCGTCAATCTGCGCCCCTTCACGGGGGCCGAGCGCGCCATCTTCGCCCGCCTGGGCGCGGTGGACTATGCCGCCAGCGTCAACGCCATGGCCCAGGCGCCCTCCGGCGATCGCCGGCTCGTGGAACTCAGGGGTGTCGAAGGCCCGTTTCCCCTGGTGGGACAGGTCGAGCTTTCCGGCGCCGCGAACCTTGCTGAGGCCCTGACCCCTGTCGGTGACGCGGCGGGGGCCGCGGTGGAAAAGCCCCTGCTGGACCGCTTGAACCTGAAGGTCGGCGATCGCTTCCTGGTGGGCAATAGGCCGGTCATCATCCGCGCGATCCTCATCTCCGAGCCGGACCAGCTCTCCCGCGGCTTTGCTCTTGGCCCCCGGGTTCTGGTGAGAATGGCCACGGTGGAGAACGCCGGCTTCCTCACCGCCGGTATTCCCTTTGGCGAGACGGCGCGGATCGCCCTGGCGCCTGGCGTCCCGCTTGGGCCCGCCAAGGCGCGGCTCAAGGCCGCCCTCACCGGCAGCGGCGCCCCGGCGGATTGGCGGATTGAGGATCGCACCAATGCCGCGCCGGGCCTCTCGCGCCTCATCGATCAGCTGGAGTTCTTCCTCGGCTTCATCGGCCTCGCCTCCCTCGTGGCCGGCGGCCTCGGCGTCCAGGTCGCCGTCTCAGCCCATCTGGAAGCGCGCAAGACCTCCATCGCGATCCTCAAGGCCGTCGGCGCGGAGGGCGCCCTCGCGCGCAATATCTATCTGATCCAGATCGGCGTTCTCGCCCTGGCGGGGGTGAGCCTGGGCCTGATCGTCGGCGCGGCGGCGCCCCTTATCCTGGGCGCCCTGATCAAGAACAGCCTGCCTGTTCCCGCCCTCTTCGCCCTTTATCCGGAACCCCTGGCCCGGGCCGGCGCCTTCGGTCTCCTGGCGGCGGCGGCCTTTTCCCTGGGCCCCCTCGCCAGGGTCCGCGCCACATCCCCCGCCGCGCTCTTCCGGCGCCAGATGTCCGCGCGGCCCGCCTTCAGCCTGGAACTGGTCGGCGCCCTCATCGCGGCGGTCCTTCTGGCCCTCCTCGCCATCGCCACGGCGCCCACGCCCTTGGCCGCGGCCATCATGATCGGCGGGGTGATCCTGGCCTTTGGTCTGCTCTGGGCGCTCGGCGCCGGCGCGGCCTGGGGCGCGGGGCGTCTGCGCGGGCTCACGCGCGGCGCGGCCAGGCTTGGTCTCGCCAATCTCGCGGGGCCAGGCTCGGCCGCCCGCAACGCCGCCCCGGCCATCGGCCTCGGCGTCGCCCTCCTGTCCGCGGTGGTCCTGATCCAGTCCAGCCTGCTGGCCCAGGTGGCTCAGGTCGCGCCCCGCACCGCCCCTTCCCTGATCTTCACCGGTCTTTCCCAGGACCAGGGGCCCCGCTTCGAGGCCGAGGTCGCGAAAGGCTTTGGCCGGCCTCTCACCCGGGAGACCTGGCTCATGGCGCCCTTCTTCACCGGGCGCATCACCGCCATACGCGGCCGACCCATCGCCCAGACCCGCATCGATCCCGGCAAGCGCTGGGCCTATGACCGGGATCTCGGCATGTCGATCCTCGGCCCCGAGCCCATCAACGCCGGGGTGACAAAGGGCCATTGGTGGGCGGCTGGCTATGACGGAGCGCCCCTGGCGGCGATCAGCGCCGATATCGCGGAGGGCGCGGACCTCAAACTTGGCGATATGATCACCATCCAGATCCTCGGGCGCGACATCGACGCCCGGGTCGCCGTCATTCGCAAGGTGGATCTCGCCGGGTTCGGCGCGGGCTTTCCCGTGGTGATGGATCCCGCCGCCCTGGCTGGCGCGGACCTGAAGATCATCGCCATCGCCAAGGCGAGCCCGGCGGAGGAGCGGCGCGTCACCCTGGCCCTCGGCCGGGATTTTCCCCAGGTGAACGTGATCAGCGTGCGCGAGGCCCTGGCCTCGGCGGCG
>PLFA01000107.1:0-170 GCA_003136615.1 Caulobacteraceae bacterium | reverse complement strand
GCCTGGCCCATCGTCACCGGCGTTTTCGAAGCCAGCTGGAGCCTCGACTGGCGCGGCGCCGGCGCCCTCATCCTCGCCGCCGCGGCCCTCGCCACCGCCGGCGGCGCCACCGCCGCCTTCTGGGCGCTTCGGCGCAGGCCGGCGGCTGTGCTGCGGGAGGGGTGAGGCGA
>PLFA01000056.1 GCA_003136615.1 Caulobacteraceae bacterium | reverse complement strand
GCCGCCGCCGACGCCGCCGCCAAGGCTTTAGAGACCGCCCGCGCCGCCGCGACGGCCAGCGCGGCCCGCCTCAAGGCGGAGGAACCGCTCGCGGGCCTGCGAGAGGAGGCGCAGGCGGCCGCCGCGATTCGCGCCCATCTCGCCATCGAAGTGGACCGCGCGGACCGGGACCTGAAGGCGGCGAAAACCGAGGCGGAGCGGCTCGCGGGCGAAGTGACCCGAATCCTTGGAGACCTCGAACGCGAAGGGCGGATCGGAGCCGACGCCGAATCGGCCATTGATCGTCTTTCTGGTGACCTTGGCCGTCTCGAGCGAGAGATCGCTCAGGAACCCGAGCGGACACCCCTGTTGCAGGCCGCCGCCGCGGCGGCCGAGGCGCGCCGGGTTGAGGCCGAGGCTGAGGTGGAAGCCCTCGCCGCCCGCCTGGCCGCGGCTGAGGCGGAACGGCGGGCGGCCGAGACGAGGGCCCGCGCCGTTCGCGAACGCCTCGCCCGCGCAGAACATGTTCTGGCCGCCGCCAAGACCGAACGCGCCGCCTTGGGAAGACTTGACGCGGCGCCCCTGGCCCAGGCTCGCGCCGCCGCGGACAGCGCGGCTGAGACGGAGGCGCGGGCGCGCCAAGCCTTGGAGACCGCGGAGAGCGTGCGGGCCGAGGCCGCCCGGGCCGAGGCGGAGACCCGCCACGCCATGCGCGCCGCCAGCGACGAACTCTTGAGCGCCGAGGCCGCCGCGCGGGGCCTCAAGGACATTACCAAGGCGCCCGCCGGGCAGGCTTTTCCCCCGATCCTCGACCAGATCGATGTGGAGGCGGGCTTCGAGGCGGCCCTCGCCGCCGCCCTGGGGGATGATCTCGCCGCGCCCCTCCACCCCAAGGCCTTGACCTACTGGAGCGAAGGGGGCGCCTCAGCCTCATTTCACAGGCCCGTATCCTGGCCGGACGGCGTCTCGCCGCTCTCCGATCACGTCAGAGCCCCCACCGCCCTCGCGGCCCGTCTCGCCTTTATTGGCGTTGTGGACGCCGGTGAGGGCGCGCGCCTGACCAGGTCTCTGCCGCCCGGGGCGCGTCTGGTTTCGCGTCAGGGCGATCTTTGGCGCTGGGATGGACTTATCTCCTCCGCCAACGCCCCCCGTCCCGCTCAGGTTCGCCTGGAGCAGAGGACGCGGCTGGCGGCCCTGGAGATGCGGCTTGTCGGTCTGCGATCCGACGCGGCGGGGACAAAGGCGGCTCATGACGCCGCCGCCGAGCGTCTGGCCGAGGCTGAAACCGCCGTGCGCGCGGCCCGGGCCGCCCCCGCCGCCGCCGCTAGCTTGGCGGCCCAGGCCCGCGACAGGCTGATGGCCGAAGAACGCGCCGCGGCGCTCAACGAAGCCCGACTCTCAGCCCTTGACCAGACCGTGGAACGTCTTGAAGCCGAGCGCGCGGCGGCGTTAGAGCCCCTCGCCGAAGCGGACGCCGCCGTCGCGGGCTTGCCCCTCGACGCCACGCTCCAGGCCAGCTTGGCTAAGGCGAGAGCCGAGGCTGCGGCCGCGCGAGAAGGCGCTTTCGCGGCCCGCGCGGGCCTGGAGCGTGAGGAGGCCGCCCGCGCCGCCCGGGCCCGGCGGCTTGAGGGCCTGCGCCGTGAGGCGGCCGAATGGCGGGAACGGGCCGCTGGCGTCCAGGCGCGGCAAACGCGTTTGGCAGGGGCCCTGGCGGAAACGCGACTCGCGCTCAGCGCCGCGCGCGAGGCCCCAGCGACACTTGAGCTGCGGCTTCAGGATCTCGCTGACCAATCCGACCTGATCGCGGCCCGCGAGGCGAGCGCCGCCCGGGCTCTGGCGTCCGCCGAGACCGAGAGGGCCGCGTGCGAGAGCGCCGCCCGGGCCGCCGACGCCGCGGCGGCCGACGCCCGGGAAATTCGGGCCAGCGCCGAGGCTCACCTGGAATCGGCGATCTCCAGAGTGACCGAGATGGCCGGGGCCATCAGCGACGCCACCGGCCTGAAGCCCCAAGAACTCGCCAGCCAAATCGCCGCGGACGCGGTCGCCGTGCCGCCTGAGGCGGGGGGCGTGGAAACTCACCTGGCGGCCCTGAAGACGGATCTGGCCGCCCTGGGCCAGGTCAATCTGCGCGCCGAGGAGGATTTGGCGGAGCTGAGCGCACGCCTGACCTCCATGGCGGCCGAGCGTCAGGATCTGGACGGCGCCCTGGTGCGCCTGCGCCGGGCTATCGCGGCGCTTGAGGCCGAGGGCCGGGACCGGCTGATGGCCGCCTTTCATGTCATTGACGGGCATTTCCGCGATCTCTTCACCACGCTCTTCCAGGGCGGGGCGGCGGAACTGCGTCTGGTGGAGTCCGCCGATCCGCTGGAGTCGGGCCTGGAGATCTTCGCCTGCCCGCCCGGCAAACGCCTGGCTGTCATGAGCCTGATGAGCGGGGGAGAGCAGGCCCTCACGGCCGTGGCCCTGATCTTCGCGGTTTTNNGACGCCAATGTGGAGCGTTTCTGCAATCTGCTCGACGCCATGCGCCAGCGCGGGCCCACCCGCTTCCTCACGATTACCCACAATCCCCTGACGATGTCGCGGATGGACAGGCTTTTTGGCGTCACAATGCGGGAGAAGGGCGTCTCCCAATTGGTGTCGGTGGATCTGAGCCAGGCCCAGCGTCTTGCGGCGCGTTAGACGCCCCGGCGGGCGGCGCGGCGACCTGTAATCTGAATTATGCTTTTAATATCAGCGGCTTGGTCTATTTCCTGGCGGCCTTGACCTGTCTAAGCGCCCCCTATAGGTTCCGCGCCGTCCTGACCGAGCCGCGGCGGGGACGCGGAGGTCGACAAGACCCAACGCCCCAATGCGCGAGACGCCGGACCCAGGAGACGACCCGCTCAAGCGGCTTGATGAGCGCCTGGAGGCCTTTGATGCTGAACGGCGTCGGAAGCGCCCTGTTCTCGACCTTGGTCAGAGCGGCGGCGCCTCCGCCGCCTATCGGGTTCTCGCTCAGATGCTGGGAGGCGTTTTCGGGGGCGTTGGGCTGGGCTGGCTTTTGGACCTCGTGGCGCACACCCGGCCATGGGGTTTGATCGGAGGGTTGCTGATCGGAACGACGACTTCCATCGTCATGATGATCCGCGCGGCGAGCCGCGCGAATGCGCCGGCAAAGACCAAAACGAACGAAGACTGACACGAACGAACACTGAATTGACCTCTGGCGACTGACTTGAATTTAGGCTGACGGGAACGAAGACAAGATCAGATGGCCGTCATGAATCCCATGGAGCAGTTCCTGGTCGAAAAGGTCGTGCCCCTGCCGCCGATCTCGACGCCAGGCTTCGGGTCGCTGGACCTCTCCATCACCAATTCCGTACTGTTCATGATTTTGGCTGCGGGCTTGATCGTGGGCTTCTTGCTGTTCGCCGCGCGACGCGAGGTTCTGCCAGGCCGCCTGCAGGCGACAGCGGAGTTCCTTTATACATTTGTCGACGGGACCCTGACCGGCGGGATCATCGGGGATAGGGGACGGCCGTTCCTTCCCTTCGTGTTCAGCCTCTTCCTGTTCATCGCCATGATCAATTTCCTGGGAATGATCCCCCTGGGCTTCACGGCGACCTCGCAGCTGGCGGTGACGGTCACTCTGGCTGTCATGACGTTCGTCATCGTCCTGATCATCGGACTGGCCCGAAACGGCCTGGGCTTCTTCAAGCTATTTTGGCCGACCGGCATGAACGTCTTCATGGCCGCCTTCCTTTGCATTATGGAGCTGATATCCTTCCTGATCCGACCCGCCACCCTCGCGCTGCGCCTGTTTGGCAACATGTTGGGTGGCCATATCGTGATGTTCGTCTTCGCGAGCTTCATCATTGCGCTTGGCGTTTTCGGCATGCATGGGGGGCTGGCCAGCCTGGGGTTCATCGGCGCCGGTCTGTCCTTCGCCTTGGTGATCGGCCTGTTCGTCCTGGAGTTAGTCGTGGCCGGACTACAGGCCTTCGTGTTCGCCGCCCTTACATGCATCTATCTGAATGAGGTCGTGAACCTCGATCACGGACACTGACTGAAATTCTCTTATCAAACATCTTTAACCTTAAGGAAAATGACGACCATGGATATTCACGCTGCCAAAGCGATCGGCGCGGGGCTTGCTATGACCGGCCTTATTGGCGCGGGCTTGGGCCTCGGCATCCTGTTCGGCAACTATCTGCAGGCTGCGATCCGCAACCCGGCGGCCGCGGCAGGTGAGCGGACCTATCTGTTCATCGGCATGGCCTTGGCCGAGTCGATGGGCCTGTTCGCCTTCGTGCTGGGCCTGCTGATCTACTTCGTCTGATCCTTAAGCCGATGGCCGATCCGACCTCCGCCGCCGCGCAATCGTCTGGCGGCCTACCGCAGTTCGATCCAGCGCCCTGGCCGGGCGAGATCGTCTGGTCGCTGGCAATTTTCCTGGTGCTCTATCTCGTGATCGCCCGGGTGATCATTCCCCGCGTGGGGGGGACCATCGCGGAGCGCGAGGATAGGATCGCGGGCGACATTCGCGAAGCCAGGCGGGCCCGCGACGCCGCTCAGCTTGATCTCGACGCGGCGGCGGCTGAGTTGGCTGAGGCGCGCCTGCGCGCTCAACGGATCGCCCAAGACGCACAGGATAAGGCCAAGGCGTCCGCGGCGCGGCGGCGCGGCGAGGAGGAGGCCAAACTCGCCACCGCCCTGGAAAAGGCGACCGCCCGGATCGGCGCCGCCCGCCTTGAGGCCATGGGGCATGTTCGGTCCATCGCCGCCGACACCGCCGGAGCGATCATCGCCCATTTCACCGGCCAAGCGCCCCCGCGCGCCGAGATCGAGGGCGCCATGGCCTCGATCTCGAAGAGCTGATGAACGGAACCCGCGCCGTGTTTTCCCCCCTCTATAATCCGCAGGACGCGCACTTCTGGGTCAGCGTCGCCCTGGTGGTGTTTGTCGTTATTCTCTGGCGGGCAAAAGTCCCGGCCATGGTCGCGACCGCCTTGGACGGCGCGCGCGCCAAGGTGCGGGCCCAACTCGACGAGGCCATGAATCTTCGCGAGGAGGCTCAGGCCATGCTGGCCCAGGCCCACGCGCAACGCCTTGAAACTGAACGCGCCGCGGCTGAGATGCTGGCGGCCGCGGAGGCCGACGCCGCGCGCCTGAGGGTCGAAGCCGAACGCGCGCTTGAGGAAGATATCGCGCGCCGCCGCCAACTCGCTGAGCAAAAGATCGCCCTGGCTGAAAGCCAAGCGACCGCGGACGTCAAGGCGGCGGCCGCCGAACTCGCCGCCGAGACCGCGGAGACGATTTTGAGCGCGCGACTCGCCGGCGCAGTCAGTGATCCGCTGATCGATCAGGGCCTGACGCGATTGGCCGAACGGTTCGCTTAAGGGCTCNNCGCACCTCTGAGGCTTGGCCGGCGTCCGCCAGCCGAGCGGCCAGCCGCAGCGCCGCATCTTCCGCCTTCGCGCCGCTGGAAAAGACCTGGTGATTGTCCGCGAGATCCTGACGCAGGCACCACCCCTCGGCCATCGGTTCGACATAGATGACATTGATGTTCATGGTCGTATCCTCCGACGTTTTCAGGCTCTGCCACCGGCCCGTTCAGACATCATGCCCTGATCGTGTAACCTGGGCATGACCGCGAACGAATGAGGACCGGTCAGGGAAAAATTTCAATTGCGCGCGGCCGCTTAGCAGGCCCAGTTTTCACATTAGTCGGGGCGGCGGGCGGAAGAAGGGCGGCAGCATGGCAAGCGAGGCGACTTTAGGATCGCACTCGGAGATCTCGCCCCCTTTGAGGGGGCGCCGAGAGGTCATCTATCGCCACAGCGTCGTGGTGAGGATCACCCACTGGGTCAATGTTCTCGTGCTGAGCCTGCTCCTGATGAGCGGCCTGAACATCTTCAACGCGCACGCGGAACTCTATTGGGGCAAGTTCGGGGCGAATTTTGACCCCTCCTGGCTGGCCATCGGGTCGGCCCACACGGCGGCGGGGGGCCAAATCGGCATTCTGCGCGTATTTGGCCTCACCTTTGACACCACGGGCGTTCTGGGCGTTTCAACGGGGCCGCATGGCGCTTCACTCCATCAGGGTTTTCCCGCCTGGTCGACCCTGCCAAGCTGGCGGGATCTGGCCACCGCGCGTCGGTGGCACTTTTTCCTGGCCTGGATCTTTGTGGCTAATGGATTGATTTATCTCCTGATGGGCTTGGTTAACGGCCATTTGCGGCGCGATCTCGCGCCAACGCCAGCGGATCTGTCACCCGCGAACATTGGTCGCAGCATTCTCGATCACATCAGACTCAAGCACCCGACAGGGGAGGCCGCAAAGCGGTATAATGTGCTGCAGAAACTGGCCTATGTCGCCGTCGCACTGGTCCTCCTCCCCCTAACGGTCATGACCGGTCTGGCGATGTCGCCGGGGTTCGACGCCATAGCCCCTTGGGTGCTGGATCTGCTCGGAGGACGTCAGAGCGCAAGATCGATCCACTTTATCTGCGCCAATCTCATCGTACTCTTCGTCATCGTCCATGTGGTGGAGGTGTTTCTGGCCGGTTTCGTCAATGAAATCGGCTCCATGATCACGGGCCGATACGCCCTGCCGCGGGATCATCACTCGTGAGCCCCCGCCTGGTTTCCAGACGCGGCCTGATCGCGAGGGGCGCGGCAGGCCTGGGCGGCCTGCTGCTCAGCGGATGTGATCGTCTTTCCCACGCGCCGTCATTTCAGCATTTCATTGGTCGCGCCGAAGGTCTGAGCATGGGATCACAACGGCTGCTTCTCGAGGGCCAACCCCTCGCGCCAGAGTTCAAGCCGTCGGATCTATCGCCCATTTTTCGGGCCAATGGATCCACCATGCCCGCAAGCCCCCACTATCAGGACCTCATGGCGAGCGGCTTCGCCGACTATCGTCTGGTGGTGGACGGCTTGGTGGGTCAGCCGCTGAGCCTATCCCTGGCGCAACTTAAGGCCATGCCCGCGCGCACCCAGATCACACGTCATGATTGCGTTGAAGGCTGGAGCGCCATCGGCCAATGGACGGGGGCGCCGCTGGCGCGGGTCCTGGCCCTGGCCCGTCCTCTGGCTCCGGCGCGCTATGTGGTCTTCCATTGCGCCGACAATCTTGGCGGCGGGCTCGACGAGTCTGGCCTTTACTATGAGAGCATCGACCTCTTCGACGCCTTTCACCCCCAGACGATTTTGGCCTGGGCGCTCAACGGGCAGCCCTTGGAGGTCTCGCACGGCGCACCCCTGCGGCTGAGGGTGGAACGCCAGTTGGGCTACAAGCAGGCGAAATATATCATGCGGATCGAACTGGCCAACCGGATGGATCAACTCGGCCGGGGCAAGGGGGGCTTCTGGGAAGACCGTGGTTATGCTTGGTACGCCGGTATCTGAAGCTGGCAAAACCCTTTGCTCAAGCTGAGCCACGGGCCTTTATCGCAGGGCCGACACACTCAGGACATGAAAATCGTGCGGCGCGCGGAACCGTGGGGCGCCCGGCGCATTTTCACTATGTCTCTCCGCTAGCTATTTCGCCCCCCCGATGGACGGCGGAGGACATGGCCCGGCTGAAGCTCTGCTTCGCCGGGCCGCCTTATTTCTGGCCCTCCCCCAACCGCGCAACGATTGACAGACGCGCCCGCCTGACGCTCCTGGCGCGCGCATGAGCGACGGCGACACCCCACATAGCGGCGAAACGCCAGGTTTTGGCGAAGGTTCAGGCGGCGGCGTGATGACGTTTGACCGGGACGCGCCCCTGCGGCTGGACGGCGGGGGAGCGATCAGCGACCTGCGGATCGCCTACCAAACCCATGGTCAGCTGAATTCGGCGCGTTCCAATGCGATCCTCATCTGCCACCCTCTGACCCTCGATCAGTTTGCCGCCCAGCCGCACCCCCTCACCGGGCGACGCCCCTGGTGGTCGACCTTAGTGGGTCCGGGCCTACCCATCGATCCTGAGCGACATTTTATCATCTGCTCGAACGTGGTGGGCGGATGCATGGGNNGGGTCCATGGGCGGAATGCAGGTCCTGCAGTGGGCCGCGAGCTATCCCGAACGTCTGTTCGCCGCGGTCTGCATCGCCGCGGCCGCCCGTCACTCGGCCCAGAATATCGCCCTTCACGAGGTTGGGCGTCAGGCGATCATGGCCGATCCAGACTGGCGGGGCGGCGCCTATGGCGCGGCTGGCGTACGACCCGAAAAGGGATTGGCCGTGGCGCGCATGGCGGCGCACATCACCTATCTCTCCGAAACGGCCCTCACGCGAAAATTTGGCCGCGGGCTCCAGCGCGACGGGCTCTCCTGGGGATTTGACGCGGACTTCCAGGTGGAAAGCTACCTCCGCCACCAGGGCGCCAGCTTCGTCGACCGCTTCGACGCCAATTCCTATCTCTATATCACCCGCGCCATGGACTATTTTGATCTCGGCGCCGAGCGGGATGGCGGCCTGGCGGGCGCCTTCGCCGGCGCGCGGGATGTGCGGTTCTGCCTCGCCTCATTCACCTCGGACTGGCTCTATCCGACGCCGGAAAGCCGGGCGATTGTCCGCGCCCTCAATCTGGCCGGGGCGCGAACGAGCTTCATCGAGATCGAGAGCGACAAGGGTCATGACGCTTTCCTGCTCGACGAGCCGGTTCTGCGCTCGGCCCTGGCGGGCTTCCTGACCTCCGCCGCCCAAAGCCGGGGCCTCGCGTGAGCCATATAGGCCCTGATCCCGCGCCGATGCGGGAAGACTTCGCGGAAATCCTCCGGCTCGTGAGGCCTGGGGCGCGGGTTCTCGACGTGGGTTGCGGTGAAGGCGCGCTGCTGGACCTGTTGGTGCGTCACACCAACGCCGACGCCCGTGGTTTGGAGATCAGCCCTGAAGGGGTTTCAGCGTGCCTGGCCCGGGGCCTTGCCGTGATGCAGGGGGACGCTGACCGGGATTTACGCGAGTTTCCCACGGGCGCTTTTGACTATGTGATCCTTTCCCAGACGCTCCAGGCGGTTCGCGATCCGCGGGCTGTTCTCCGTGAGATGCTAAGGATTGGTCAGCGGGCCATCGTATCCCTGCCGAACTTTGGTCACTGGCGCGTGCGGCTGGATCTTCTCGCGCACGGGCGTATGCCGGTCACCGGCGCCCTGCCCGAACCCTGGTGGTCGACACCCAATATCCATCTTTGCACCCTGGCTGACTTCATCGCCCTGGCAGAGGATCTAAGCCTGACCATCGAGGCCTGCGCGGCCTTTGCGCGCGGGCGACCCGCGCGGTCGATCAAACCTTCCCAGAGGTTGGAGAACTGGCGCGCTGAAACGGCCCTTTTCCTGTTGACGCGACGGGACGTTCACTCATAGAGGCCGCCGCGCCAGCGGGAGCGAACACCGGCCGGGTTCTGGCGGGAACCCGCGCTGTTCGGCCCTTTGGACGCAGGGCGAAGGTCTGTTTCGCCGCCTCCATGAGGATTACGCCCGCGAAGCCTGGCCAGAGACGCGCGCCGATCTGTTCAAAGCCGTCCGCCCAACGCGAAATCCAGGGGACCGGGGGCATGTAAAGGGCGCGCGTCCAGCCAAGAGGGGTCAATTGGGCTTCGCGAACCATCCGCTCAAGCTGGCGCCGCGAAAAGGTGCGACCATGGCCGAACGGGCTGCTCTCCACGTCCGCCCAAAGTCCGCGTCGTTCGGTGACGGCGAGAATCACCCGCCCGGATGGCGAGAGGACGCGGTTGATATCGCCAAGAAGCCCCAGAAGATCATCGCTTTCCTCAAGCGCGTGGACCGCCAGAACCCTGTCAAAGAAAGCGTTGGGGAACGGCAGGCGCGCCTCGTGGACCAGACAGGCGCGGTTGCGGGCTCCCCGCGGCCAGGCTTCGACGCCCTGCGCGGCGGGCATGGCGGCAAGCGTGCGCCGCGCGCCGCCCCCGATACCGTCCAGAAAGGGAGTCGCATATCCCAGGGCCAAAACATCCAATCCGCCAAGATCGGTCCAAACCTCGGACACCTTTCGCGAAATCATCTGGCGCGCCACGACGCCCAGCGGCGAGGCGTAGAATTCCCGAAGATCGAAGATGCCTTGCCTCATAGCCACGCCGCGGCTCCTCGCCTCCAACCCGCTCTCGATATGGACGCTAGGCGCGCTAGCGCGTTCGCATCACAAGCCCCAACTGTATTCGTTAAGACGCGCCTCTGTCTCCCTGCCACGTCCACGCGCTGACGAGGTCGGCGCGGCGGTGATCGAGATCAGATTGGAACAGGATTCATCATGACCCTCGAAGTTCGCCAATTTGCCTGCCTCGCGGACAATTATGGCTTCATTCTGCGGGACACGGCGAGTGGCCTGACCGCTTGCGTGGACACGCCCGACGCCGAGGCGGTTCTGGCGGCGCTGGGCGAGGCCGGATGGGGCCTCGACATGATCCTTAACACCCATTGGCATCCTGACCATGCCGGGGGAAACGCCGCCATAAAGGCGGCGACGGGCGCAGTCATCGTTGGCCCCGAGGAGGTGCGCCAGATAGCGCCGTTGGATCGCGGGGTGTCGGGCGGCGATATGGTGAGTCTGGGCGCGACGAACTTTTCGGTCATCGATTGCGGAGGCCACACTCTAGGCCATATCGCCTATTTCGACGCCGCCGACGAGATTGCATTTGTGGGGGATACGCTGTTCGTCATGGGATGCGGACGAATTTTTGAGGGCGACGCTGAGCAAATGTGGGCCAGTCTGCAGCGCCTGGCGCGGCTGCCCCCGAGCACGGTGATCTATTGCGCCCATGAATATACCGCAACGAATGCGCGCTTCGCACTGAGTATCGACCATGACCCGGTTGTCGCGCGCCGGGCGGACGCGATCTTCGAAGCGCGCGCGCGAGGTGATGCCACCGTGCCCACAACGCTTGCCGAGGAATTGGCGACCAATCCGTTTCTGCGCGCGCCCCGTCTGGTGCCCGAAGCCGCGACGGCCCCCGCAGCCTTCGCCCAATTGCGCGCCAAGAAGGATGACTTCGCGGGATAAGGCTGGCCCTCTACCTCTCGGTCAGAGCCTCTTCGATGCGGAGCGACGATGGCCGCCCAAAGACGCCTTCGGCCGGGGCCACGGTAACGATCACGACCCCCTCATGGACAACGGCGGATGGCTTGTCGCCACGAATGATCGTCACGCGACCGATACGCCTCAGGTACGCCCGGCCACGGGGACGGACAGCGAGATTGACCAAGGCTTCGCTGGCCACAATGGCAGCGTCGGCCATCAGACCGTCTGAAAGCGGGTCGGCGTCTATGGCTGTGTAGCCAACAGCGTGCTGCGCCGCGCGGCCGGACCGGGCGCTGGCCACGGCGAGATGCTGATAGAGGCCAATCGGTCCTACGGGCGCCAGCCGCAAGGGGAAGCCCGGTCCCGACACCGCGGCCGCGGCGCCTTGAGGACGGTCGGACGTGAAGACCGTGACCCCGCCGAACTTGGTGATCCTAAGGAAGGGTTGTCTCAGATCGTTCCAATAGATGAGATCGCCCCGTGGCCCGCGGGTGACCGTCAGGGCCCAGACTTCGGGACTGTCCTCGAATTTCAGAAGAGGGCGCGGCGCCGCGGTGCGGTCAAGAACGAAGTTTCCACCCGCATCAATGGTGTAACGGGCGACAGGAGGAGCTCTGTTGCGGGCCGCCGCCGGGGACTCGAACACATGCCGCAGCCATGAAGGCCCTACCGCCCCCGCCGGGGTCGACGCGGCCAAAGCTATCGTTATCGCCAACCGGAAAGGGAGGCGCGCCCCCCGACTGGACTTAACCGTTCGGGCTATCCCCATGACGAAGCAGATGGCCCCTGATCGGGGCCGATTTTGGACACGCGCGCGCCGGCGGCGCGACATCCGACATGTGCGGCAGATTCGCCACACCCGCGACGGGAGCCTTTGAAGAGCGTCACGCCGGACAAGCCGGCGAGCCGATCAGCCTGCGATATATTGCCCGCCGTTCACGGTCAGAGTCGCGCCGGTGATGAACCCCGCCTCCTCGGCCGCCAGGAACGCGACGCAGCGGGCGATCTCGTCGGCCATGCCAAGACGCCCGACGGGAATATTGGCGACAATCTGCTCCAGCACGGCTTGAGGCACGGCAGCGACCATCTCGGTGTCGATATAGCCGGGCGCGATCACGTTAACCGTAATGCCCTTCTTGGCGTTCTCCTGAGCCAGCGCCTTGGTGAAGCCGATCATGCCGGCCTTGGCGGCGGAATAATTGGTTTGCCCAATCTGGCCCTTCTGGCCATTGATCGAGCTGATATTGACGATGCGGCCATAGTTCCGCTCGCGCATCCCCTCGATGACATTGCGGGTCATATTGAAGATCGAGGCTAGGTTGACATGGATGACCTCGTTCCAGTGCGCTTCGGTCATCCGGTGCAGAACAGCGTCGCGGGTGATGCCGGCATTATTGACCAGCACATCAATCGGCCCGAACTCTGACTCCACCTCCGCCACGGCTGCGGCGCAGTCGGCAAAGGACGAGACATTTCCCTTCACCACCAGCACGCCCAGCTCGTTGGCGCAGGCCTGAGCCGCCGCCTCATTTCCGGCATAACCCGCCGCGACCCTGTAGCCTTCGGCCTTGAGCTTGGCGGTGATCGCGCGACCAATGCCCCGGGTTCCGCCGGTGACGAACGCCACTTTGGCCATGCGCCTCTCCCCTTTTGAGTCGCGCCTCTCGAAGGGGAAGCCTGACCCTATGTGAAATCTCGTCCAGTCGCTGCCTGACGCAGGCCAAGTCAAGCCAAACCGTCAGGCCGCTTCCACACACATGGCCACGCCCATCCCGCCACCGACGCACAGCGTGGCGAGGCCCTTCTTAACGCCGGATCGGTTCATTTCGTGAACCAGAGTGGTGAGTATCCGCGCTCCCGATGCGCCAATAGGATGGCCTATGGCGATGGCGCCTCCGTTTACGTTCACCTTGGCGCCGTCGAGGCCCAGCTCGCGCACCACCGAGATCGACTGGGCGGCGAAGGCCTCATTGGACTCGATGAGGTCCAGGTCAGCGACCTTCCAGCCCGCCTTTTCCAGCGCCTTTCGGCTGGCCGGAATGGGTCCCGTGCCCATGATCTCCGGCTCAACCCCCGCATGCGCCCAAGACGCGATGCGCGCCAAGGGCCTTAGGCCACGCCTGTGGGCTTCGTCAGCGGTCATCAGCACTAGGGCCGCGGCGCCGTCATTCAGCCCCGAGGCATTGGCCGCCGTGACGGTTCCATCCTTGGCGAAAGCCGGGCGCAGACCGCTGACGCTCTCATAGGTCGCGCCATGGCGGATATATTCATCCTGATCCACCACGGTGTCGCCCTTGCGGCCCTTAATCGTCACGGACGCGATCTCGCCAGCGAAACGTCCGCCCTTCTGGGCGGCCTCGGCCTTGTTCTGAGAGGCGACGGCGAAGCGATCCTGCTCCTCGCGCGTGATTTGCCAGCGCGAGGCGATATTTTCCGCGGTTTGACCCATGTGATAGCCGTGAAAGGCGTCCCAAAGCCCGTCCTTGATCATGGTGTCCACGAGGCCGAGATCCCCCATCTTCTGGCCCGTGCGAAGATGGGCGGCGTGGGGCGCCTGGCTCATGCTCTCCTGACCGCCGGCGACGACGATACGCGCATCCCCAGCGGCAATCTGTTGGGCGCCGAGGGCGACGGCGCGCAGGCCCGATCCGCAGAGCTGGTTGACGCTCCACGCGGGGCTTTCCACCGGCACGCCGGCATTCACCGAGGCTTGGCGGGCCGGACCCTGGCCGGCGCCCGCTTGCAACACCTGCCCCAGGACCACCTCATCCACATCCGCCGCGGTAATCCCGCCCCGGGCGATGGCCGCTTCAATGGCGATGCGTCCAAGTTCGTGGGCCGCGAGGCCGGCAAACGCGCCGTTGAAGGACCCTACTGGCGTCCGCGCGGCGGAGACGATGACGACGTCAGACATGAGGGTTTCGGCTCCAGTTTATGCGGCTTGCCGCTTCACCCGAGCTATAAGCCGGGGCATGCTGCGCAGCAAACAGGCAAATGTGCTGGCGCCGCATGCCGCGATGCGCAATAAATGGCCGCATGGGCATCGCCCAGCCGAAAAGGACGCCCATGCAGAGCGATACCGAGAGCGCCGCCGCAGCCGGCGCTCATGAGAAAATCATTATTCAGAAATATGCCAATCGTCGTCTCTATAACAAGGCGACGAGCAGCTACATTACCCTTGAAGACCTGTCGCGCATGGTCAAGGAGGGCGTGAACTTCGAGGTTCGTGACGCCAAGAGCGGCGAGGATATCACGCGCAAAGTGCTGACCCAGATTATCTTCGAGGAAGAGGCGCGGGGCCAGAATCTCCTGCCAATCCAGTTCCTGCGGCAACTTATCGGCTTCTATGGCGACCGCATGCAGGCTTTCCTGCCCAGTTTTCTGGAACTGTCTCTCGACAGCTTTATCCGCCAGCAGGAGCGCATGCGCTCACAGATTTCAGCAGTGACGCCGCCGACCATGGGCGTGTTCGATGAACAGATCCGCCAGAACATGGCTCTGTTTGATCGCGCGATGAAAATGTTTACCCCCTTCGCGTTCCGGGGGGAGGAGACGCCGCCCACGGCGCCGAAGCCTGCCGCATCGCCGTCGGACAGCGACGCTCTCGCGGAACTTCGCAAACAAATGGCGGCCATGCAGGAGCAGCTTGCGGAACTCAACAAAAAGGTCTGAGGCCTCTCCGCCTTTTCCTAAAAGATTGAATAACCGCCATCGATGACGAAGGTGTCGCCAGAGTGATAGGCGGAGGCGTCGGATGTCAGATAGACGGCGATGCCCCCGAAATCCGCCGGGTCGCCCCAGCGCCGGGCCGGGACCCGGGGAATGACCTTTTCGGCGAAGGCNNCATGCTCCACGGCGATGGAGCGCATCATGGAAATCACACCGCCTTTGGTGGCGGCATAGGCCTCATTACGCGCCGCGCCTTCGATGGCGGCCAGGGAGGCCGTGACCATGATCGAACCACCCGCGTCGCCAGCCTTGGCGCGACCCACCATGTGCCGGCAGGCCTCCCGACATGTGAAGAAGACCCCGTCGAGATTGACCGAAAGGACGCGCCGCCAAGTTTCGACGCTCATCTCTGAGAATGAGGCCGCGCCGCCGCCAATCCCGGCATTGGCGATGACCGCGTCGATCCGCCCGAATTCCGCCGCGGCCTGCGCCATGGCCTGAACGACCGCCGCCTCGTCGGCCACATCCACGCGCTGGGCCAGGGGCCGCACGCCATGCGCGGAGAGTTGGTCCGCCGCTGCGTCCGTCGCCGGGCCGTTCGAGCCCCACAGGATAAGGTCAGCGCCAGCGCGGGCCAGTGCGTCAGCCATGCCCAGACCAATGCCGCGGTTGCCGCCGGTAATCAGGGCCACCTTGCCCTTCAGGTTGAACGGTTCGTAGGCCATGCTTGGGTTGATCCTCCGTGCGCGGGCGCCCTACCCGTCTTTTTGTTTTCGCGGCGAGACAAAGGGGCAGTCGCCGCGTCCGTCAAGCGCGCGGCGCGGAAGCGGAGAAGAGGACCCTGGGATTCATGATGCCCTTGGGGTCGAGGGCTAGGCGCACCGCTTCGAGGGCGGCGACCTCCACCGGGCTTTTATAACGCCGGGCCTCCTCGGTCTTCATGATCCCAAGGCCATGCTCGGCGCTGATGGAGCCACCGAGGCTGTTCACGAGGTCGTGGACGATGCGCGCGCCCGCCTGACGCGCCTCCGCGTGACGCGCCTGATCGCCGCCGATGGGGGCCAGAACATCATAGTGGATATTGCCGTCGCCCACGTGACCAAACGCGTCGATCCGCACGCCGGGAAACCGCGCGGCGAGGGCTTGACCGGCTTGGTCGATAAAATCGGCGACGCGGGAAATGGGCAGGGACACGTCGTGCTTCCACACCGGCCCCTCCCCCTTCTGCGCTTCGGATTGGCCCTCGCGAAGGGCCCACAGCGCCTGGGCTTGAGCCTCGCTCGCCGCGATGACGGCGTCCTCGGTCAAGTCGCGAGACAGAGCCTCGCCCAGCAGGTCTTCGAGCACCCGCTTCGCCACATCGTCTCGCGGGCTCGCGGTCTCGATCAGCACATACCAGGGCGGCCGGCTGTCCAGAGGCAAGCGCGCGCCTATCTTTTTGGCCGCCGCCATCTCCATGCCAAGGGCGCAGATGAGTTCAAAGGCCTCCAGCTCCCCGCCGCTCGCCTCCTTGGCGAGCTTTAGCAGATCAACCGCGGCCGCGGGACTGGCGACACCCGCGATGGCAACGGCCCGGGAAGCCAGAACCGGATAGAGCTTCAGCGCGGCGGCGGTGACAACGCCGAGGGTGCCCTCCGCGCCGAT
>PLFA01000079.1:34215-34820 GCA_003136615.1 Caulobacteraceae bacterium | reverse complement strand
ATTGCGCGTGAGCTCGAGGCGGACCCGGAAGCCTGCCTTCGCGAAACCAACGACAAATTCGTCCGCCGGTTTGGCTATGTGGAACGCACCCTCAACGCGGTGGGATCATCGCCGCAGCAGTCAGAGCTCCCGGAGATGGACCGGCTCTGGGACGAGGCGAAGGCGGCAGAGCGACGTTAAGCGCGGGCCTCGCGCCCGTGCACATCGGGTCTTAAACGCTCGAATTGGCCCAAGGCCTGAGCATCAAGGCGAGCCGTCACGGTCAGACCGTTCTCGGCCTCATCGCGCGCCGTGACGCGACCATGCCGATAGAGCCATGCCAGGGCCTCGCCATCACCGGGCTGAAGTTGGAAGACACGCTCTGGGCTCTCATCCAGCATGAGGCCGATGGCTGAGGTAAGGACGTCGATCCCCTCCCCTGTCTCGGCCGACAGGAGCACCGCTCCGGAGCGCCCGGCCCGAGCCCGAAGGTCCGAGAGATCGTCTGGCGGCGCCAGATCAAGTTTGTTCCAGACCTCGATCACGTGGCGTTCGGACGCCTCTTCCGCGCCGAGCTCCTTCAGGACCGCATTGACGTCATCGCGCTGGGCGTCGGAGTCGCTGGA
>PLFA01000079.1:30265-34184 GCA_003136615.1 Caulobacteraceae bacterium | reverse complement strand
AGGGTGGACTTGCCGGCGTTGGTGTAACCCACCAGAGCCACGATCGGGTAAGGCACGCGCTTGCGCCCCCGCCGCTGTAGCTCCCGCGTCCGCCGGACGGAGGCGAGATCGGCCTTGAGCTTGACGATGCGTTCGTTGAGCAGACGGCGGTCCGCCTCGATCTGGGTTTCGCCCGGGCCGCCCAGGAAGCCAAAACCACCCCGCTGGCGCTCTAGGTGGGTCCAGGTGCGGACGAGCCGTGAGCGCTCATAGTCCAGCCTAGCCAGCTCCACTTGCAGCCGCCCCTCGCCGGTGCGCGCCCGTCGGGCGAAAATCTCCAGAATGAGCCCCGTCCGATCAACCACCTTGACCGACCANNGCGCGCTCCAGATTGCGCTGCTGGACCGGCGTCAAGGCGTCATCAACGACGACCAGAGTCGCCTCAAGCGCCTGGCAGAGATCCGCAATTTCAAGAACCCGGCCCTTTCCAAAAAGGGTGGCGGGAGCCACTTTACGCAAAGCGACAGCCCTCGCGTCCGCGACGACAAGATCGAGGGCTTCGGCCAGGCCCACCGCCTCGGCCAACCGCTCGTCAGGGGTCCGCGCGCCGGAGCCACGCGCATGTACGGGGTGAAGAACGAGGGCGACCTCGGCGGGCGCCTGGGTGGGTGACGGGGTCAATC
Source organism: Caulobacteraceae bacterium (assembly GCA_003136615.1). Lineage (GTDB taxonomy): Bacteria > Pseudomonadota > Alphaproteobacteria > Caulobacterales > Caulobacteraceae > Acaudatibacter. The sequence goes on along the minus strand of PLFA01000079.1, from coordinate 33,522 downwards.
GTCGCCTTCGTCCGTCGGCTCATAGAGCTGCACCGGACCGGCCGGCATGATGGTGGAAATGGCGTGCTTATAGACAAGTTGCGCCTGGCCATCGCGACGCAGAAGAACGCAGAAATTATCGAACCAGCTCACGACGCCCTGAAGCTTCACGCCATTGACGAGAAAGATGGTGAGGGGCGTGCGCGCGCGACGCACGCTGTTGAGGAAAGCGTCCTGGAGGTTCTGTTTCTTATCGACCGTCACTTTAGAAATTCCCATTTTATGGTGGTCGGCGCCTCGCGGGATGAGGCAAGGCCGGGCGCCGTCTTCACGCGGCGTCTTGCCGCGCTTGCTGGATATAGACATCTCTCAGTCGCTTCGCCACCGGGCCCGGCGCGCCGTCACCCAGAACCGTGGCGTCGATGCGGGTCACCGGAAGCACGAGGCTGCCAGCGCCGGTAATGAACGCTTCGCGCGCCTGTTTGGCTTCGTCCACGGTGAATGCGCGCTCCTCAAACGTCAGCCCGAGCTTGGCGGCGAGGGCCAGGACCGATTTGCGGGTGACACCGCGCAGGATATTGGCCTGGGTGTCGCGGGTGCGCAAAACGCCCTTGGCGTCCACGATCCAGGCATTGCTGGACGCCCCTTCGGTGACCAAACCGAGATCATCCACAAACCAAGCCTCGGCGGCCCCCGCTTCCCGGGCGGCCTGCTTGGCCAGGACATTGGGCAGAAGGCCGATGGTCTTGATGTCGCACCGCGCCCAGCGTGTCTCGGGGACCGTGATCACCTTTACGCCATCGGCCGCGCGCGCCTGGCTCTTGACCATGTCCACCGACTTGGCGGTGACGACGAGGCTCGGGCGGATGGCGCCCGCGGGAAAAGGGTGGTCGCGCGGGGCGACGCCGCGCGTCACCTGCAGATAGACCATCCCATTGCGAACATGGTTGCGGCGGATGGTTTCGCGCAGGATGACCCCAAGCGCCGCCTGGCTGAGCGGAATAGATATCCTAAGCTCGCCCAGACTTCGGGCCAAGCGTTCAAAATGTCCCGCGCTGTCCGCCAGACGCCCGTCGAACACCGCCCAAACTTCATAGACGCCATCAGCGAATTGATAACCGCGATCCTCGATGTGGACGCTGGCCTGCGCATGACGCGTGAAGCGTCCGTTCACATAGGCAATCCGGCTCATCCGTCAGCCGTCTCCTCGACCATGCGAGAGCCGGAAAAGCCCAGGGTCTTCAACTTCCGGTGCAGGGCGGAACGCTCCATGCCGATGAACGCGGCCGTGCGGGAGATATTCCCGCCAAAGCGCATGATCTGGGCTTCTAGATATTCCTTCTCAAAAAGTTCGCGCGCCTCACGCAATGGCAAGGCGATGATGCGCTCGGCGCCAAGGCCTCCCGTCGGCGGTGTCGAGCTGGCTTCGGGCGGCAGCATGTCGGCCGAGATGGGCTGATTTGGATCACCCCCGGCAAGGATGAGAATGCGTTCCACCAGGTTTCGCAGCTGACGGACGTTTCCCGGCCAAGGCTGGACCTGGAGCGTCGCCAAGGCGTCTGGCGCGAGACTGCGCTTCGCGAGGCCGGACGCCGCGCTCAATCGCTCAAGATAGTAGTTGATCAGGAAGGGTATATCCTCACGCCGCTCCGAAAGGCCCGGCACACGCAGAGGCACGACGTTCAGGCGATGATAGAGGTCTTCGCGCAGGCGCCCCGCGGCAATCTCAGCGCCCAGATCCCGAGAGGTCGAGGAAACCACCCGTACATCCACCTGCACGTCGATCTCACCGCCCACGCGCCGGAACCGCTGCTCCACGAGCACACGAAGAATGCGGCTCTGTGTCTCGCGCGGCATTTCCGCGATTTCGTCCAGATAGAGCGTTCCGGTATGCGCGCGCTCGAAGACACCTATATGGCCAGGCCGCTCGCCGGTGGGCTCCTCGCCGAACAGTTCGCGGTCCATGCGTTCGGGCGTCACGCCCGCGGCGCTGATCGCCACAAAGGCGTTGGAGGCGCGCGGGCTGGCGGCATGAATGAGGCGCGCGGCGGTTTCCTTCCCCGCGCCTGGCGGGCCCGATATCAGCACGCGGCTATTGGCCGAGGCGATCTTGGCGATGACGGCGCGAAGTTGTTGCGCGGCGGCGGACGATCCCACCAGACCTTCGGGAACAACCGCCTGGGCGCGCAGGTGACGATTTTCGCGGCGCAGACTCGAGGCCTCCAGCGCGCGCTGGACGACCAGCAGCAGCCGGTCTGACTTGAAGGGCTTTTCAATGAAGTCGTAGGCCCCGCGGCGGATGGAGCTGACTGCAGTCTCAATGGTGCCGTGGCCGCTGATCATGATCACCGGAAGATCGGGATCAAGGGCCCTCACCCGGTCGAGCAATTCGAGGCCGTCCATGCCGTTGCCGGACATCCAGATGTCAAGAATGAGCAGGGCCGGTTTGCGCGCGCGCAGGGCCGTCAGGGCGGCCTCCGCATTCTGGGCCGTGCGGACGGCATAGCCGTCGTCTTCGAGGATGGCGGCCACAAGTTCCCGAATATCGATCTCATCATCGACGACGAGAATGTCACTACTCATGCCTGCACCTTACTCGCGGCCTCGGCCGCCTCCTCACCTGCGCCGATTCGGGGCGCGGGAAAGGACAACACCACCCGGGCTCCCTCGCCTTCGGCGGCGTCCAAAAGAACGAGCCGACCGCCATGCTCTTCAAGGATGCGCTTGACGATGGCCAAGCCAAGCCCTGTGCCCTTTTCGCGCGTGGTCACGTAGGGCTCGGTCAGGCGCTCACGGAACTTCTTGGGGAAGCCGACGCCATTGTCCTCGATCTCAATATCCACCTGGTCGGGCGAGCACACCAGGGCGACCTGGATGCGCCCGGGCGGCATCGCCACACCGGCGGGCCGCGCGGCGATCGCTTCGCCTGCGTTTTTCAGCACATTCGTGAGCGCTTGGGCGACGATCCGGCCGTCACAGATCACCGTCGTCGGCATGATGGCGCCGACGATCTCCACCTCAACGCCGGGATCCGCCACCCGCTGGGCGAAGACGCACTGCCGCAAGAGCTCAGCGATGTCGCAGGGGCTGAACTTGGGTTCTGGCATCCGCGCGAATGACGAGAATTCATCCACCATACGGCCGATGTCGCCCACCTGACGGGTAATCGTGTCGATGCAGCGGTCAAAAACCTCCACATCCTGAGAGATATCGCGGCGATATTTGCGCTGCAGCCGCTCCGCCGAAAGCTGAATGGGCGTCAGCGGATTCTTGATTTC
>PLFA01000079.1:0-30257 GCA_003136615.1 Caulobacteraceae bacterium | reverse complement strand
GGCCGCCGCGGCGACGGCCTCGAACTCCGGCGCCGCTTCGCTTAATGTGCGTCCCTGACTGTCCTTATCGGTGATGTTCAGAAGGCTGAGCGCCTGACGGTTCACGACGGAAATCCGCCCCTGCGGATCAAGCCCGATGACCCCGGCGCTCACGCCCAGGAGCACGGCCTCGGTGAATAACCGACGCATCTCCGCGTCCACATGGGCCGTGCGCAAAGCGTCCTGCTGTTCACGCAGATCAAAGGTCATCCGATTGAAGGCGCGCGACAGGACGGCGATTTCGGCGGGATCACCCCGCGTGTCCACCCGCGCCGTAAGATCCCCGCTCGCCACGCGCCCGGCCGCCTGCACCAACCTCGCCACCGGGGCGGCGATCCGGTCGGCGGTGGCCATGCCCAGCCAGATCGCGCCCGCGAGAACCAGAAGCACGGTTTCGAGATAGCTCAAGGCGAAGGCGCCCTGGATCAGGGCGCGCCTATGCCGGGCCAGATGGTAGGCCTGGAGCGAGCTCTCCGTCTCCCGCAGATGGCGGAAGATGCCCGGGTCCACGGGTCGGACAACATAGAGATAGGCGTCCGGATAGGCCTTCAAGCGATAGAGGGCGCGAAAAAGATCGACGGATTCAAACGGCGCCGCCGACACATCTCCTTCATCGGCGGCCGCGAAGCTGGCCTTGGGCGGAATGAGAAGAGGCGTGGTGGCGCCCACCGTATCGGCGCGGGCCAAAACACGACCATCCCGATCCAGCAGATAGGCCGCCGAGAATCCGCCCTCGGCCGTCGTGTCCCGCAGATACCGGCCATAGGCGATCGGGGAATCAGCAAGGCTCGGGGCCACCTGATTGAGGGCCTGCGCCATGAGGTTTACGTGGCGACTGATATAGTTCTGTTGCTCCTGGATATAGGAACGCGCGACGATCCGAGAGTTTTCAACCACACTTTGGACGCGGGCGCTGAACCAGCTCTCGACGCCGCGCGTCACCAGGAGGCCAAAGAACAGTGCGACGATCAAGGCGGGGACGACGGCGGCCAAGGCGAACTGGGTGACAAATCTTAAGTGCAATCGCGCCCCGGCGTCCGTCGTTCGGGCCGTCACCAGTCGCAGGAGCCGCCAGCCCAGAAGTCCCGCCAGAACCAGGATGAGGACGAAACCGATCCCCAAAAGGATGAGGACCTCAGGACTTGCGGGACCCAGAGGCCCGCTCATGTCGGGAGACGAACCCAGCACTATCGCGACGACCGTGGCGCTGGCCGCCAAACCGAAAAAAACGCCCATCAGGGCCTGTGAATCGACGGCGCGGCGGCTCTGCGCGAGCATCACGCCTGGCGCCTCTACCTCACCCGCGGGCGCCGCGACATCAATCCTGGCGTGAGAGGGCGGGGCGGCGCCGAGTCCCTTGGCGGTCATAAATTGATTCTAAGAGCCTGTGCCGCGAATGCAACAGCCCCGCGTCCCCGGCGCCACAGTTAAGGCCCTCAGGGTCGGCCCTTGGCCTCAATCCCCAAATCATGAAGGCGCTTGCGAAGGGTGTTGCGATTGAGCCCAAGCACCTCTGCGGCGCGCATCTGATTACCTTTGGTGGCGGCCAAGGTGAGCTGGAATAGCGGGCGCTCAATGTCCGCCAGAACGCGATCATAGAGGCCCACGGGGGGCACCCCACCCGGCTGGCCCGCGAAATAGGAGGCGAGATTGCGCTCCACCAGAGCCGAGAGCGTGACCGCGCCTTCGGTTTGCGAGGGCGGCGCCTGCTCGGAAAGCTCGCGCTCGACGATCCGCGCTGTGATCATCTCTTCGCCATATAGGGCGCACACCCGCCGGATCAGGTTTTCCAATTCCCGCACATTGCCTGGCCATTCGTGCAGCTTCAGGCGATCAAGCGCACTCTGATCGATCGTTTTGGACGGCAGGCCTTCGCGACTGGCGCGCAGGAGAAAAGCACGCGCGAGCTCGGGGATGTCCTCAGCGCGGTCCCGCAGGGGGGGAACCCGGATCGGCGCCACATTGAGACGGAAATAGAGATCCTCGCGGAAGAGACCCTGTGAAACCAGGCCCCGCAGATCACGATTGGTGGCGGCGATAACCCGCACATTGGGACGCCTGCCAGTCTTGGGGTTGGTGGCCGGCTCAGCGCCGTCGAAAACGCGCAGCAGTCGGGTCTGAGCGTCCAGAGGCATGTCGCCGATCTCATCAAGGAAAAGCGTCCCGCCATCGGCCTCCACCAGGCGGCCCACATCGCCTTCCCCATGGCCAAACAGTTCCGCATCCACCCGCGCGCGCGGGATGGCCGCCAGGCTGATGGGCACAAAGCGGCCATCGCGGCGGCGGCCAAGATCATGCAAGGCCCGCGCCACCAGCTCCTTGCCGACCCCGGACTCCCCGAGGATCAGGACGGTCAGATCCGCGCCCACCAGCCGGGCGATGGAGCGATAGACCTCCTGCATGGGCGTGGAACGGCCGATCAGCGGAAGCCGCTCGTCCCGAACCGCCCGGGCCTGGGCCTTGGCGGCCTCCTTGTCGGTGGGGTTTTCGAGGGCGCGCCGGGCGAGGGCGGCCATGTCATCAAGGTCAAATGGCTTGGGAATATAATCAAAAACGCCACCCTCGGCCGCGGCGATGGCGGTGAGAACCGTGTTCTGGGCGCTCATCACGATGACCGGCAGCTTTGGGCGCTGCTTGCGGATGCGCGGCAGGACGTCGAACACATTGCCGTCAGGCATGACAACGTCCGTGATCACGAGGTCGCCGTCGCCATCGGTGACCCATTTCAGCAGTGTCGCGGCGTTGCCCGTCGCCCGCACTTCGTAGCCGAGGCGTGAAAACGCCTGGGAAAGCACGAGGCGGATCGAGGCGTCATCGTCGGCCACTAGAATCTTCTGGGCGGCAGCGGGCATGTCTTCAGGTTCCTAAGGGAAAAAGCGCGTTCAGACTGCGGCTGCGGGCAGCAGCACCCGGAATACCGTCCGTCCGGGTTCGGACGTGAAGTCGATGAGGCCCCCGTGGCCCGCCACGAGCTTGGCGACGAGAGCCAGGCCAAGGCCCGCGCCGGCGGCCTTCGTGGTGACAAAGGGTTCGAACAGATGATCGCGCAGATGCGCCGGCACGCCTGGACCATTATCCGTCACCTTGACCTCCAGCGGCGCGGAGCGCCCGCCAGGCCCGCGAATACGAACGCCGTGGCGATAGGCGGTGGAGAGGGTGATCTCACCGCGACTATCCTCGCGGGAATGAGCGGCCTCGGCGGCATTCTTGATTAGGTTCAGGAAAATCTGAATGAGCTGATCTTCTTCGCCCCAGGCAGGAGGAAGGGAAGGATCATAATATTCCTTGATGGTCAGGCCATCCGCCACGCCATTGGCGGCAAGCGCGCGAACCCGGTCGAGCACCTGATGGATATTCACATCCGCCTGGGCCGGAGGTGCGTCGTCGGCCAGGGCTTCCATGCGGTCGAGCAGCCGCGCGATCCGGTCTGTTTCATCCACGATCAGTTGAGCCAAGGGAATATCCTCGGCGCTGGCCCCGCTCTTGAGGAGTTGCGCCGCGCCGCGAATGCCCGCCAGCGGATTTTTCACCTCGTGGGCCAGCATCTGCCCAAGGCCCATAACCGAACGCAAGCCGGCGGGATCTCCCGAGCGCTCCGCGGCCGCGGCCGCCGGGCGCGTGTGAAGTGTCACGAGAATATTGTCATCGATCAGCGGGGTGGCGGCAACGTCCGCCATGACGGAATAGGAGTTGGGCAGGTCGAGCTTGAGGTCACGCTCGCGCACGGCGCTGCGTTCCTCCAGGCAGCGCGCAATCAGCAGAGCCAGGGGCGATTGCGGCGGGGTGACGGCCAGGAACGACAGACGCGAGAGGTAGGCGAATCCCCGGCCAAACATCCCTTGCGCCGCCTCATTGGCGATCAGCACCCGTCCATGGCGGTCAAGAACCACGGCCGCCTCCGGCCAGAGGTCAAAGGCAGCGGCGCGCGCGGCTTCAAGTCCTGAGTCTGGGGCGTCCGCCAGTTGGGTTTTCACGCCGCGAGCCTCTCGGGTTCGCGCCAAAGCTGTTCCAGGGCGCGGTCGATCAGCTGATGAGAGTCCATGCGGCATAGCCGCGCGCGGAGCTCGCGTCCGCCGCCCGCCACGTCGATATAGGCCGCCAAGTGCTTGCGGAAGATGAGCACGCCGTGGCGGTCCCCATGAAAGGCGATACTTCGCGCCAGATGGTCACGCGCGATGTCGGTCAAAGCCTCGCCGGTGGGAGCAACGAAGGACGCGCCGCTGAGTTCGGCCGCCAACTGGGACGCCAGCCAGGGGCGGCCTATGGCGCCGCGACCAATCATCACCGCGTCCGCGCCTGACTGCGCCAAAGCCTGGCGCGCACTTGCGGCATCGACAATATCGCCATTGACGATGACCGGCGCCCGTACGGCCCGTTTGACCGCCGCGACGGCCCGCCAGTTCGCCTGACCCGAATAGAACTGACGTCTCGTGCGCCCATGCACGGTTATGGCGCGGGCGCCGGCGGCCTCGAGGCGGGCGGCCAGCTCGGGCGAATTGATGGACGACTCGTCCCATCCAAGCCGCATCTTCACCGTGACCGGAACGTCGCTCGCCTCGACCGCCGCCCGCACAATCGCTTCCGCCTGTTCCGGCTGGCGCATAAGAGCGGAGCCACAGGCGATCCCCGTCACGCTTTTCGCCGGACAACCGAAGTTGATATCGATGATTTGAGCCCCGGCCTTGGCCGCGTGCGCCGCCCCGGCTGCCATCAGGCGCGCGTCGAAGCCGACGAGCTGGACGACAAAGGCGCCCTGTCCCTCGCCCATCGCGGCCCGTCGCAAAGCGTCGGGCCGCCCGCTGACCAGCGCCTCACTCGCAACCATTTCGGTGGCGACGTAGCGCGCGCCAAGGCTCGCCGCGCACTGGCGGAACGGCAGATCGGAGACGCCCGTCATCGGCGCGAACCACACTTGTCCGAAACGCGAGATCATCTCCTCGGCGATACTCATGCTCATTTTCTGCCCACCCACGGCGCCCAAGGTTTAGGCACGAGAGCGCTTCCACGTAAAGCCTGGAAGCGAACGTCGGGGCAACCTAAAGAACGGCATGGGTTTTTCAGCCATCATCGTCGCCGCGGGTTCAGGCCAACGCGCGGGCCCCGGCGCCGCGAAGCAATGGCGCACCTTAGCCGGTAAGCCGGTGGCCCGCTGGTCGCTGGAAGCCCTTCTGGCGGCGGGGGCTCAGGAGGTGGTTGTGGTGATTCCGCCCGGCCACGAGTCAACGGCGGCAGAGGCCTTCGCGGGGCTCAACAACTGGATCACAGCTCCCGGCGGCGACCAACGTCATGACTCGGTCCTCGCGGGCATTTCCGCCCTGACCTGTGGCGCCAGGGACGCGGTCCTGATTCATGACGCGGCGCGCCCCTTTTTGAAACCCGCTCTGGCGAGGGAGCTCGCCGAAGCGGCGCTGGAACATGATGGCGCCCTCCCGGCCCTCCCGATGGCCGATACGCTCAAGCGTCAGACGCCAGGCGGATCGCCGCTCTCGACAGCCTCACGGGAGGGGTTGTGGCGAGCCCAGACCCCGCAGGCCTTCCGCCGCGAGGTCCTTGAGGCCGCCTATGCGGCGTGGCCGAATGGCGAAATTCCCACTGATGACGCGAGCGTCGTGGAGCGGGCTGGCGGGAGAATTCATCTCGAAGCCGGCGATCCGCGTCTCATGAAACTGACCTACCCGGAGGACTTCGAGATGGCCGAGGCGCTGGCGGGCGCGGCGCGGGTAACGCGCGTGGGAATGGGCTTTGACGCCCACAGATTTGGTCCCGGTGACGGCGTCTGGCTCTGCGGCGTCAAAATTCCCCACGGTCAGACCCTGATCGGACATTCCGACGCCGACGCCGGGCTCCACGCCCTGACCGACGCGATCCTGGGCGCCATCGGCGAGGGGGATATCGGCGACCACTTCCCGCCCACCGATCTTCAATGGCGTGGCGCCGCCTCATCGGTCTTTCTTAAGCACGCCGCCGCGCTTGTGGCCGCCAAGGGCGGCCGTGTCGTGAACCTCGACGTCACGCTTATTTGCGAGAGGCCCAAGATCAAACCTCATCGCGAGGCGATGCGGGAAAGCCTCGCGGGTCTGCTGGGGCTTCCCTTATCAGCTGTCAGCGTAAAGGCGACGACCACGGAAGCCATGGGCTTTACAGGCCGGGAGGAAGGTCTTGCGGCCCAGGCCATCGCCACCGTGGAATTGCCTGGCTGACCATGCTGCTCTGGTCCGCGGCAGACACCGCGCTCGTATCGGTGCTTCCCTTCAACATGCGGGTCCGGGATCAGGCGATTTCGATCTTCGCGATCATCGCCACACTCGGGACCGCCCAGGACGTCACGGCTGACGAGCTGCCCATCGAAACGCTGTTTCCGGCCGACCCACGGTCCGAGGCCCTGTTTCGCGGCATGGCCGGGCCCCCGGGACGATAACCCCTGACGTAATTGCGCGGGATCCCTGCGCGGGAAAAAACAAGGCCTCAGCCCAACGCGGGGGGCGCCCATGACCACGACCCCGTCATTGCTCGATGTCGTTCAGCAATTTCTCAAGCACTCGGAACGGGGCGACTATGACCGCGCCATGGTCTTGATCTCGAAAGACTGCGCCGACATCAATCCACCGCCGTTGGGCGCCGTGCGTGGCGCAGTCGCCGTCCGCGGCGTGCTTGACCCCTTCGTCCCAAGCCTGGTGAACGAGTTCAAGGTGCTGCGGAAGTCGTCGACCGAGCCGGTCGTCTTCACCGAGCGGTTTGATCGACACCGCCTGAGCGACGGGTGGGTCGATCTCGCGGTGACCGGGGTGTTCGAGGCGCGCGATGGTCAGATCAGCCACTGGCGCGACTATTTCGACGCGGCGACCATCCTGAGCGCGTGGCCTACCGCCTAGGGGAGTATCAATGATGAGCGGCGCGTTTCACCGGTTTTGGTTGAACATCACGGCCATCGTCGTAGGATCTTTCGGACCGGTGTTCTTTCTCGGCGCCATGGTCCCGACCTCGGGGCTTGCGCGGCTGACGCTGGACCTGCTCGGGTGGCGGCTGAACCATCCATCGGACTACCTGGCGGTCGATACGCGGTTTCTGTCAGCCTTGACCGGCGGGTTCCTGCTCGGCTGGGGCGTCATGATCTGGCGCCTGTCATCATGGGTCTATCCGATAGCGCCTGACGCCGTCAGGCGCACGGTCGTGGCCAGTCTCCTCGCGTGGTTCTGCCTGGATAGCGCGGGTTCTATTGCGGCTGGCGCGCCCTCGAACGCCGTGTTCAATGTCGCGATCCTGTTCCTCGCCGTGGGTCCATTGTGGCGCCCAGCACGGGACTAGAGCTTGATGACGTTTCTTCGAACCGTTTGAATCAAGCTCGCACCTTGAGGTTAAAGCAGGATTCAGATTTTTGACGATTCCGTCAAAAGTCATCCTGCTTTAGGCCTATCCTACAGTAATGGCCCGTTCGTCATTTCGGGCCCCCTTGAAAGAATGGCTTTGGCGATGTTGGTCTCGCGGGCCCTCATTCCGCGGCGCCAAAGCAGGACGGTTGATGTTCTCCCTGGAAATCGACACTCTCGCACGACTGGTCATTGATGACGCCCGGGAGAAATCCCTGCGTATTGTGACGGCGGAAAGCTGCACGGGGGGGCTCGTGGCGGCGGCGATCTGCGCCATACCGGGGGCTTCAGACGTCTTTGAGCGAGGTTTCGTCGTCTACACCAATCGCGCGAAACAGGAGCTGCTGGGCATTTCCGGCGACCTCATCGCCGATCTGGGCGCCGTCTCCGAGCCTATCGCCCGGATGATGGCTGAAGGCGCGGTCGAGCACTCTCACGCCCACGTCGCCGTGGCCATAACCGGGGTCGCCGGCCCCGGCGGCGGGAGCCCCATGAAGCCCGTGGGGACGGTTCATTTCGCCACAGCCCGCGCCAATCATTCGGTGCAGCATCGGATGGAGCTTTTTGAGTTTGAAACGCGCTGGGAGGTGCAGATGGCGGCTGTGCAGACCGCTCTGGAAATGCTCCGGGAACGCCTGCGATGACAGTCAAACCGGGGCTGATCACCCGGCTTGAGACAATCCTGGCTGGTTTGCCCCGCGCCTATCCGGGCCCCGGGGGGGCCGTAGCCGTGCTTAAGGATGGGGAAACCCTGATCCGGCACGCCTGGGGCTTCTCCAATGCCGAGCTGCGGATCCCGTTCAGCCCGCGCACCCTTTTTCGAATTTGTTCGATCTCCAAGCAGTTCACCTGCGCCCTCATGCTGGACGCCTTTCCAGATCCCTCCGTCCTAGACGCGGATGTGGCCGCGCGGCTGCCGCGCCTGGAGGAAAAGGCGCCCGGCGCCCTCCATCTCGCCCACAACCAGTCCGGCCTTCGCGACTACTGGGCGCTCGCCATGCTGCACGGGTCGCCGGCGGAGCTGCCTTTTGGCGAGGCCGAGGCCGCGCGGGTGATCAGCGGGGCGAGGTCCCTCCAGTTCAAGCCTGGAACGCGCTATTCCTACGCCAATCAGAATTTCCGGCTGCTGGGTGATATTGTCAGCGACCGCCTGGGCGAAAGCTTCGCCGACCTCTTGCGGCGGCGGCTATTCGACCGGCTAGGCATGGAGACCGCTTTCCTTGCCGCCGACACCCGCGCCATGACGGATGGCGCCGAGGGCTATGAAGGCGATGTGGCCAGTGGCTTTCGGCCCGCGCGCAACAATCTCATCTGGACCGGCGATGCGGGGCTTGGCGCCAGTCTCGACGACATAATCGCCTGGGAGCGGGCGGCGGACGCCGGGCGCGACGATCCAGACTCGATACATGGGCGCCTGAATATTCCAGTCAGTTTTTCCGACGGCGCTCCGGCGGCCTATGGCTTTGGGCTGGCCCGATCCCAAAAGTTCGGGCGCGACATCAGCGGTCACGGCGGGGCCTTGCGCGGATGGCGCAGTCACAGGCTGTATTGCCCGGTCGAACGCCTGTCCGTAGTCGTCCTCTTCAATCATCTATCCGACGCCGGCGGCGCGGCCTTCGACCTTTTCGCGGCGGCTGTGAGTGAGGAGGCGGCGCCGGGGACAGGCGCCTGCTTGCCCAAAGCTATGCTCGGCGCGTGGATCGAACCGGAGACTGAGATTCTGGCGCGAACTACCGGCGCATCCGATCATTCCTTAAGACTGCGCCTCGGCCACCATCCCGAATTGCTCACCGCCCAGGATGACGGCGGCGCTTCGGACGGGGACAGCCGACTGGAGCTGAAGGCGGACGGCCTTTGGCTGGATCGTCCCAAGGATAATCAGCGTTCACGCCTGACCCCAATCAAGGCGGGGGCCGCGCCCATCCCCGGGCGCGCCGGGGTTTACAGATGCGCCGAGCTGGACGCCGAACTCACGATCGCCGACGCCGGCGGTGCACTCTATGGCGGGTTTTCCGGCTTTCTGGGACAAAGCCGGATGGAGCTTCTGGAGCCTGTCGGCCCGGATGTCTGGGCCCTTCCCTGCCCCCGCGCCTTGGATCACACCCCGCCGGGCGACTGGACGCTCATCTTCCAACCTGATGGCGCCGGGGCGGTGAATGCGGTGCGGGTCGGCTGCTGGCTCGCCAGGGGCCTGACCTATGACCGGGTGGCCTGACCTTTAGCCATAGAGCGCCTGGGCGCGGCGCTCAAAACATCCAATCAAGCGCGCCACGGCCCGTTCGAAATTCGCGGCCAAAAGGGTGTGCAACAGTCGCGAGCGGAATTCGAAGTCAATCACGAAACTCAGCTCGGAGCCGCCCTCCCTCTGGCTGAATCGCCAGCGGGTCTCCAGCCTCCGAAAAGGCCCTGACAGAAGATCGGCGTCGACCGCCAACCCCGGGGTGTCCAGCCGCACGCGGGTGGAAAAGCTCTCATGGATGATCGAGAAGCCAACCTGGGCCTTGGCGTCCAGCAGCGTGACACCCTCGCCGGCGGCGCGGCGGTTGAACACCCGCATGTCGCTGACCCAGGGGACAAACTCTGGATAGAGCTCCACGGCCCCCACCAACTCAAACAATTGCTCCGGCTGGTAAGGTAGGCGGCGGGTCAGGGTGTGGCGCAAGGAAAGGTCTCAGCTAAGAGCCTGGCGGGCGGCGCGCAGCCGCGCAAAATCCTCCCCCGCGTGGTGGGAGGAGCGGGTGAGTGGGCTTGCGGCCACCATCAGGAACCCCTTTGAGCGGGCGATGGTCTCCAGGGCCGAGAAGTCTTCAGGGGATACGAAACGGTCGATGGGCGCGTGCTTTGGGGTCGGCTGGAGGTATTGGCCAAGGGTGAGGAACTCCACGCCCGCCGAGCGCATGTCGTCCATGACCTGCATGACCTCGGACTTGCTTTCCCCCAGGCCGACCATGAGGCCTGACTTGGTGAAGATCCGTGGATCGCGCGCCTTCACACGCTCAAGAAGGCGAAGAGAGTGATAGTAGCGCGCGCCGGGCCGGATCGTCGGATAAAGGCGCGGCACGGTTTCCAGATTGTGGTTGAACACGTCGGGGCGTGAATCAATCACCCGCTCGGCGGCGGATATGGGCTTGCGCAAGAAATCGGGTGTCAGGATTTCGATTGTCGTCGGGGGCGCCGCGGCGCGGATCGCCTGAACCGTGGCGGCGAAGTGCTCAGCGCCGCCGTCTTCCAGGTCGTCCCGGTCCACTGAGGTGATGACCACATGAGACAGACCCATCAGAGCTACGGCGCGCGCCACGCGATCAGGCTCCGTGGGATCGAGGGGGCCGGGTACGCCCGTGGCGACGTTGCAGAAGGCGCAGGCGCGAGTGCAGGTCTCGCCCATAATCATCATGGTGGCGTGAGACTGGCTCCAGCATTCGCCAATGTTCGGGCAGGCCGCTTCCTCACAGACGGTGGTGAGACCATGATCTTTGACGATCCGGCGGGTCACCATATAGCCAGGCGAACCGGGCGCCTTGACCTTCAGCCACGGCGGCTTGGGTAAGCGCGGCGAGTCAGGGCGCTCCCGCTTCTCAGGGTGGCGGGCCGAGGCCGCTGCCGTCCTGTCGGGGTTCAATCTGTCGATCACCGTAGCCATGGGCCGTAAATCGTCCCTCCGGCGTTAAGGATCAAGCGCCCGATTTGGCTGCGGCCTTCAAGGCCTCGCCGGCGCCGGGTAAGAAAGGGCAAAGCGACGTGGAAAATGGGGAGCCCGCCATGCCAGACCTTAAGAGCCTCCCGACTTGGCGCACGACGCTTTTTGACGCTCTGCTGGACGCGGCAAAGCGGTATGGCCCGAGCAAACCCATCCTCGAGGATCAGGAGCGCGCGCCCCTCACCTATACTGACCTGATCCGCGCCAGCTTCGCCCTGGGCCGTAAGCTCGCACGCCTGACCAAGCCTGGAGAGACCGTAGGGGTGCTCTTACCCTCCAGCAGCGCGGCCGTGGTGACAGTCTTCGCCCTCCACGCCTATGGTCGCAGGCCCGCCATGCTGAATTTCACAGCAGGTCTTCGTAATCTGCGCGGCGCCCTGAAAGTCGCGGGGATCACGCGGGTTCTCACCTCCCATCGATTCATCGAGCAGGCCAAGCTGCACGATGTGATTGATACCCTCGAGGAGCGCTGCCGGGTTACCTATCTTGAGGATGTCCGCGCAAAGATCGGGGTGACCGACCGCCTGTTCGCCCTGGCCGCCTCCCTGGCGCCGCGGCGGTTTCGCACGGCGCAGAAGCCGGACGACCCGGCCGTGGTGCTCTTCACTTCCGGCAGTTTCGGCTCGCCGCGCGGCGTGATGCTGACCCACGCCAACATCCTGGCCAATGTCGATCAGGTGGCCACCCACATCGCGCTCGATCCGACCTGGGTGATGTTCAATCCCCTGCCCGTCTTCCACTGCTTCGGCCTGACCGCGGGGGTCATGTTACCGATCATCCGGGGCCTCAAAGCCTTTCAGTATCCAAGCCCCCTGCACACAAAGGTGATCGTGGAACTGCTGCGGGACGCCAAGGCGAGCCTGCTTCTGGCGACCGACACCTTCCTGAACCAATATGCCCGGGCCGCGCATCCCACGGATTTCGCCAGCCTCCAGTTCGTGGTCAGCGGCGCCGAGCGCGTCCGGGAGGAGACCCACAATCTCATCGCCGAAAAGTTCGGCGCCCTGCCCATTCTCGAGGGCTACGGCGCCACCGAGGCCTCGCCGGTGATCGCCGTCAACAAGCCGGACGATAATCGCCGTGGAACTGTCGGCGGCCTCTTGCCTCATATTGAGACTCGGCTGGAGGCCGTTCCGGGCATACCGAGGGGCGGCCGCCTCTTCGTGAGGGGACCCAACATCATGGCCGGCTATCTGGACGACAACGGCGCGCTAGATCCCCCACCAGGGGGCTGGCACGACACCGGCGATGTGGTCGACATCAGCGATGATCGCTGGGTGACAATCATTGGCCGCGTGAAACGCTTCGCCAAGGTGGGCGGGGAGATGATCTCCCTGAACGCGGCAGAGGACCTGGCGGCGGCCCTCTGGCCGGATGCTCGCCACGCCGTTGTTGCCCTTCCTGATGGCCGCAAGGGTGAGAGGCTGGTTCTGGTCACCGACTGTCGCGAGGCGGATGTCGCCAAGCTGGTCGCCCATGCCCACCAGGCCGGCGCCGCTGAAATCGCCGTGCCCCGCCGTATCGTCAAGGCGACGGACATCCCTGTCCTCGGTTCAGGCAAGATCGACTATGTGGCCGTCCAGAGGATGGCGGAGGCGGGTTGAAGTCTGGGACGCGAAAGCCCGCTAGCCCTGTTTCACCCAGCCCCGGCTCTCGCCCTGACGCCAATAGGTCACCAGATGGCCGGCGGCTTTGGCGCGGGCCCAGACGCCCCTGGCCGCGCTCACGGCCGGCTCGGATTGGCCGTCGAAAATCAGGATGCAGCGCGCAAAGCCCTCCAGGTCGCCCGGCTCGCCATCCACGACGAAGAGGGCCTGCGCGCCATTGAGATTGGCGCCGTCCGCGGAGAGCAAGACCGGCTGGCGTTCGGGCAGGGGCTCGGCGGCGAGACCATGGGGCAAGAAGGCCTCGTCGCGATAGGTCCAGAGCTTCTCGTCCAGCCGCTCCAGGAGACCCGAATCCTCACTCCGAACCAGGGCCCGCCAGCCCCGGGCTAGGGTCTTTTCCAGAAGCTCCGGCAGAACCTGATCCAGGGACGAGCGCTCGAGATGGTAGAACCAGACCTCGCAGGGCTCCCGGCTCACCTCTTAGCCTTCGTAGTTCTGCGCGACGAAGCGATCCAGCAGCCGCACGCCAAAGCCGGTCGCGCCGCTGGGGATGGTCGGAATCGTGGACCCCGGCTTAAAGGCCGTGGGCGCGATATCGAGGTGGGCCCAGGGCAGACCATTTACAAACCGCTGGATGAACAGGGCTGCGGAGATCGAGCCGCCATAGCGGGGTCCGACATTCTTCATGTCCGCCACGGCGCTATCAATCAGCCGCTCATATTGCGGCGGAAGAGGCATGCGCCAAAGGGTCTCGCCGGTGGCGCCCGAAGCGGCCAAAAGCTTGGCAGACAGGTCATCGTCATTGCTAAACAGGCCCGCGACGTCCTTGCCGAGCGCGACGATGATGGCGCCGGTCAGCGTCGCCAGATCGATCATGAATTTGGGCTTAAAGCGCTGCTGGCAATACCAAAGGGCGTCGGCGAGGACGAGGCGGCCCTCCGCGTCGGTATTGATCACCTCCACGGTTTGGCCGGACATGGTGGTTACCACATCACCCGGCCGCTGGGCGTTGCCATCGGGCATGTTCTCCACCAGGCCCAGAATGCCGACCACATTCACCTTGGCCTTGCGCGAGGCCAGGGCATACATCAGCCCGCTCACCGCCGCCGCGCCACCCATGTCGGTGACCATCTCCTCCATGCCATCGGGGGATTTGAGGCTGATGCCGCCCGTGTCGAAACAGACGCCCTTGCCGACAAAGGCGAGGGGCTGGGCCTCGGGATCGGGGGCGCCCTTCCATTGAATGATGGCCAGCTGGGTCTCACGTACGCTCCCCTGCCCGACGCCCAAAAGCGCGCCCATGCCGAGCGCCTTCATTTCCTTCTCGCCCAGGATTTCGATCTCGAGGCCCAGGTGCGCGAGCTCCTTCACCCGGCGAGCGAATTCCTCGGGGTAGAGAATATTGGCTGGCTCGGTGACGAGGTCGCGGGCGAAGACGATCGCGTCCGCGAGCCCAGAGAGCGTTTCAAAGGCCGCGGCCGCCGCGCTGGGATCGTTCACGCTGACCTTGAGCGCGCTCAGGGACGGCTTCTTTTCCGGCTTTTCCGTGGTGCGGTACCGGTCGAAGCGATAGCTCGCCAACCGCACGCCAAAGGCCGCCGCCGCCGCCAGATCGGGCGCTATCTCGCCAAGATGCAGCTCCAGGGTCTGGGCGCCGCCGGCTTTCACCGCCTGATAGGCATGGGCCGCGGCGGTCTCAATTCTGGTCGCGTCGAACCCCTTAACCGGCCCCGCCCCCACCAGCAGCACCCGTCCCGCCCCGACGCCTGACGGGGCCAGAACTTCCAAGGTCTGTCCCAAACCGCCCGTAAACCGGGCCACGCTGACCGCCCGCGCCAAGGCCCCGCCGGTCAGCCCATCGAACCGCGCGGCCTCGCCCTGCAATCCGTCCTTTTCGTGAACCAAAATCGCCGCGGCGGCGGTCTCGCTGAACGCGCTATCGGCGCCGACAAATTCGATCTTCATGAACTCTCCAGGTACAAAAGTGCGGTGTCAGGCCAGCACCGTGGCCACGGGATTGGGCCCAAACCGGTTGGCGCCCTGCTCGCCGGGGAGGACGCCCAGCTCCACCACCGACCAGATGATCACCGGCAGGGCGAGCACCCCCGCGGCCCCGTGCGGCGCCGGCCAGATGGTCAGGGCCGCGGTGAGAACCAGAGCCGCCCACCAGCCGGAATGGCCGCGATCATGCAGCCGCTTGGAAAGCACGCAGGCGCCCGAGGCCAGCAGCACAGGATAGACGATCCAGAATGTCAGGAGCTTGAGGGTCGGGCCCGCCACGGCCTCATAAAGGAACGAAGCGGCGAAGAGGACGCTCACGGCCATGAGGCTCGGCCCCCGCGCCGCCCGGCCGGCCGCCGACATGAAAAGTGCCCGCCAGTCGATGACCGCGCCGTACATGAGCTTGCTTTAAGCGAACTCCGCCAGGACGTCATCCGCCGCGACGCTGTCGCCGGCCTTGGCGCCGATCTTGCCCACAACCCCATCGCGCTCGGCGCGGATGATGTTCTGCATCTTCATGGCCTCGATGACGCAGACCACCTGGCCTTCCTTGATCTCCTCGCCCTCGGCCACGTCCATGGAGACCACGAGCCCCGGCATGGGAGAGATAACCAGGCGCGAGGTGTCCGGCGGCGCTTTTTCCGGGATCTTCTGGTGAAGATCCGCAGAGAGGGGCGTCAGCACCTTCACCCTCTGGCGCACGGCGCGGAGGCGAATATCAAATCCTTCGGCGGCGGGACCGATGCCGGCAGTGAAGGCCCGACCATCAAGGCGGGCGCGAAAAAGCGGCGCGCCCGGCTTCCAGTCGATCGCCGTGAGGGCGAGGGTCCGTCCCTCCCCAGGCAATGTGATCTTCAAACCCTCGGGGATCACCGCGATCTCAGCATCGCGCTGCGTATGGCCCACAACCACCACCCAGTCCGTCCGTGCGGGTCGACCGGAGAAAACCCCGGCCACGCCTCTGGCCCTCTGGGTCAGGACTCGATGCGCCGCCAGCGCGACGCTCAGGATCACATCCGCCTGCCACGGCTCGGCGGTCAAACCGGAAAACCCCTCCGGAAACTCGGTGGGGATATAGTTCGTCGAAATAACGCCGGACTGGAAGCGCGGCTGATCCATCACCGCCGAGAGGAAGGCCGTATTGTGGGCCGGGCCCTCGATATGCATGTCCTCCAACGCCCGGGCCATGCCGGCGATGGCCGCCGGCCTGTCCTTGCCCCAGACGCACAGCTTGGCGATCATGGGATCGTAGAAGGTGGAGATCTCGTCCCCTTCCCTCACCCCCGTCTCATTGCGCACGATGCACCCGTCCCACTCCCCCTCCTTAGGGGGTGCATAGCGTGCCAGGCGCCCGATGGAGGGCAGGAACTTGCGGTAGGGGTCCTCCGCATAGATCCTCCCCTCCAGGGCCCAACCTTGGATGGCGAGATCCCCTTGCGCGAAGCCGAGCGGCTCGCCAGCGGCGACGCGGATCATCTGCTCCACCAGATCGACCCCGGTGATCATCTCGGTGACCGGATGCTCCACCTGCAGGCGGGTGTTCATCTCGAGGAAATAGAAGGACTTATCCTGGCCGGCGACGAACTCCACCGTGCCGGCGGAATCGTAAGAGACGGCCTTGGCCAAGGCCACGGCCTGGGCCCCCATGGCGACGCGGGTGGCTTCGTCCAAGAGGGGCGAGGGCGCCTCCTCGATGACCTTCTGGTTGCGCCTCTGGATGGAGCATTCCCGCTCAAAGAGGTGCAGGACATGGCCGTGCTTGTCTCCCAGGACCTGGATCTCGATGTGGCGAGGGTTTTCAATGAACTTCTCGATGAAGATCCGGTCATCGCCAAAGGCGCCCTTCGCCTCGGCGCGCACGGCGGGAAAGCCCTCCTCCACATCGCGACGGCTCCAGGCCACCCGGATGCCCTTGCCCCCGCCCCCGGCCGACGCCTTGATCATCACCGGATAGCCGATCTCCTCGGAGATGCGGATGGCGTGGGCCGTGTCGTCAATCTCACCCACATGGCCCGGCACCACCGAGACCCCGGCCTGGCCGGCAAAGCGCTTGGACTGGATCTTGTCGCCCATGGCGTCGATGGCTTCGGGATTGGGACCGATAAAGACGATCCCCGCCTCGGCGCATTGGCGGGCGAACTCCGCCTTTTCCGAGAGGAAGCCAAAGCCCGGATGGATCGCCTGGGCGCCTGTCTCATGGGCCGCGGCGATGATCTTCTCCGCCACCAGATAGGATTGATTGGCCGGCGAGGGTCCGATGAAGAGGCTCTCATCGGCCAGGGAGACGGCCAGGGAATCGGCGTCGGCCTCGGAATAGACCACCACAGTGGCGATCCCCAGGCGGCGGCAGGTCCTGATGACGCGAACGGCGATCTCGCCCCGGTTGGCGATCAAGATTTTCGAGAACATCCGGTTGGGGCCGCCCGTTTCAACGCTTATGTGGGGTTAGACGCGCAAGCGAGGGATGACAACCTCACGGAGCGGAACAGAAGACACGACGAGGAGCGCCAAGGCCATGACGACGATTTCTCCGCTCACCCAAACCTCCGCCTCGGGCTTCGACCTGTCCCCGCCCGATCTGCCCGAGCGCCAGGGTCTGGAATCGAGCCTGACTCATGCCGAGCGCCATGTGTTGCTTGCCCACGGCACCGAGGCGCCCTTCTGCGGCGGCCTTCTCGAGAACAAGGAGGACGGCGTCTATTGCTGCCGTCTCTGCGGCCTTCCCCTCTTTCTGCACAAAACCAAATTCGAGAGCGGCACCGGCTGGCCCAGCTTCTGGGCCCCCTTCGACCCCGCCCACGTCCGCGCCATTCGCGATACGAGCTACGGCATGCTCCGCATCGAAACCCGCTGCGCGCGATGCGACAGCCACCAGGGCCATGTGTTTCCGGATGGCCCTCCGCCAACCGGCGACCGCTACTGCATCAACTCGGTGTCACTCCAGTTCGTGAAGGCGGGCGAGGACCTCCCTGATCCGCTGGGCCGTGGGGATGCGCTCTGAACCCAGGACTACGCCCCGACCTCCACCAGACGCCCCTCTTTCAGGGTCAGCACCCGGTCCAGATGCCGGGTCATCTCCATATTGTGCGTGGCGATTAGGGCGGCGACGCCCGTAGCCCTCACCAGGTCCCGCAGATTGGCAAACACGGTCTCGGAGGTCGCCGGGTCGAGATTTCCGGTCGGCTCATCCGCCAGCAAGAGGCGCGGCGAATTGGTCAGGGCCCGCGCGACGGCGACCCGCTGCTGCTCGCCGCCGGAGAGCTGGGCGGGCTGATGACCCAGCCGTCCCGCCAAGCCCAGCTGGCCCAGCAAATCCTCCGCCCTCGCCAGTGCAGCCTTGCGGGGCTTGCCAGCGATCAGCGCCGGCAGGGCGACATTGTCGAGGGCGCTGAACTCCGGCAGCAGATGGTGGAACTGATAGACGAAGCCGATTGTCGAAAGCCGGATCTGAGTCCGCGCGGCGTCGCTCAACGCCCCGCAATCCTGGCCCTGAATGAGGATCTGACCCGCCGTCGGCCGCTCGAGAAGCCCGGCGGCGTGTAGGAGCGACGACTTGCCGGACCCCGAGGGACCCAGAAGCCCAACGATCTGGCCCGCCGCCACCCGCAGGTCCACATCCCGCAGGACCTGCAGCGGGCCCTGCCCCGTCAAATAGGTCCGGGCGAGACCCCGCACATCCAGTACGACCTCACTCATATCGAAGCGCGTCCACGGGATCGAGGCGCGAGGCCCGCCAGGCTGGCAGCAGGGTGAAGAAGAATGACGCCGCCAGAGCCCAGAGCGAGACGCCCGTCACCTCCAGCCAATCGATCTTGGCCGGAACATGGGCGAGGAAATAGACGTCGGAGTTGAACACCTGGACGCCCGTCACCCACTCCACGAAGCGCTGGATCGCCTCGATATTGAGGCAGAAGACGAGGCCAAAGATGAGGCCCGCCGCCGTGCCCGCGATCCCGATGCTGGCGCCGGCCATGAAGAAAATTCGCAGGATCGCGCCCCTTCCCGCCCCCATGGTCCGCAGAATGGCGATGTCGCGCGCCTTGTTCTTCACCAGCATGACGAGTCCGGAAATGATGTTGAGCGCGGCCAGGGCGACGATGAACATGAAGATCATGCGCATCACATTGTGTTCGACCTTCAGAGCCCCGAAATAGGCGCTGTTGCGCTCAGTCCAGTCGGTGACGACCGCGCCCGGCCCCGCCGCAGCCGCCAGCGCCGCCTTCATGTCCGGCGCCTTATCGGGGTCAGTCAGGCGCACCTCGATGAAGTCCACGCCCGCGCCGCGGCCGAAGAAGAGCTGGGCCTGACTCAGCGGCATATAGATGAAGCCCTGATCGTACTCGCTCATGCCGACGGAGAAGATGCCGCCCACCGTGTAGCTCTTGGCCGGGGGCAATCCGCCGAAGACCGTCTCGCCGCCTGTGGGCGAAATCAGGGAAACCTGGTCTCCTACCGCGATCCCCAGGGTCTGGGCGAGCTTCTGGCCCACCAGAACCTCATCGCCCCCATCCTCGCCCACTCCGAACCCTCTGATGGAGCCCGACTTGATATTGTTCGCCACGATCGGCGTGGCGCGCAGATCCGCTGGCGTTACACCCCTCACCACAGCCCCGGCGACGGCGACGGGCCCCTGGGCGAGGGCCTGGGACTCGATCACCGGAATGGCTTGGGTCACGCCCGGCAAAGCGCGGATGCGCTGGATCACCAACTCGCGCTCCTGCGGGGACGCGGCCCCGCCCACCACAAAGGCATGGCCGTTGAAGCCCAGGATCTTGGCCGAGAGCTCGCTCCCAAAACCGTTCATGATTGACATTGTGATGATCAGGGACGCCACCGCCAGGGCGATGGCGGCGAACGAGATCACCGAGATCAGGGCGACGCCGCCGTGACTGCGCTTGGTAAGGAGGTAGCGTATGGCGATGGACCGCTCCCATCCGCTAAAGGGCCGGATCATCAGGGCCGCCTAGCCCGTTATCGCCGCGAGGGCCTGATCGAGCGGCAGGCTCCGGCGCTCGCCGCTAGCTCGGCGCTTGAGCTCCACATTGCCCTCGGCAAGACCCCGGGGTCCGATGATCAATTGCCAGGGCAGGCCGATCAGATCCATGGCCGCGAACTTGCCGCCTGGCCGCTCGTCGGTCTCGTCATAGAGGGGTTCAAGGCCGGCTGAGGTCAGAGCCGCATACGCGCTCTCGCAGGCCGCATCGACGAGGGCGTCGCCTGGACGCAGGCTGATGATCCCCACGCCAAAGGGCGCCACCGCATCCGGCCAGATGATCCCGGCCTCGTCATGGCTCGCCTCGATGATCGCGCCGAGGAGTCGCGAAATCCCGACGCCATAGCTCCCCATTTGCACAGGCCGCTCGACGCCATCTGGCCCGCTAACCACGGCCTTCATGGGCTTGGAGTATTTGTCGCCGAAGAAGAAGGTCTGTCCGACCTCGATACCCCGCGCCGTGACCCGCTCGCCCTCCGGCGTCTCGGCGAAACGCGCGGCGTCATGCACATCCTCGGTGGCGGCGTAGAAGCGACTCGTCCAGGCGGTGACCACGGGTTCAAGGTCCCCGTCATAGTCCACGTCCTCGCCTGGAATGGGCAGATCGAGGATCCGGCGGTCGAGAAACACCCCCGACTCCCCGGTCTGGGCGAGAACGATGAATTCGTGGCTGAGCTCCCCGCCTATGGGGCCGCTCTCGGCCTTCATGGGGATGGCGGAGAGTCCCATGCGCTTGAAGCAGCGCAGATAGGCCACGAACATCCGGTTATAGGCGGCCTTGGCGCCCGTCTCGTCCAGGTCGAAGGAATAGGCGTCCTTCATCAGGAACTCGCGACCACGCATGACTCCGAACCGCGGGCGTTGCTCATCCCGGAACTTCCACTGGATGTGATAGAGGTTCTTCGGCAGCGCCTTGTAGGAGCGGACATAGGCGCGGAAGATCTCGGTGATCATCTCCTCATTGGTGGGCCCATAGAGAAGCTCGCGTTCGTGCCGGTCGGTGATGCGCAGCATCTCCGCCCCATAGTCCTCATAGCGCCCGCTCTCCCGCCACAGATCGGCGAGCTGCAGGGTGGGCATGAGAAGCTCCACGGCTCCAGCGCGGTCCATCTCCTCCCGCACGATCTGCTCGATTTTGCGAAGAACGCGAAAACCGAGCGGCAGCCAGGCATAGATTCCCGCCGCCTCCTGCCGCAGCATCCCCGCGCGCAGCATCAGGCGGTGGGAGACGATCTGCGCCTCGGCGGGCGTCTCTTTCAGGACAGGCAGGAAATAGCGCGAGAGGCGCATGGGATGTCTTGGAACCTTCTTGAGGGGGGTCTTGGGCGGCGGGCGCGACGCCGATCAGGTGGGATGGGCGAAGCCTGGCAAGGAAACCAGATCAAAGTGAACGACGAGCCAGAAGATGGCGAAGAGAAGGCCCGAGACCCAGGTGGTGGTGATGAACTTGCGCTTTAGGCGGGGCTCCACCGGCGCGCCGGGATCGCCGCCGCCCGGAACCGGCAGGTCCATCTCGGCATAGCTGCGCACGCCGATGGGAAGAACCGCGAAAAGCGTGATCCACCAAAGGGTCAAATAGACCGCGATACAGAATTCGATGCTCATGGGTGAGCGGCCTCTGACGGCGTTTCCATCAGCTCAACGAGCACCCCGCCCATGTCCTTGGGGTGGACGAAGATCACCGGCACGCCGTGGGCGCCGATGCGCGGCTCCCCCGTGCCCAGAATTGTCGCACCCTTGGCCCGCATCTCGTCGCGCGCCGCGACGATATTAGCGACCTCGAAACAAACATGATGCTGGCCGCCGCGCGGGTTCTTGGCCAGGAATCCATGGATCGGGGAGTCTTCGCCCAAGGGCTCGATCAGCTCGATCTGGGCGTTGGGCAGATCCACAAAGGAAACCCAGACCCCCTGTTCCGGCAGGGCGCGCTTGGGGGTCAACGAGGTCGCGCCCAGCAGATCGCGATAAAGCCGCCAGGACTCCTCAATGGAAGGGGTCGCCACACCCACATGATTCAGTTTGCCGATCATCAGACCCGATCTCAAATACGCTGTGGTCCGCTTACACCCGCAGNNAGGGCGCGGGAAAGGGCCGCCTCCACGGATCCGTCGCTCTCCCGGTCAGAAGACGGCAGGGCGTAGAAGGCGTCCTTGGCATCCCGCGCCAGATCCTCCAGGGCCTCATCGATGGGGTAGTCCTCATCGCCAGGAAGGCCGATGGCGCGGAGCTGTGGTCCCGAGGCGATTCGATCACGACCATCGAGGACCAAGCTCAGGCTAAGCATGCCGTTCACCGCCACGTGACGACGCTCGCGCAGGGCGTCGCCATTCTCGGGCGTCACCACACCCGCGTCCACATAGAGCCGTCCCGCCGGAACCTCGTCGATGATCTGAGCGTGGCCCGGGGCCAGGCGGACCATATCGCCATTGCGCGGCGCCACCGCCTGGGAGATCTGCAGATCCCGGGCGAAGGCTGCGTGTTCGAGAAGGTGGCGGCGCTCGCCGTGGGTGGGAACGGCGATCTGGGGCCTGGCCCACTGATACATCCGCTCCAGTTCACCCCGGCACGGATGGCCGGAGACGTGGATGCCGGGGTGATCCCGCTCGGTGTAGAGACGCACGCCGATGTCTGCGAGCTTGTTCTGCATATTGCGGATCGGCACCTCATTGCCTGGGATGATCCGCGAGGAAAAGATGCAGGCGTCGCCCTGGCCCAGCTTCACATGCGGGTGCGAACCGTCCGCCATGCGCGCGAGGGCCGCGCGCGGCTCCCCCTGACTGCCAGTGCACAGATAGAGGACATGGTTCTTGGGAAACCGCTTGGCTTCCACATCATTGAGGAACGGGCCCACGCCCTCAAGCAAGCCAACCGAACGCGCCGCTTGGGACATGCGGATCATGGACCTGCCCACCAGACAGACCCGCCGCCCGGCGGCTTCCGCGGCGCGGATGATGGTGTCCATGCGCGCGACATTGGATGCGAAGCAGGCGGCGGCGACCCCGCCCTTTAGCCCTCGAATGAGATCTCCCAGCACTACCCGGACATCGGCCTCGCTGCCGGCCTCGCCGTCGACGAAGACGTTGGTGCTATCACACACCATGGCCAGAATGCCCTCATCGCCCAGGCGCCTGATCGCGCCCTCGTCGGTGGCGTCACCGGTGAGAGGGTCCGGATCGATCTTCCAGTCGCCAGTGTGGAGCACGACGCCAAGCGGCGTGCGGATCGCCACGCCATTGGGCTCCGGGATCGAATGGGTGAGGGTCAGGAGGGTGAGTTCAAAGGGGCCGAGCTGAAATGTCCCGCTCAAGGGCACCTCGGTGATCGGCGCTTCATCCTGGAGCCCGGCCTCGCGAAGCTTCTCGCGCAGCAGAAACGCGGTGAAGGGCGTGGCGTATAGGGGCGCCTTGAGCCGGGGCCAGAGCCAGGCCACCGCGCCGATGTGGTCCTCATGGCCGTGGGTCAGAACGATACCCAGGATATCCTTGGCATGCTCCTCAATGAAGGTGGGGTCCGGAAGGATAATCTCCACGCCCGGCGTCGTCTGATCGCCGAAGGTGACGCCGAGATCCACCACGATCCACTTCCGGTCATGGGCTGGCCCATAGCCGTAGAGATTGAAGTTCATCCCAATTTCGTTGGACCCCCCGAGGGGCAGGAAAACCAGTTCATCGCCTGGGGCGGGAATAATATCGGTCATTGTGCAGTCAGATGGGTATTGCGACGGAAAATTTCGAGGAGGCCCAGGATCGTCAGGTCCGGATCGAAGTGATCAATGGACGCTGTGGCCCCCTCGAACAGGGAGGCAATGCCCCCCGTGCCGATCACCGTCATCGGCGCCGGGTACTCCGCCTTGATTCGCGCGATCAGTCCCTCGATGAGGGAGACATAGCCCCAGAAGATCCCTGACTGCATGGCCTCTACTGTGCCGCGACCGATCACGTGGCGAGGTTTCTGAATGGCGATGCGCGGCAAGCGGGCCGCAGCCTCGTGCAGGGCCTGCATGGAGAGGTTGATCCCCGGCGCGATGGCCCCGCCCTCGAAGGCGCCGTCGGCGGAAACCACATCAAAGGTCGTCGCCGTTCCGGAGTCCACGATCAGAAGCGCGCCCTGATAGGCGATCTGAGCCCCGATCGCGTTAACCAGTCGGTCCGCCCCCGCTTCGGACGGCTTCTCGATGCGAATCTCGATGCCCAGCTCCGCGTTCTCGCCGACGATCAAAGGCTCCAGATGAAGGTAACGCCGCGCCAGATTTCGCAGGTTGAAGATCGACTGCGGTACGACGCTGGAAATGATGCAAGCGTCGACACTGGTCATAGCCAGGCCCGCCATGGAAAGGAGCTGACCTAGCCACACAGCATATTCGTCGGCCGTCCGTGTGGCCTCCGTGGCCGCCCGCCATTGGGCGATCCAAGCCTCGCCGTCATGTACCGCGAACAGGGTGTTGGTATTCCCCTGCTCTATGGCAAGTAGCATATCCAATTCCTCTGGCGCCCCGGCGTGGGGGCATTCGCCACGATTTGCGACCCAGGTCCAGATAGCGCGGTTGAAGCGCGGGTGCTTCTGCCCCTAGACTTCAAAAAAATGGGGAGGAGCGGCATGGCCGAATCGGATCGCGCTTCGGGCGCCACGCCCAAAATAGGTTTTCTGGATAAGACCAGAACGATCGCCGCGCCGGGCTTTAACCGCTGGCTGATCCCGCCGGCGGCGCTCGCGATCCATCTCTNNTTCAGCGTCTTCTGGCTACCCATGGGCAAGCTCGTCCCAGGCGCGGCCCTGTGTGGGGGCGGGTTCTGGAGCGAACTCAGCGCAACGACCTGCAACTGGTCGACGCCCTCGGTCACCCATATTTTCGAGACCTTCATTGCCGTACTGGGACTCTCAGCCGCGCTCTTCGGCGGATGGGTTGAACGCGCCGGCCCGCGAAAGTCGGGGTTCATCGCCGCCTTGTGCTGGGGGGGCGGACTCCTTGTGGGCGGTTACGGCGTCGCGATCCATCAGCTCTGGGTGGCATTTCTGGGCGCCGGCCTCCTGGGCGGGATCGGTCAGGGCCTGGGCTATATTACACCCGTTTCGACACTCATCCGCTGGTTTCCGGATCGGCGTGGCATGGCCACGGGATTTGCCATAATGGGTTATGGCGGCGGGGCCATGGTGGGCTCTCCCCTCGCCGTGTGGCTGATGGCCAAGTTCGCAAATGGCCCGATCCCCGGCGTGGGCGCCACCCTGGCCGTGCTGGGCGGGCTCTATTTCATCGCGATGTCGCTTGGCGCCTTCGGCTTTCGACTCCCGGCGATCACCGGTGGCGCGGCCGTCGCCGGCTCCTCGAATGTGCATGTGAGCGAAGCCTGGAAGACCCCGCAGTTCTGGCTTCTCTGGGGCGTCCTCTTCGCCAATGTGACCGCCGGGATCGCCATCATCGCCATGGCCAGCCCGATGCTCCAGGACGTCTTCGGCGCGCGCCTGTTAGGCGTCACGACCCACGGCGCCCTGACCACGGCGCAGAAGGCCGAGATCGCGGGGGCGGCCGCTGGCTTGGTGGGATTGATCAGCCTGTTCAACAGTCTGGGCCGCCTATTCTGGGCCTCCTTCTCGGACGTCATCGGGCGCAAGGCGACTTATGCGATCTTCTTCATCCTGGGCGCCGCGCTCTATGCGTCCCTGCCGCTCCTTGGCCATCTGGGGCTGACCTTCGCCTTTGTCGCCGCGGTTTGCGTGATCATCAGCATGTATGGCGGGGGCTTTGCGACGCTACCCGCCTATCTTGCCGATCTGTTTGGGACCCGGTTTGTGGGCGCCATTCACGGACGGGTCATTACCGCCTGGTCCCTCGCCGGGGTTGTGGGGCCGGCGCTCATCGCTGGTTTGCGTCAGTCCCAACTCGACCACGGCGTTCCCAAGACCGAGGTTTACAATCTGACACTGGACATCATGGCGGGGCTGCTCGTCGTTGGATTGATCTGCAACCTGCTGGTGCGGCCCGTCAGCGAGAGGCGGATGATGAGCGAGGACCTGGGCGGCGAGACTTCGCTGGCCATCGCAGCGCCGGCGCCGTCCGATCCCCTGGGTCTGGTGGGCGCGCTCGCTTGGCTCGCTGTCGCCCTCCCCTTTGCCATCGGCCTCTTTATCGCCCTCCAGAAGGCGGCCAAGCTTTTCTAGGAGCGGCACGGGGTCAGAAGAAAACGTCTCCGGCTGTAACCCGCCGCAAGCTGCCATCAGTCAGTTGCAGTCGCAGGGCGCCGTCGGCGTCGAGCCCCTCGGCAATACCCTCTATTGTCTCGGCGGGAAGCCGAGCGACGCACCGCTCTCCCAGGCCATGGGCGCGTGCAGTCCAGGCTTCGGCGATTGGCGCGAAGCCGGCGGACTCCCACAGCCCACGCCAATGCTCCATGGCGCTAGAAAGGATCCCGAGCGCCTCCAAGGACGGCGGGGGCGGCCCTATCAGATAGGCGGCGAAGCTCGTGGCCGGACGCTCCACATCCTCAGGCGCGTGCGCCAGATTGACCCCAATCCCGACAGCGAGCCAAAGCCCCCCCGCGGGACGGGCGGTGGATTCCACCAGGATGCCTGAGGCCTTACGCCCTCCGATCAGAGTGTCATTAGGCCATTTCAGCGTCACAAGGGGCGCCGGGACGTAGGCCGCCGCAAGATCAGACACCGCGAGAGCCGCGACAAAGGCGATCTGGGCCGCCTCGATGGGCGCCTTGGGCGTCGTCAGGAGCAATGTGGCGGCGAGATTACCCTCCTCGGTCTGCCAGTTCCGGCCCCGGCGACCCCGTCCCGCCGTCTGACGCCCCGCCGTGATCCAAAGCGGCCCTTCGACACCCGCGTCCATCTGACGCCGAGCCTCAAGATTGGTGGAGTCGATCTCCGCGAAGGTCAGGATCGGCGGGCCCCTATACATCGGTCGCAGGATAGGGCGAGGGACCTCCCTCGGCGATGAACCGATCGATCCGCGCGGTCAGGATGGGCAAGGGCACGCAGCCCAACTGGAGGACGGTGTCGTGGAAGGCGCGGATATCGAACTTCGCGCCCAGCGCGCTGGTGGCCTTGGCCCGCGCCGCCATGATGGCCTTTTCACCGAGATAATAGGACAGAGATTGGCCAGGCCAGCTGATATAGCGGTCGACCTCCGTTTCGATCTCGTGCTGGGCTAGGGCGGTATTGGCGGCCAGATAGGCGATCGCTTGCGGCCGCGACCAGCCCATCGTGTGAACGCCCGTATCCACCACCAGACGCGCCGCGCGCCAAGCCTGGTAGCTAAGCATGCCAAACAGATCATAGGGCGTCTCGTACATCCCCATATCCACGCCCAGCCGCTCGCAATAGAGCGCCCACCCCTCTCCGAAAGCCGAGATATAGCTCTTCCGCCGGAAAGCCGGCTGGTCATGCTGTTCGGCGGCGAGCGGCATCTGGAACGCATGGCCGGGCGCCGATTCGTGAAGCGTGAGCGCCGGCAGAGCGTAGAGCGAGCGCGACGCCAGATCATAGGTGTTGACGAGATAGACACCGGGTCCGCCCCGCCCGGCGGTGTAGAAGGGCGCGATGGCCGCTGGCACCGGCTTAATGGCGAAGCGACTGCGCGGCAGACGTCCAAACCAGTCCGCGGCCTTGCCGTCGAAGGACTTGGCAATCCAGGCGGCCCGGTCGAGCAGCGCCTGAGGCGTCGTCACATAGAACCGGGGGTCGGTCCTCAGAAAGCTAAGGAAGGCCGGCAGATCACCCTCGAACTTCACCTCAGCGATCACGGCCAGCATCTCACCCCGGATCTTTTCGATCTCCGAAAGGCCAAGCGCATGGATCTCGGCCGGAGGCAGGTCGAGGGTTGTGAACTCTCTGATCTTCGACTGGTAATAGGCCTTGCCGTCCGGCAGGTCATAGGCCGCGAGGGTGTTTCTGGCGCCGGGAATATAGACTTGGCTCAGGAAGGCGTAGAGCGCCGCGTGGGCGGGGATAACCTGATCGCGGATCACCGCCTCGCCCTTCGTCGTCAACTCTGCCCGCAAAGCGGGACTGAAACTGGTCGGAAACTTCGTGAAGGGCTCGAAGAACACAGTCTCCCGGGGCTGGGCTTCGCTGACCGCCGAAACGGACTTGTCCCGCCCGGTGAGTGTGGCCTTCGGTGGCGTGAATCCGCGCGCCAGCCCCAGGCGCATCGCGGAGATTTGTTGGTCGAAGTAACGCCGCGTCTGGCCCATTTGGCTCAGGTAATGGCGATAGTCGGTTTCGGTCCGGAAGGTGCGGCGGGGGGCGCCAGCCAGGTTGTCCCAAAATGATGAGTCGCTATTGAACGGGGCTTGCCAGTCGCCAAAGGCTTGGGAGGCGATCAGGGCGTCGATCTGACCCTTATAGACCTCGAAATTGATGCGTTCGGCGGCGCTGAAACTGGCCGGATCAAAGCTCGCCAATTGGCCCCTGACGTCGCGCCAGCGGGCCAGCCGGGCGGCCTGCGCCTCTGCCCCAACATCGGGAAGCGACGCCTGGACCCCCCGGCGCGAATCCTCGTCATCGGCGAACTGCTCCAGGCGCCAAGCCCACTCGGCATCCGCCAGGGCACGAAACGATTCGGCCGATCCCGCGGCTTGGGCGGCGCCGGCGGCAGTGATCAGCGCGGCGCCGAGGGGCACGCCCATCGCAAGCTCGCGTCGGGTTAGGCTCACGTGTGACTCCTGCGTTGCATTTCAGCTTAGCAATAAGCTAAGACCCCGCCTTATACTCCCCTCTCCAGCGGCTTGATCATAGAGATGGCGCCTATCTCTGGATCAGGGCGAGGGCGGCTGATCGCGCCAGGGGGTCGATGAAAACCAGGGCGACCAGCACGGCGGGGAAGGCGAAGATTGCCGCAGCATAGGTTACGGTGGTCGCCTCGATTGGCGGGGCGTCGGTGGGGCCCACGGTCGGGTCCAGCCAAATGACCTTGATCAGGCGCAGGTAGTAATAGGCAGCGACGACGCTCCCGATCAGAGCTATCACCGCCACAGGAGCTAGACCCGCGCCCATCGCCGCCTTGAACACATAGTATTTGCCCCACAGGCCGCTGAATGGCGGCATGCCGAGGCCAGACAGGGCGAAGACGGTCATGGCCACCGCCAGGCCCGGCCGCTCGCGCACCAGGCCGGCGAAATCCGCCATGGTCTCCATGGATTTCCCGCCGCGCGATAGGGCCATCAGGCAGGCGAAGAAGCCGGTCACATCGACNNGAGGAATAGGCCCACAGGCGCTTGAGATTTGTCTGTCGAAGGCCGGCAAAGGCGCCCACCGCAACCGAGAGGATCGCCATGACAACCAGGATCTGGCGCCACTGGAAGACATCCGCCCCAAAGCTCTCCGTCAGGACCCGGGCGAGGAGAACCATGGCCGCAAGCTTCGGCGCGCCGACGAAGAAGCCCACCACGGGGGTCGGCGCCCCCTCATACACGTCCGGCGTCCACATATGGAACGGCGCGGCGGAGATCTTGAAGGCGATCCCGCAGATCAGGAAAACCAGCCCCAGAAGCACCCCGCCGCCAATGCCGTGGGACATGGCGACCGCAATGGCGTCAAAGCGTGTCGAGCCCGCGAAGCCATAGATGAGCGAGGCGCCATAGAGCAGGATCCCCGAGGAAAGGGCGCCCAGGACGAAATATTTCAGCCCTGCCTCGGCAGACTTGCCGTCATCACGGGAAAAGGCCGCCAAAATGTAAAGCGGCAGGGATTGCAGCTCGATAGCGACAAAGAGCGAGATCAGGTCGCCGGCCCGGCACATCATGCCCATGCCCAGCGCCGAGATGATCACCAGAACGGGATATTCGAAGCGCTTGATCCCTCGCCGCGCGAACCATGGCTCTCCCAGCACAATCGCCACGGCGCTGGCGAGATAGATGATGACCTCAGCGAAGACCGCGGCCTTGTCGACGATCAAGCCGCCCATAAAGGCGCGCCCCAAAGGCTCGATCACCACGGTCAAGGCCGCGCCAACCAGCACGGCGGCGGCGATGAAGACGAAAGGGCGCCCGGCGTGGGGTTGGAAGGCGCCCCAGACCAGAAGCAGGAGGGCGGCCGCCACCAGAAGAACCTGTGGCGCGGCAAGGGCGAGAAGATGAAGCATACTCATGCTGGGCTCAGCGTCCCGTCGCAGCGTGGAAGGCCTGGGCCAGATGCGCGCTGGCGGTGTCGGTGACGCCGAAGATTAGACCAGGCTGGAAGCCGAGCGCCAAGGTGGCGATGATCAGAGGCGCGAAGATGAGCTTCTCACGGTTCGCCAGATCGGTGATCGACGACAATGCGGGATTGGTGATCTGACCAAAGACGACGCGGCGATAGAGCGAGAGCGCGTAAACGGCTGACAGAATAATCCCCGAAACGCCGATGATGGCGGGCCAGGTCGCCGCCCCATAAGTTCCGGTGAGGGTCAGGATTTCGCCCACGAAACCGCTGGTGCCCGGCAGGCCGACATTGCCCATGTTGAAGAGCATGAAGACCGCCGCATAGATCGGCATCTTAGCCGCCAGACCGCCATAGAAGGCGATCTCCCGCGTGTGCATGCGGTCATAGACAACGCCCACACAGAGGAAGAG
>PLFA01000007.1:967-4471 GCA_003136615.1 Caulobacteraceae bacterium | reverse complement strand
CGGATGCGGTTCTGGTGCACGAAGCTTTGGCCAAGCCCCAGGCCCCGGCCTTCCACGCCCCAGATGGCGTCTTCGGGTACCCACACCCCGGTGAGGCTGACCCGGGGGTGGTCGGTGGGCATATTGAAGGTCCACAAATACTCCTCGATCTTCACGCCCGGCGCGTCGGCGGGGACGAGAAAGACGGTGATCCCGCCGGCGTCGCCATCTGCGCCGGAGGTGCGGGCGAAGCACATGATGTGGCTCGCCACATGCATGCCGGTGGTCCACATCTTTTCGCCATTGATCAGCCAGCCCGCGACGCCGTCCCGCGTCTCTGGCACAGCGCGGGTCTCCATGTGCGTGGCGTCCGAGCCGTGGTGGGGTTCGGTGAGACCAAAGCCCGCGCGGATCTCCCCTTTCATCAGGGCCTCGCCATACCGCTCAACCTGCGCCGGCGTGGCGAATTCCTTGAACATCAGGATGAAGGGGTTGTTGCCGACGATGGAGTGCTCGGTCTGCAGGTCGTTGTGCAGGCCCAGGCCCTTGGCGGCGAGGTGTTCGCGGATCACCGCCATGGCGAGATTGGAGCCGCTTTGGCCGCCCATCTCGCGCGGCCAGGCGAAGCGCAAATGGCCGGCCGCGTCGGCGCGGCGGCGCGCCTCGGCCAGCAGAGCCTCCCATTCAGGGCGGGGCAGGCCCTGATTGTCCCAGTCGGTGCGGGCGTGTTCCCGGCGATGATCGAAGAAGCGGATATTGTCGTCGGCCTGCTCCAGCGGCTTGATCTCCGCTTCGATGAAGCGGTCCAGTTCGCTTAAGTAGGCGACGAGGTCGGGGGGCAGGGCGAAGTCCATGGGCGTTTCCTTTAGGGGTCTCTGGCGCCGCCCGGCCGGCCGGCGAGGCTGGCGCGATAGGCGGCGTAGTTCGGCTGGTCGACGGCCATCTTGGCCAGGGTCGTGGCCCAGAGATGATCGGCGAGGCCAGGCGTGGCGAGATTGGCTTCGCCCGCGGCGATACGGCGGCTGAGCTCGGCGGTCAGGCTGGCGAGGTCACCGTCCTGGCTCAACAGAGCCTTCAAACGCTCGAGCTCGGCCGCCTCGGCCGCAGGGGCCAGCTCGATCTGGCGGCGCATCATCTCCAGGGCGTTCGCCGCCACGCGGGCCTGGAAGGCGAGGTGGCCAGAAAGCGCGGGCGCGGCCTCGTCCTTCAGGAATCGCGCCACGGCGGCCAGGATTTCGGCGGGGTTGGGCGTGTCCTGCATCAGGCCGCCAGAAGCCGCAGCAGGTCGAGTTCGGTCTCGGAGGATCGCCGCGCGATCACCGCCCGCTCCACCGTGGGGTCGGCCGTTCGGAAACTCGCTGTCATGCCGGCGCACATGACGCCCCAGCGCAGGGTTCCATAAACCTCCCACCAGGCGGCGCGGTTTCGGTCCACGGTCTCGCCGCCCGCCGCTTCGTATCCGGCATAGAGATCTTCGCGGTCGCCAAAGCCGCCCACGGGCTTGTCCAGCACGCCAAAGCGCCAAGCGTTGACGCAGATCCAGGCCAGGTCCTCCAGGGGGTCCGCCACATGGGCCAGCTCCCAGTCCAGGACGGCGCGGACCCCATCAGGCCCAACCATCAGATTGCCGTTACGAAAATCCCCATGAACGAGGCAANNACGGGGCGGGGGTAGCCCGTGGCCAGATAGGCGGCCTTGTATTGCGCCACGAGATCGGCGGGTTCGGCGCGGGGGAGGGTTGGAAAGTCGGCCGGGTCGATGGTGTGGATGCGCGCGAGAATCTCCCCGCATTGGCGCGCCAGCTGGGGCCGGACCGCGGCCAGGGCCTCGCCCCGCGCGATCCGCCCTCCCAGGGTTTCGCCCTCGACGAAGCCCATGATGAACCCGTGACCAAGGCCATCCTCCGGCGTCAGGACGCCGAGCACCGGCGGGACGGGAACGCCGGCCTTCTCCGCCGCCGCAATCAGGGCGGCCTCCGTCTCCAGCCCCACGGCGCTCTCGGTGACGCGCGTCCCGCCCGGCGCCCGGCGCAGGATGGCCGGGGTCGGCCCGTCGCCCATGATCAGATCAAACCGCCAGACTTCCTGTGTGGCGCCGGCGGAGAGGCGGGTGAGATCCGCCACACCGTCCGCCCCCAGCCGTCGCGCGAGGTCGCTCAGAGCCGCGTGCGTCAGGGGCGCCACGTCGCTCACGCGCCCAGCCGCCTCAAAGCAGCGAACTCCCAGGTTCTTATCATTGGGGGGCAGCCTAGCCCCGGCTTTGGCCCAGGAAAATGGTCACCCGGCGTCAAGCGCCATTCCAGGTCGGATCCTCGGAACGCGCGCGTGTCGGGATCAGGGCGAGATCGCCGCGTCAAACGCCGCCCACATCTCCCGGCAATCCACCATCTCCCCCCGCGCCGCTGACTGATCGATGGCCATGACCGTGAGACCGGCCTCCATGGAGTCCGCCGGCGTGACGGGGAAGCGCGCGCGGCCGTCCAGGGCGGCGAGGAGGTCGGCGGCCATGGCCTGGTCGGCCCCGTTGTGCAGGTCGTCCGTGCGGCTGGCGAAGTCGATCCGTTCTGGCTTGCGGCGGTCCAGGGCGGGGCGGACCATAAGGCGGTTGCGCACCAGGTCGGCGATCAGTGTCCCGTGGGTTCCGGCCACGTACCAGCGTCGCTCCTGCAGGGCCACATGGCTGTTGGAATGGAAGGCGAGGGCGAGGCCGCTCTCATAGCGCACGATGGCAGTCTGGTGGTCGAAGAGGTCCATGTCGGACTGGAAGGCGTCATTGGCGCCCATCCACCCGGCGTCGCGCAGGGCGTAGGCGGCCGAGCCGTCCTCGTAGGTGAGGGGAATATCGACGCGATCGGGATGGAAGATTCGTCGCCCGCCAAAGCTCGCCACCTTTGCGGCTCGGGCGCCAGCCATGGCCCCGAAGATATCGAAGTCGTGACACACCTTATCCAGCATGAACGAGCCGCCCCATTCGCCCTTGCGCCGCCAGTTGCGGGCCAGATAGGCGCCATGCTCCGGGTGCAGATGTTCGGTGGCGTCGATGGAGATCAGTTCTCCAAGCTCACCGGCGGCCAAACGCGCCAGCACCTCGCGGACGATGGGCATGGAGCGCATGACCAGGCCGATGAAGAGGGGCGGGGGGCCTTCGGCGGCGAGGATCCGCGCCAGGTCGAAGGTTTCCGGCTGTGTGCGGACGATGGGCTTTTCGGAGAAGATCGGAAAGCCGGCCGCCAGCGCGGCCTTGAGGTGGTCAAGGTGCAGATGGTTGGGCGAGCCGATCATCACCAGATCGTAGGGCCCGTCGGCCAGCAGCTCCGCCTCGTCGCGGTAGGACCGGCCGGGCGGGATGCCGACGTCCCCCAGGATGGAGAGCCCCACCGGCGCCGGGTCACTATAGCCCGCGAGGTTCAGATCCCAGCCCGTCTCGACCATGGCCGCCAGAACATGGGCGATCCGCTGGCCGAGCCCGATCACCCCGATCCGGCGGGCGCTCATGGAGCTTCAGTCCTCCAGCGTGAACGTCACC
>PLFA01000007.1:0-943 GCA_003136615.1 Caulobacteraceae bacterium | reverse complement strand
CGCGCACCGTTTGCCCGTCCGGCCCCTCGGCAATGTAAAGCAGGTCATAGAAACCGGTCTCCCGCTCCTCTTTCGTGGGGCCTTCGCCGGGTTTGGGCGGCCCACCGGGGCCGAAGACAAAGCCCGGACCTCCGGTCTCGCCCTCCTTGGGCGGCCCGGCCAGGATGGTCATCTCGTCGTAGAGAAAGTCCGCGCCCCAGGGCTGCCCCAGCAACAGATTGGTGCGGTGCACGGCCTTGGTGTTGATCCCGGCCATCATGAAGGGCCCCACCCAGGCGCCGGTGACTTCGTCCTCATAGGCGTGATCCCCGTCCGGCTGAGGCGGTCCCTTGAAGCCGGGGGTCAGGGCGAACGGGTCGGCCAGCAGGGCGCCCACGGCGGGATCGCGCTGGGCCGCGGCCATGGTCGCCATGCCGCTGGCGAAGGTGCCCCCGGAAAAGGCGCCCTTCATGGCCCGCAGGCGGCCGCGCACCCGGGACGAATAGGCGCCAAACTTGGTCTTGGCGGCCTCCTCCACGAACCACACGCCCATATCGAAGGGAATGGAATCGAAGCCGCACGAAAACACCAGCCGCGCGCCGGAGGCCTTGGCCTCGGCCTCATGCGCCGCGATCATCTGCGCGATCCAGTTGGATTCACCGGTGAGATCCACATAGTCCACCCCGCCCGCCGCGGAGGCGGCCACAAGGTCCGCGCCATAAAGCTGATAGGGCCCTGCCGTGCTGATCACCGCCTTCGTGCGTGCGACCATGGCGTCCAGGGCCGCCCGATCATGGGCGTCGGCCACGATGAGGGGCAGGTCCGCCGGGGCGCCGATGAGATCCCGCACTTCCGCCAGCTTTTCGGCGCTCCGACCCGCCATGGCCCATTTGACCTCGCCTCCCGCGCCATAGGTCTTCAGCAGGTGCTCGGCGACAAGGCGCCCGGTATAGCCGGTGGCGCC
>PLFA01000004.1 GCA_003136615.1 Caulobacteraceae bacterium | reverse complement strand
TCATGATGATCGATTTCGCCCTCTCGGCGCAGCGCGATCAGGGTCTGAACGCTTATCACGCGATCCGCCAAGCGGCGATCACCCGCTTTCGGCCGATCATGATGACCACCTTCGCCGCGATCCTGGGCGCGGTGCCTCTGGCCATCGGCTGGGGCGAGGGCTCGGAGCTACGCCGGCCCTTAGGGATAACGATCATCGGCGGCCTTTTGGTGAGCCAGGTGATCACCTTGCTGACGACGCCGGTCGTATATCTCTATCTTGACCGCCTCACGCGGCGGGGCCGACGGGAGCGCGCGGCCGGCCTCGCGGGCGCCCGCCCCCTCCCCGCGACCTGAAGCGCCTTAAGTCAGACATTTCCGTGAAACCTGATCACGCTCTAAACACCTTATCTAGCTGAGACCCGCCATGACCCCGCATTTCCGCCGCCTCCTTCCCGCGCTCCTGGCCGCCAGCGGCCTCAGCGCCTGCATGGTGGGTCCGAACTATCATCGCCCCCCCGTGGCGAGCCCGCCGGCCTTCAAGGAAGCCGACGGCTGGGTCCCGGCGCAGCCCTCCGACGCGGCCGATAAGACCGACTGGTGGACGGCCTTTGGCGATCCCATCCTGAACGGGCTCGAAGAGCGGGTGAACGTCTCCAACCAGACCCTGGCCGCCGACGCCGCCGCCTATCAAGCCGCTCACGCCATGGTTGCGGAGGACCGCGCGGCGCTGTTTCCCACTGTCACGGTGGGGGCTTCGGCGAACCGATCCTACAGCGGCGGGGGCGCCGCNNAGCACCAGCATCGTCTATGAACCCACCGTCGGGGCGACCTGGGCCCCGGACCTCTGGGGATCGGTGCGCCGGACGATCAAGAGCGCGAAGGCCGCGGCCCAGGCCGACGCCGCCACCCTGGCCAATGCCCGCCTCTCGATCCAGACCGAATTGGCGACGGACTATATTTCCCTGCGCCAATATGACGAGGAGGAGCGGGTCTATGCCAAGGAGGTGGCGGACTATGAGCGCAGCCTCAAGGTGTTCCAGAACCAGTACGCGGCCGGCAATGCTGCAAAGAGCGCGGTTCTGACGGCGGAAACCACCCTCGATTCCGCCAAGGCCAGCCAGACGGACCTGATACGCCAGCGGGCCCTGATGGAGCACGCCATCGCGGTCCTGGTGGGCGTGGCGCCGGCCGACCTGACCATCGCCCCGGCGCCCTGGAACCTGAAACTGCCCGAGATTCCCACCGTTCTGCCGGGCGCCTTGCTGGAGCGACGCCCTGATGTCGCCTCGGCCGAGCGCAGCGCCGCCTCCGCCAGCGAACTCATCGGGGTACAGATCGCGACCTATTATCCGACCATCTCCCTCAGCGCGAGCGGCGGGTTTGAGTCCAACGAGGTGGCCAATCTCTTTAACGCCTCCAGCGCCCTGTGGAGCATTGGCGCCAGCGCCACGGAGACGATCTTCGACGGCGGCCTGCGCGGCGCGAGGGTGCGGCAATACAGAGCGCAATATGATGAGGCCGTGGCCACATACCGCCAGACCGCCCTGACCGCCTTCCAGAACGTCGAGGACAATCTGGCCGCCCAGCGGGTTTATGGCTCCGAACTGACCCTCCAAACCGCGGCGGCCAAGGCGGCGGCGGAGAACCAGACCATTACCTATAACGAATATAATGCCGGGACGGTGGACTACACGACCGTGGCGGCGGCGGAAGCCGCGGCGCTTTCGGCGGAACTCAGCCAGGTGCAGATTGAATCCAGCCGCCTGGCCACGGCCGTCTCCCTGATCGAGGCGCTGGGCGGCGGCTGGACCGCGAAACAACTGCCCAAGGGCTGACCGCCCAAGAGGGAACCGCGTCGCTTTCGTCGGCTCAGGAACGTCCGACGCCTCAGAATCTGTACCTGAGCGCCATCTTAGCAATATTGGCGACCTCGTTGTGGCTGTCCTTGGTGTTGGTAAAGGGGAAATAGCCGGCGCCGGAAGATACCTGAAAGCGGTAGGAGGGGATGATTGACCAATGTCGCGACAACCTGAACGCCAGACCGCCCTCGACCATGCCGTAGCCACCCACGGTAGAGCCGCCGCCTGAATAGGTGAAAATATAGTCGTCTGGATACGGGCCCGCGGCGACCGAAAGGGTTCGGTCGCTGCGTCCCTCCCAGACCCCTCCGCCAAGACCCACATAAGGCGTGAGGCCAAGCGGGAGCTTCGGCAGATCATAATAGAGGTTCATGCCCTCCGTGATCCGTTGGTAGTGGGGGTCCCCGCCGTCGCCCGAGGCCGGGAGGCTGTAGCCCCCCACCGGATACGCCAAGGTGTTGCCAGCCGAGGCGCTATTGGGTGCATAGGTGGTTCGGGAACTCGAATAGTCGGCGACCCCCAGCTCGGCCTCCAGCCGCAGTCGTGGCGTTATATAGCGCCCTACCGCCAGATGGACTGTCCAGCCTGGGCTGAAGCTGAGAGATTGATGGCCCGGTACGTACGCGAACGGCGGAAAGGATTGTTGAAAAGGCACCTGTTTCGTGTCGCTCGATCGGAAGTAGCCGCCGCCGTCGACGGCGATGTACCAAGGGGATTCGGCGTGGACGGTCGCAGCCATGGTCAAGGCCGCCGCCAAGGCGCCCGTGAAGAGACTCATGCGCATTTGGATACCCCCTGAAATCCTAGAGCAGCGTGTGGTCGCTCCGCCGCCAAGCGACGGGAATCAACGCTGCTGAAAACAGAGCGTATTCCCGCAGGGATCGTCAATATAAACCTCCCGCGTGCCCCAGGTCTGGTCCAGGGGGGCTTCGTGAACGGGGGAGTGCGGCCGAACCGGGACCACCAGGTCGCGCGCACGGAAGGCGGCGAATAAGCCATCCACATCTTCGCAGACGACAATCGCTTAGCTGTGGCCGCACGGGCCCCGGCCTGAATGCAGGTACAGATGCAATTCATCCGCGCCG
>PLFA01000138.1 GCA_003136615.1 Caulobacteraceae bacterium | reverse complement strand
GATGTGCTGATTGCCTCCACGCGTCCGCGGGCCATCGAAAGCGCCACGGCGATCACCGCCGGTCGCCGCTTCGCTGAAGATTCTATGTTCATCGAGGCGCCTCTGCCACCGCCGCCCCTGCCGGAATGGCTGAAACTGCCGCCGCGCCAGTGGGGCGTGATCTCGCGAATCTGCTGGTGGTTGCTGGGCCATAATGAGGGCCAGGAATCCTATGCCGAGGCCAAGCTCCGAGCGAGCCGGGCGGCGGAGTCCCTGATTGCCAGGTCGGCTCAAGGCGAGGAGGTTCTCGTGGTGGCCCACGGCTTCTTCAATCTGATGGTGGGCCGGGCGCTCATGGCGCGGGGTTGGCGCCTCGCCCAGAATGAGGGTTTCCAATACTGGAGCGCGCGCCGCTTCGAGCCTCGCTAATTTGAAACCGATCGGCGTTGCTTGTTTCGGTCACGTCACCGCGCGCCCTTGAAGCGCCTCAATCGACGTTCCAAAACAGCCCCGATGACCGAGCGGGGCGGAAAAGCGCTTCGATTCGCCGATTGTGATCACTAGGGGTAAGACCGCCGGACTCTGCGGATAATGACGATGACCGAAGACACCGATATCGCCGCGCTCAGCTTTGAGCAGGCCCTGAGCGAGCTGGAGCGGATTGTCGCGGAGCTGGAATCCGGCGACGCCGATCTTGAGCGCGCCGTGGATGTCTACCGCCGTGGCGCGCGGCTTCGCGCCCATTGTGAGACCAAGCTGAAGGCGGCTCAGCTCAAGGTGGAAAGCATTATTCTGGGACCGGCGGGAGCCGTGGGCGTCGAGCCGGCGGCGTTCGGATGATCGAAGCTCAGGACGACATCGCCCGGCGTATCGCCGAGGTTGCCGATCTGGTCACCGTGGCGCTGGATGAACTCTTGCCCCGCGCCGATGGGCCCGAGTCGCGCCTCACCGAGGCGATGCGATATGCGGCCTTGGGGCCAGGCAAGCGCCTGCGCCCATTCTTTGCTCTAGAAACCGGGCGGATCTTCGATCTNNCACGATGACCTGCCCTGCATGGATGACGATGACCTTCGGCGTGGGCGGCCCACCGTCCATAGGGCCTATGACGAAGCCACCGCCGTTCTCGCGGGCGATTCGCTGCTCACCGTCGCCTTCGAGATCATGGCTCATGTCGATACGCATGAGGATGGGGCGATCCGGTCGGAGTTGGTTCGGCGCCTGGCCTTGGCCTCGGGCGCCCAGGGCATGTGTGGCGGCCAGATGATCGACCTTCTGGGGGTTCGTGGCGATCTGGGCGCCGTGGCCCGCATGCAACGGATGAAGACCGGCGCGCTCATCGCCGCCGCTTTCGAGTTGCCGCTGGTCATGGCGCGGGCCAAGGATGGCGAACGGCACGCCCTCATGGCGTTCGGTCGGGATATCGGGCTGGCCTACCAGATCGTCGATGATATTCTGGACGCCGAGGGCGAGACGGCAATTTTGGGCAAGGCGGCGGGTAAGGATGCGGAAAAGGGCAAGGCTAACTATGTAACCCTACTCGGGGTTGACGCGGCTAAGGAGCGGCTCAACCATCTGGTCGCTCAGACCAAGGCCCATCTTGATCCTTTTGGCGAGCGTGGGGGGCCTCTTAAGAGCGCCGTGGATTTCGTTCTGGACCGTAAGTCCTGAGCGGCTGAAGGAAGAGGGGAAGCCTTTCCAATTCGCCGATGGCCATCACGGCCAAGCGGCGGGAGGTTTTGACAGGTTTGAAGATGACGTCATCCACGCCACTCCTTGATAAGGTGTCCGATCCGGCGGACACGCGCGATTTCAATATCGGCGAACTTCGCCAATTGGCAGACGAACTTCGGCAAGAGACGGTCCACGCGGTGTCCACCACCGGCGGCCATCTGGGCGCGGGCCTTGGCGTCGTCGAGCTCACCGTGGCCCTGCATCATGTGTTTGAAACGCCAAGGGATATCGTGATCTGGGATGTCGGCCACCAGGCCTATCCACACAAGATCCTCACCGGTCGGCGTGATCGCATCCGGACCCTGCGCCAGGGTGGCGGCCTTTCAGGTTTCACCAAGCGCTCAGAGAGCGCCTATGACCCCTTCGGCGCGGCTCATGCCGCCACCTCCATCTCGGCGGCTCTGGGATTCGCCGTGGCCCGGGATCTTCGCGGGGACGACAACTCCGTGATCGCCGTCATCGGCGACGGCTCCATGAGCGCTGGCATGGCCTATGAG
Source organism: Caulobacteraceae bacterium (assembly GCA_003136615.1). Lineage (GTDB taxonomy): Bacteria > Pseudomonadota > Alphaproteobacteria > Caulobacterales > Caulobacteraceae > Acaudatibacter. The sequence goes on along the minus strand of PLFA01000138.1, from coordinate 7,009 downwards.
GCGATGAATAACGCCGCCGAGGCCACCCGCCGCCTGATCGTCATTCTCAACGACAATGACATGTCGATCGCCCCGCCGGTGGGTGGAATGAGCGCCTATCTCGCGGGGCTGGTGTCTGGGGGCGCGTATCAGCGCGTTCGCAAACTGGGCAAGGAGGTCGCGAACCGTCTGCCCCGTCCGCTCAAGGACATGGCGCGAAAAGCCGAGGAATATGCCCGGGGCATGGCCACCGGCGGCACGCTCTTCGAGGAACTGGGGTTCTATTATGTCGGCCCCATCGATGGCCATAATCTTGACCATCTCGTGCCGGTGCTGCGCAATGTCCGGCAGATCGACGACGGCCCCGTCCTGATCCACGTGGTCACCCAGAAGGGCAAGGGCTACGAGCCGGCGGAAAATTCCGCCGACAAGCTCCACGCGGTGGTGAAGTTCGATGTGGTGACCGGCCAACAGGCCAAGCCGCCGCCCTCCAATGCGCCCAGTTACACCAAGGTCTTTGCCAATGAGTTGGTAAAGCATGCCGAGCGGGACCCGACGATCGTGGGTATCACCGCCGCGATGCCGTCGGGCACCGGTCTCGACATCTTCGCCAAGCGGTTCCCCACCCGCACCTTCGACGTGGGAATCGCCGAGCAGCATGCGGTGACCTTCGCCGCGGGCCTGGCGGCCGACGGCATGAAGCCCTTCGCGGCCATCTATTCCACCTTCCTGCAGCGCGGATATGACCAAGTCGTCCACGACGTCGCAATTCAGAAGCTGCCGGTCCGATTTGCCGTGGATCGCGCGGGCCTTGTGGGCGCCGACGGGGCCACCCACGCCGGCAGTTTTGACGTGGGCTTTCTGGGGCAATTGCCGAGTTTCGTGGTGATGGGCGCCGCCGACGAGGCTGAGCTCGCCCGGATGATCTCCACCGCCGTGGCCCTTGATGATCGGCCAAGCGCCTTCCGGTTTCCCCGGGGCGAGGGCGTCGGCGTGGCGATCCCCGACTTCGCCGATCCGTTGGAGATCGGCCGGGGTCGGATCGTCCGCGAGGGATCGTCGGTGGCCATTCTCTCCTTCGGCACCCGCCTGGCTGAAAGCCTCAAGGCCGCGGACCTTCTGGCCGCTCGGGGCCTGTCGGCCACCGTGGCGGATGCGCGATTCGCCAAGCCGCTCGATATTGATCTGATCCTGCGCCTGGCCCGCGAGCATGAGGCCCTGATCACTATCGAAGAGGGCTCGGTGGGGGGCTTCGGCGCGTTTGTCCTGCACGCTCTCGCCGAGCATGGCGCCCTGGACCGCGGTCTCAAGGTTCGCACCCTCACGCTTCCCGACATCTTCCAGGATCAGGACAAGCCCGAGGCCATGTACGCCTTGGCGGGTCTGGACGCCGAGGGGATTGTGCGGACCGCGCTTTCCGCTCTCGGGGCGGAGACTGTCGCCCGCGCCCGCCGCGCTTAAGGGACATTCTCGGCGGGCCGGAAGAGGCGCCTCAAGCGCGCAAAAGGCTTGCCGCCGGCGCCTATTTGAAGCCTCGTTAGCCTAAGAGGCGGACGCATACGGTGCTGTGGAAAAATCATGACCCCATGGCTTATCCCATCGGATAGGGAGGAGGGTGGTGCGGGGGGCGGCTCATGATCAGCTTCGATGCGGTGACCAAGGACTTTGCGGGGCGCCGCGCCGCGGGGCCGCTATCGATCACCATTGAGAAGGGCCAGTTCGTGGCGCTGCTGGGCGGCTCGGGCTGCGGCAAGACGACCACCTTGAAAATGATCAATGGGCTGATCACCCCGACCTCGGGCGTGGTCAGGGTGGCCGGTGCGGTGGTGGGGGAAGAGCCCCTGCATCGTCTGCGCCGCCGCATCGGCTATGTGTTCCAGGAGGTGGGCCTTTTCCCCCACATGAGCGTGGCNNGGAGGTCAGCGCCAGCGGGTCGGCGTGGCGCGCGCCCTCGCCGCGGGACCGTCAGTGATGCTGATGGACGAGCCCTTTGGCGCTCTCGACCCCGTGACCCGGGACGCCCTCGGCCGCGACTTTCGCGCATTGCATGAGCGCCTGGGCCTGACCACGGTCATGGTCACACACGACATGATGGAAGCCCTGCTTCTCGCCGACCGTATCCTCGTTCTGGATCAGGGTCAGGTGCGCGCGGACGGCTCGCCGCGTGATCTGATGGGCGTCCAGTCAGACCCCGTGGTCGCGGCACTGATGGAGACCCCCCGTCGCCAGGCGCGGCGGCTTGAGGCGCTGGCGGATGGATGACCGCATCCTTGCCGCCTGGCGTCTCCTGCCAGGCTATCTCTCTCAGCATGTCCTTTTGAGCCTTTGCGCCCTTGGCATTGGCTTCGCCATCAGCCTGCCCCTGGCGGTCGCCGCCAGCCGCAGCGCCACGGTACGATGGCCCAGCCTCTTTGTGGCCAGTCTGATCCAGACGATCCCGAGCCTCGCCCTTTTGGCGCTGTTCTATCCCCTTCTGCTGGCCCTCTCGACCTTGACCCGGAGCTGGTTCGGCTGGGGCTTCGCGGCCCTGGGCTTCCTGCCGTCGGTCATGGCCCTGACCCTCTATTCCATGCTTCCCATTTTGCGGAACGGCGTGGCGGGCCTGCGCGGCGTCGATCCCGCGGTCATGGAGGCCGCCAGGGGCATCGGCCTGACGGGGAGCCAGCAACTCCTCTGGGTTCAACTTCCGCTTTCGGCGCCGGTGATCATGGCGGGCGTGCGCACGGCCGCCGTCTGGACCATCGGCGCGGCCACCCTGGCGACGCCGGTCGGCCAGACCTGCCTTGGCAACTACATCTTTCAGGGTCTGCAGACCGAGAACTGGGTGTTTGTTCTCTTCGGTTGCGCCGCCGCCGCGGTTCTCGCCCTCGCCGCCGACCAGCTTTTGGGGCTGATTGAGGCTGGCCTGACCCACCGCCGGCGCAGCCTCATCCTGATCGGGTCGGCGGGCCTTTTGATCGGCTCGGTCGTGGCGCTCCTGCCGATTTTCACGGCGTCGGCGGGGCCGTCCTATAAGATCGGGGCCAAGAACTTCGCCGAGCAATATATCCTCGCCCGGGTCATGGCCGATCAGGTGTCCGCCACCGGGGCGAAGGCGACAGAGAGTGAAGATCTCGGCTCCGCCACGGCCTACCGCGCCCTCGCCGCCGGTGAGATCGACGCCTATGTGGACTATACGGGCACGCTTTGGACCAATGTCTTGGGCCGCCACGATAATCCGGGTCGCGAGGCCATGCTGGCCGACGTGAAGACAGCCCTGATGCGGCGCGACGGCGTCCGTCTCTTCGGACCCCTGGGCTATGAGAACGCCTATGTGCTGGCCATGCGGCCTGATCGCGCCCGGGCCCTCGGCATTCGCAGCCTCGCCGACCTCGCCGCCAAGGCGCCCTCCTTGAGGTTCGGGGCGGATCTCGAATTCCTGTCCCGTCCCGAATGGACCGCCCTGCGCAAGGCCTATGGCTTGGGCTTTGGGGCCATGACCTCATATCAACCCACCTTCATGTACCGCTCGCTGGAGGACGGATCTGTGGATGTGATCTCGGCCTTTTCCAGCGATGGGCGGATCGCCGCGGATCATCTGGTGGTGCTGGCCGATCCCAAGCAGGCTCTGCCCCCCTATGACGCCGTCATCCTTCTGGCGCCCGGTCGCGCCGAGGACGCCCGACTGGCCAAGGCCTTCAGACCCCTGCTTGGCGCCATATCCGTGGAGGCCATGCGTCAGGCCAATTACAGCGTGGACCGTCCCAGCGATAAGCTCTCCATCGCCGCGGCCGCCCGCCAGCTTGAGCGCCCCCTAGGGACAGGCGCCCCGCGGTGAGCTTCGGCCTAAGATGGCCTCCGTGGTCTCTGAAGCGGCGCGAGGACGAGGCGGGCCTTATCCTGGACGCCCTGGACGAACCGGCGGCCATCTGCGCGGCCAGCGGGCGGGTTATCCTAGCCAATGCCGCGTTCCAGGCGGCGCGCGGTGACGAGGTGGGGCCGCTGCGCCACGGGGAAGGTCTCTTCGCCGCCTTCAAGGCCGCACGGAAAGAGGGGCGCGGCGAGGGGAGCTTAAGATGCGGCGACCGCGACAGGCCCGCGAGCATCACCGCCCTGGGGCCCGACCGGTTGCTCGTAAGTCTCGGGCGCTTGGAGCGCGCCGCCGCAATCGTCCCCTCGCGGTCGCCCACGGGAGCTTGGGATGAAAGTGCGATCGCCGCCGCCCCCTTCGCCGCCGCCCTGATCGCGGGTGAGGATCCCTTCACGGGGGCGATCATCGAGGCCAACGCGGCGTTCAGCGACCTGGTAGGGCGCCCTCCCGCACAGGGCGAAACCCTGGCCGATCTGATTGAGGAGGGATCACGCGCCGAGGCGGATGCCAACTTCAAGGCCGGGCGCTCGGGTCCCTTCGAGCTGCGCCTCATCTCCCGCGCCGGTCTTACCGCGAATCTCTATGTGAAGCGTCGGTCCGGGATCCATGCCGAGGCGGCGATCATCGCCCATCTGCTCGACGTCACCGCGCAGAAGGCGGTTCAGAACCAGCTCGCTCAGCGCAACAAGATGGAGGCCGTGGGCCAGTTGGCCGGCGGCGTCGCTCATGATTTCAACAACCTGCTGACCGCCATCCGTCTGCGGGCCGAAGATCTTCTGGCGCGCCACCCCCTGGGCGACCCCGCCTATGAATCGTTAAGTGAAATCCGAGAGACCGTGGGACGGGCGGCGGAGGTGGTCCGCCAACTCCTGACCTTTTCGCGCAAGGCGACGGTCCAGCGCGACACCCTCGACCTTGGCGAGGCCCTAGGCGACTTCGAGGTCTTGCTCCGGCGTCTTCTGCGAGAGGACGTCGCCCTTAGCACCCATTACGGGCGTGACATCCCTCCGGTGCGGCTGGATCGCGGCCTTTTGGAAAACGCCGTGATGAACCTTGTGGTCAATGCCCGGGACGCCATCCGTTCGGGGCGCGAGCGCGAGGGACCCGGGGCCCCGGGGGCCCCGGGCGGCCGGATATCCTTGAGCGTGCGCCGCGCGACGCCCGCGGAGGCCGCGCGGCTTGGCGTGCTGGAACCCGCCGCGGGCGACATGGCCCTGATCGAGGTGGCCGATGATGGTCCCGGCATGACCCCGGAGGTCCTGCGCAATATCTTCGACCCCTTCTACACCACCAAGCCCCTTGGCGAGGGAACGGGCCTGGGCCTGGCGACCGTCTATGGCGTGGTCAAGCAGGCGGGCGGATGGGTTGTTGCGGATTCCGCCCCCGGCGAGGGCGCGCGAATGCGCATTTTTCTGCCGGCCTTCATCGCGCCCCCCGCCCTTCAGCCGCCCGCGCCCGCGCCGCCGCCCCGGCCTGTCAGCCGCGATCTCTCCGGACGGGGCCTGATCCTGCTTGTGGAAGACGAGGCCCTGGTGCGGGGCATTACAGCGCGCCTTCTCCGCGCGCGGGGCTATGAGGTCCTGGAGGCGGCGGACGGCGAGGCCGCTCTCGATCTGGCCCAGACCCATGCGGGAGCCATCGATCTGATGATCTCTGACGTCGTGATGCCGGGACTGGATGGGCCGGCTCTTCTCGCGGCGGCGCGGCCCTATCTGCAATCAGCGCCGGTGCTTTTCATCTCCGGCTATGCCGAGGCCGAGTTCTCCGACCTCCTCGAGGGGGACCCCAATGTCTCCTTCCTGCCCAAGCCCCTGGACATCAAGACCCTCGCCGAGGAAGTCAAGCGCCGACTCGAGGCGCCACGCGGCGATGCGTGATATTACAAACGTCACCTCATCTTCAATAATATCCGTTAGCTCTTGGGAAATGGAACCATGGCGCATATCAAGTCTTAGTCTCTCTGACTCAAAAAAGGCTAAGAAAAATGTCGATCAATATTATTCGTGTGTGCTTAGCCGTGGCCACACTGGCTCCTGTAGCAGCGCTTGCTCAACCGAACCCGGCCTGTGAGCAACAGAAACAAGGGGATCAAGTCGTGGGCGCCGTCGTCGGCGCCGGCCTGGGCGCCCTGTTGGGGAGCGCGGTGAGCGGCGGACGCGCGGGCGGCACGATTGTCGGCGGGGTCGGCGGCGCCGCGGTGGGCGCATCGGTGGCTGGAAGCGGCGATCATTGTGGCGATCCCGCCTATGGCGGCTACGACAACAACGGTCAGTGGGTCCAAAGCGGGCCCATGGCGGATGGGTCTTATGGCCCCCGGCCGCTCGGCTATGGCGGCCCGGGCGTCCGCGCCGGGGACACCCGCGAGCGTGAAGCGCGCCTGGAAGCGCGGATCAATCAGCGACTCGCCGATGGCTCCCTGGGAAGAGACGCCGCGGGGCGGGATTTCCGGCGCTTGGACGATGTTCGCCAGATCGACTCCGCTGATCGCGACGGCAATGAGGATGGCGCTCTGTCGCCCGACCAATATCGCGATATCGACCAGCGTCTGGATGATCTTCGCCGCGAACTGGTTATCGACGCACCGCCGCGCCCTCCTTACTGAGGCATTTATGCCCCGGCCCGCTGGGCGAAGGCCCAGGCGGCGGCGGCGAGCGTCGGCACACGCTCGGACATGGCGGCCGCCTGAGGACTGTTGGCGGTGCCGTCCCTCACGCGCCCGACGATCCCCTGGAGGATGCAGGCGAGACGGAAAATATTGTAGGCAAAGTACCAGTTGAGATCAGGCATCCCCGCGCGCCCGGTGAGCCGGCAATACTCGGCGACATATTCCTCCTGAGTGGGAATGCCGTGGGCGGCGAGGTCCGGGACAGCCGCCAGGGGGCCGTTGACCCATTGCATGAGCAGGTTCGTGAAATCCGCCAGCGGGTTGCCGAGGGTGGAAAGCTCCCAATCCAGCACCGCGATGACCCGTGCCTCGGTGGGGTGCATCACCATATTGTCCAGGCGATAGTCGGCATGAACGATGGTGGTCTGGTCGTCCTCCGGCACGGTGCGCGGCAGGAATTCGATCAGACGCTCCAGGGTCTCGAGCGGCTCGGTCTGTGAGGCCTTGTACTGTTTGGTCCAGCGATCGATCTGGCGCGCCATATAATTGCCAGGCTTGCCGAAGCTCTCCAGCCC
>PLFA01000084.1:17496-27061 GCA_003136615.1 Caulobacteraceae bacterium | reverse complement strand
CTCCTCATCGGCGGTAAAGGCGATGATGATATCGTGCTGTGGGACGTAACCCTCCTGCTTCATGCGGATCAGGGACGCGATCATCGCCGCATCCTGGCCCTTCATGTCGATGGTCCCGCGCCCATACAGCCAGCCGTCGGCCTCGGTCAGAATAAAGGGATCATAGGTCCAGTCGGCGCGGTTCGCTTCAACCACATCGAGATGGCCGATATAGAGGATCGCCTTGCCGGCGCCCGAGCCGTGCAGACGCACGACGACATTGCCCTTGGTGGGGTGATCCGCCGGGATCAGCACCTGAACGTCTTCCGGGGAAAACCCTCCCGCGATCAGACGCGCGGCGACATATTTCGCGGCGCCCGTGGACCCGTGGGCGTGGGTGGAGTCGATCTCCACCAGATCCTTGAGCACCGTGCGACCGAGGGCCTCCGTGGCCGGCGGGGCCACGGGTGCCGCGGACTGGGCCATGGCCGCCGCGCCCAACAGCACCGCGAGCGCGCCGCCGCAACACGCCATCAGACTCTGAGTTCCCATCGGCTCCGCTCCCAAACGCGGGACCGGAGTTAAAGGGCGGGAGAGCCGAAAGCTAGGGGCCGAATCTAGGGGGCGGCCACCACCTGGCCGCGAATCTCGCCGGGCGGATGGGCGGCTGTGTGAACGTTCACATAGAGGAGGCCCTTACGCAGCCAGCCCTCCTGGTCGGTCGTGAGCGGGCCGGAGCCGGTGATGGGGCTTGTCACATCGGGCCCAAGCTTGACGACCACGCCCGCGGCCTTGCCGGGCTCANNAGGGTGTGGGTGTGGGTGTCGAAGCTCACATCCGCCGTTCCGGTCCCGGTGGTCTCATTGGGCGGGGTTTCATGCTCGCCATCCAGAACGGCGGTGAAGTGGAGCGTCTTGGCGAAGGCGCCAGGCGCCATGGCGAGAACGCCAACCGCGAGAATCGAAACCAGGCTGAAGCGACGCATGCGAGCACCTTATCCCTTGCCAAAGCTGCACCGTAACGGATGAAATTTAGGAACGTTCCGGGCGCGGCGCCAGTCGTGAATGGACGTTAGACGCACGGCCCATCACTCGGGCGGCTTCGGCTCGATCTGGCGGTCGCCGAGGCCCACATTGACCACAGGCGTGGAGTTGGAGAGTCCGATGTCCTGAGCCTTCAAATCCGGCACGATCTGAAACAGCAGCTCGCTCTTCACCCGGAAGGCGTCGCGCGGCGAGTGCAGATAGGCGAGACAGGTGAATTCCAAAGCGCCGTCGGCGACATTGGTCAGATAGACCCCCGGCGCCGGGTCCTTCAGCACGCTCTTGTGCGCCTTCAGGTGCGTCAGGAGGATCTCCCGCACCTTTACGGGATCGGCGCTATCCACAACCTTGAGGACGATCCGCACGCGCCCGGAGGCGCTCGAATGGGTGACGTTGCGCACGGTTTTAGAGATCAGATCGCTGTTCGGCACGATGAGACGCGATCGGTCGGCCATTTCGATCTCCGTGGCCCGCACCGAAATTTTGCGCACATCGCCTTCCAGATCCCCGAGGGCGATCCAATCCCCCACCCGCACAGGCCGCTCGGCCAGGAGGATCAGGCCGGAGACGAAATTGCCGATAATGGCCTGGAGGCCGAAGCCGATGCCCACGGAAAGGGCGCTGGCGAAAAGGGCGATCTGGCTGAAACTGAGACCCAGATAGGTGAAGGCGACCAGAATCGCGACGCCGCCGCCCAGATAGGTCACCCCCGCGGCGAGAGAGGTGCGCACGCCGATGTCGAGCTGGGTCTTGGGAAGGTAGCGTCCTTCCAGCCATTTGCGCACCGCTCGCGTGAGGGCCAGACCGATGAAGAAGAGGGCGATAGCGCCCAGAATGGCGCCGGGCGAAACCTCGGCCTTGCCCAGGTGCAGGACGAAACTGGTGGATGTGATGCGGCCGAAAATGTCTCCCGCGCTGGCGCCAAAGGGGGCGACAATGGCCGCCCAGCCAAAAACCAGCAGGGTCACGCGGGTGACGCCAGAGGCGAGCACGCCGATCTGGTCGATGGCGGAGGACGTCAATCCCAAGCCCGTGCTCAGCGCGGCGCCGAGAGAGCGTTGGGGCGAGAGCAGACGGGGTATCATCTCGTCCGCCAGGCGGATCAGGAGGAAAAGCAGACCCAGGATCGCGCCGACCCATATGGCCTCACGCATGAGGAAAGCGGCGAAGGCCAGATAGCCGATAAGGGCCGCGACCACGGAGGTCGCCACGGCGAGCCAACCGGCCAGGGCGGCGAGGATCCAAGGCAGGCGCGCCTCTCCCGCCGCCTCGGGCGTGGCCAGATGCGCCAGGCGCGCACGGCCCATGGCAACCAAAGCGCCGGCGACCGCGGCGACCTCAATGAACACCGCGACATTGTCGGCGATCACCTGGGCGCCGAGGCTAAGGCCCACCGCGGCGTCAAACCCGGCGATGAACGTGGCGACACCCGCCGCCGCCCCGATCAGAATCGGGAATGGGGCCACGCGCTTCACGACGCCATCGGAGATGGGCGCAAGGCGCCAGACGGGGTTGCGCGGCGCGAGAAGGGCGCGGCCCAGGCTCTCGATGAAGGCGGCGAAGGTCAGGGCGCGCACCGCCAGGGCGGCGACGGTGTCGGCGGTCTCCGAGAGGGCCTGGGCGTCCTCCAGGGCCGCGCGCAGGATGAGCCCCGCCACCAAGGTGGTCGCCGTGCCCACCACCACCCGCCAAACAGCCAGAAGACCCTTGGTCTGGGCGGTGTGAGCGTCGTCCCGGGCGGCGCGGCGCAGGCCCAAAGTGATCAGCAGCAGGCGCGCGGGAATCAGCAGAATGAGCGCCAGGGCCAGGGCGCCGGCGAGCAGGCCCACCTCACGCGGGGTCCCGGCCTGATCGGTGAAGGCTTCGGTCTGATCTGAGACAAACTGCGCCAAACGGCTGGCGTCGCTCGGCGCGCTGGCGGCGAACATGCGCCAGAGCGAGATGTCGAAGATCGAACGGCTCTGCGAAGAGAGGCGCGCCTCGAAATTCTCGCGCAGGCGCGCGGTGAGCACGTCGCTGATTTGTTGGCCTTCCAGGCTGAGCAGCTTGGCCTGCCGCTGATCATCCTCGAGAATGGTCACCGCCCGGTCGAGCCGGCGGCGAACCTCGGAGGTCTTGGGGTCCTCATGTTGACCCTTGGCGGGGGCGGCGCCCAGTTGGCCGAGACGCGCCTGCGCGTCCTGGAGGCGCGGGCTGATATCGTTCTGAAGCGCCTCCAGCCGGGTCTCGATGGGGCCGATGGCGGCCAGGCGCGACTTGATTTCGGTATCGCTCAGGCTGTCGGTGCGGAAGCCCGCCCCCACGGCGCGGATTTCCGAATTGGCCTGTTCAAGCACTGATTGCAGGTCGGCGTCCGGCGCGCGCGGGGCCGGGGCCGGCGCGGCGGCGCTGAGCGCCACGGACAGCAATATCAGCCAGATGACTCGCAAACGGGGCCTCATGGGGCGAGAAGGAAGTGCGCTTTAGCCCATGCCGCCAGCGGGGGCCAAATCGTCGGCGCGGAGATCAAAACATGACCCAAGGCCGGACCTGGCCCGTTCTGACCTCTTTCGCCGGCTACAAACCCGGCTGGATCGCACCAGATTTGATCGCCGGCCTGACCCTGGCGGCCATCGCCGTTCCCGAGCAGATGGCCACCGCACGGCTGGCGGGCCTTCCGCCGGAGTTGGGCTTCTTCGCCTTTCTGGCGGGCGCTCTGGGCTTTGCCCTGCTGGGCGCGAGCCGGCCCCTGTCCTCGGGCGCGGACTCCACCATCGCGCCGATCTTCGCGGGGGTCCTGGTGACCCTGGCGGCGGCGGGCACGCCCCACTACGCGGCTCTGGCGGCGGCGCTGGCGATCATGGTGGGAGTCTTGGTCTTCGTGGGGGGAGCATGCCGCATGGGCTGGGTCGGCGATCTCTTATCCATCCCGGTCATGACGGGATTCCTTGCCGGGATCGCCCTTCATATCCTGTCTTCCCAATTGCCGGCCGCCATGGGCCTCGCCAATCCTGGGGGCGAGATCCTGCCTCAGCTCCTCTCTCTCGCCATCGCGGCGCCCCGCGCCAACCCCTACAGCGTGGCCCTCGCGCTCGGGGTGCTGGCGATTATCGCCCTTGGCGAGCGGGTCTCGCGTCGGGCGCCGAGCGCGCTGGCGGCGTTGGTTCTCGCCACACTTGCGGTCGGCGCCCTGCATCTTGATCGCCACGGCGTCGCCCTTCTGGGTCGCGTGGAGGGGGGCCTGCCAAACCTCTCGGCCCCGCGCCTCGCCCCCAGTGAATGGGGTCGCCTCGCCCCCCTGGCCCTGCTGATCGCTCTGGTGGTGATGGTGCAATCGGCGGCGGTGAGCCGGGCCTTCGTGGATGCCGGGGACGCTGCGGATGTGGACGGCGACTTTCGCGGCGTGGGTCTTGGCAATGCTCTGGCCGGTTTCTTCGGGGCCTTCCCAGTGGACGCAAGTCCGCCGCGCACAGCCATTGTGGCGGAGGCCGGGGCGCGATCGCAACTGGCCGGCCTGACCGCNNCGCCTGAAGGACATGGCGATGATCTTTCGCCGCAGCCCCGCCGAGCTTGGCCTGACGGCGGCCACCACGGCGGGCCTTATTGTCCTGCCCATCGCGTGGGGCGTCGCGCTCGGCGTCGCCCTCTCGATCCTGCACGGCGTCTGGTCCGGCGCCCGGATCAAGGTCCAACCCATGAGCCGCATCCCCGGTTCGTCGGTCTGGTGGGCGCGCACGACCGGGGAGAGCCTGCCGGGCGTCGCCGTCCTCTCCTTCCCCGCTCCCCTCACCTTCCTCAATGCCGACGGGTTCGCCAGAGAATTCTTGGCCGGGGTGAAGCCAGGCGCAAGCGCGGTGAAACTCGCGGTCTTGGAGGCCGCCGGCGTGGTGATGATCGATTTCACCGCCGCGCGCGCACTGGCGGGCGTGGTGAAGACGTGCCGGGCCGCCGGGGTCGACATCGCCGTGGCCCGCCTGGAGTCAGTGGCCGCCGAGGAGGCCTTCGCCCGCCTCGGGCTCACCGATCTGATCGGCGCCGATCATATTTTTCCCAGCGTCGCAGAGGCCCTGAGCGCCCTCAGCTCCCCAGAACGCTCATCACCGCCAAGGTCATAGCCTCCGCCCCGGTCCTGATCGATGGCTCCGGCGTCGGGGCGAAGAACGGCGAGTGGTTCACCGGCAGGGGCGGGCCGCCCGCCTTGGCCTGGGCGATCTTAGCCGGGTCATAGCCGCCCAGGCCGAAATAGAGGGAGGGCACGCCGGCCATGATGAACTCGGAATAGTCCTCGCTCGCCGCCCCTGGGGCGGTGTCCACCGAAACATTGTCGCCAAAGGCCGCCTTGAAGACCGCGCCGGTCCTGGCCGCCAGGGCGTCGTCATTGATCACCGCCTCACCTCCCCGGGCGATCATCACCTCCGGCGCTGGCGCGCCCGCCATCAGGGCCTCGGCCTTGGCGGTGCGCTGGATGCCGTCCCAGAGTTTCTGACGCACCTCATCGCTATAGCTGCGGATCGTGCCGCGCAGGATCACGTCGCTGGGGATGATATTGCCCGCGCTTCCGCCCTGAATAGCGCCAATGGTGATGACGCCGAAGGCCGCGGCGTCTTTCTCCCGGCTGATCACGCTCTGCACATCCACCACGAAGCGGGAGGCCATGAGGATCGGATCGATGGTCGCGCTGGGCATGGAGCCATGCCCCCCCCGGCCGATGAAATGGATATCGAGCGAGTCGGAATTGGAGGAAATGACACCCGCCTTATAGGAGATGGTTCCATAGGGCGCGTTGCTGACATGCTGGGCGAAACCGTAATCGGGCTTGCCAAAGCGCTGGAAGAGACCGTCGGCCAGCATGGCCTTGGCGCCGCCCACGGCCTCCTCCGCCGGCTGGCCGATGAACATCAGGGTTCCGTGCCATTTGTCCTTCAGGGCGATAAGGTCCTTGGCCGCCTCCACCCAGGCGGTCATGTGGATATCGTGGCCACAGCTATGGTCGACGAAAGTCTCCTTGCCATTCCAGATCTGCTTCGCGGTGCTGGCATAGGCAAGGCCGGTCTTCTCCTCCATCGGGAGGGCGTCGAGTTCGGTGCGCACCAGGACCATGGGGCCCGGGCCATTGTGGTAGATCGCGACGATCCCGGTTTTGCCCACATGCTCGGTCACCGTGAAGCCGAGGGCGCGCATTTCAGCGGCCAGCTTGGCGGCCGTGCGGTCCTCCTGCATGGCCAGTTCGGGGTTGCTGTGGATGTCCTCATAGAGGGCCTTGAGGTGCGGGTAATCGGCGACGAAAGCCTCATCCACCGCCGCCTTGATGGCCGGAGGATCCAGGGCCAGGGCGGAGCCGGCGCTAAAGGAGAGGGCGAGGGCCGCGGCGAGCGGGGCAAGCCGGTGAGTTGTCATGTCAGGCTTCCTTTATGAATCCACTGTCGTTGGCCGCCGCAGCTTGGGCGTAAGAGCCACAAGCGCCACCATAGCCACACCAATCACCGCCGTCGCCAGGATGCGCCCGAAATCGAAGCCGCCTTCCGCGTGGGGCTTGGTGAGGGTGTCGCCAAGCGTGGCGCCCAGAGGCCGCGTGAGCACATAGGCGGCCCAGAAAAGCACGGCCTGGGGCGCCCATTTCAGAAAATGGATGACCGCCACGAGGGCGATGAGGCCGAGGAACAGGGCCGCGCCCCATTCGAAGCCCAGATTCAGGCCCGTATCATCGGCGGTGAAATCGCCGAGCGCCGTGCCGAGGGTGTTGGAGACCAGGATGGTCAGCCAATAGAAGATCTCATCGCGGCGGCTCGCGATATTGTCGGATTCGATCCGGCCGGTCGTGAGGCGCCAGGCGATCAGCACGAGCACGACCAAAGCCAAGAGCATGGCCGAAGACTTCACATAGCCGAGATGGAAGGTCCGATCGATCATGTCTGAGGTCGTCGTGCCCACAAGGGTCGTGGCCACAACCAGCAACCAGTAGGTCCAGGGGTAGTAGCGGCGGGCGGCGATCTGCCCGACGAGGGTCACAAGGAAGAACCCCAGGAAGATCAGGGTGGCCGCCACGTAGCCAAGCTTCAGCGACATGGAGACCGAGTCGCCGCCTGTCTCCCCCGCCGTGGTGGCGAGGATTTTCACCAGCCAGAACATGGCGATGGCCGGAGGCGCCTTACTGGGGGCCTCGCCCGCGACGCCGCTCGCAGAATGGCCGCCCATAACCCCTTGCCTCTCTTCGCGAAGGTGGCGACACCTCAACCATGACGCGAGGTTTCGCAAGCCGCCAAATCGGGATTTTCGCTGCCGCCAGCCTTATGCTCAACGCGGCGCCAGCCCTGGCGGGGCCGCCCTATCTCAGCGACGATCCGGAGCCGACGGATACCGGCCACTGGGAAATCTATAACTTCGCCACGGCCCAGGGCGGCGCGGGCGGACTGCAGGGCGAGACGGGCCTGGACCTCAACTATGGCGGGGCGAAGGACCTGCAGCTGACCGCCGTGATCCCCTTCGGCTTTGAGAATGGGAGCGACGATCTGGGTGAGGGGCTGCGCGGGGGCCCAGGAAATATCGAACTGGCGGTGAAGTATAAGTTCCTCCACCAGTCAGACGGAAGCTGGCTTCCCGCGGTGAGCCTCTTTCCCCGCATCTTCATCCCGGTCGTCGACCGGTTTGGCATCAGCCGGGTCAATCTCTTCCTGCCCCTCTGGGCGGAGAAGGATTTCGGCCCCTGGTCGCTGTTCGGCGGCGGCGGCTATCAGATCAATCCCGGCCTGGATCAGAGGGACTTCTGGCAAGGCGGCCTCGCCCTAACCCGAAGTTTTGGCCCTCGGCTTTCGCTGGGCGGCGAGGTGTTTGGACAGACCGCCAACACACAGTTGGGCGGCGGCTACACCGCGCTGAACTTAGGCGCGACCTATCGGCTTACAAAGCACTGGTCCCTGCTCACCTCGGCCGGCCCGGCATGGGAACAGGGTGGGAGCCATGGCGAGGTGGTCTATTTGTCGCTGAAGGCGGATTATTGAGACGGTTCGGGAAGGCGCCCTGCTGACCGTCAGTCGGCGTCGAAGATTGACCAACTGTTCACCAAATGTGCGCGGCCATTGAGGGGAGAGGCGCATCTTGTGGCGCCTCAATAGCTGGCGTGTACGGTGCCAAAGCTGGGACCGGCGATGTTCCAGCCCTATCCGGAGCGCCCCATGGAACAGCCCGAATCTTCGCGCCGCCAATTTCTGGCGGCCATTAGCGCCCTGGGCAGCGCGAGCTGGATCGCCATGAACTGGCCGCAGATCGCCGCGGCCGCCGAGCCCATGGGCCACGACATGATGATGATGGTGGCCCCCACGACCCCCGCCACCCTCGCCACGCTGAGCGCCGCCGAAGCGGCCGAGGTCGACGCCATCGCCAACCTGATCGTGCCTGGCGGCGACACCCCGGGGGCTCGGGAGGCCGGCGCCGTCCAGTTCATCGACAATGCGCTGGGCGGTTTTTTCGCGGCTCAGGCGCCGTCCTTCCGGGAGGGTCTGGCCGCGTTCGATAAGGCCTATGCCGCGCGCTATGGCGCCGGGGCGCCCTTCTCCGCGGCGGCCGAGGCGCAGCAGATCGCCTGGCTGCACGAAGTGGACACGACGCCCTTCTTCATGGCGGTGCGGCGCCTCACCGTGCTCGGCCTCATCGCCTTGCCCAAGTATGGCGGCAACCACGACGGCCTGGGCTCAAAGCTGATCGGGGTGGTCAATCACCATGTCTGGTCGCCGCCCTTTGGCTATTACGACCAGGATTATGCGGGCTTTACGCCCTATCCCGGCACGCAGCCCCACACCGCCTGAGGGAGCCGGACCGATGGACATGGACCGCAAGACATACTTGCCAAGCGAGGCGATCGATTTCGTCATCGTCGGCTCCGGCGCGTCCGGCGGCATCATGGCGCGGGAACTCTCCCGCGCCGGACACAGCGTCGTCGTCATGGAGCAGGGCCCGCGCATGGCGCCCAGCGATTTCGAGCACGACGAGTTGAAGTACAGCTACCTCTCCGGGATCACCAACAACCCGGCCACCAATCCGCAGTCGTTCCGGAGTACCCCAGACAAGAAGGCCGAACGCGCCACGGGGAGAAACCCGCTGACCTATGCGCGTATCGTTGGGGGCAGCAGCGCGCATTTCAACGCCAACTTCTGGCGTCTGCACGAGATCGACTTCATCGAGGGCAGCCGGCTGGGGCCCATCGCGGGGGCGAGCCTGGTGGACTGGCCCATCACCTATGCCGAACTGGAACCCTATTACACCAAGGTGGAGTGGGAAGTGGGCGTCTCGGGTCTGGCCGGCGCGAGCCCTTTCGATCCGTGGCGCAGCAAGCCCTATCCGATGCCGCCGCTGCCGGTGAAGTCGTCCGGCGTCCTGTTCGAGCGCGGCGGACGCAAGCTCGGCTTGCATCCCTTCCCCTCGCCGATGGCGATCAATTCGGTGCTTTATAAGGGTCGCCCGCCCTGCGCCCAGTGCGGCCTGTGCGGCGGCTACGGCTGTGAGGTGCGGGCCAAATCATCGTCGGTGTGGACCGTCATCCCCGAGGCCGAGGCCACGGGCCTCTGCGA